>JAKQHE010000237.1 GCA_029573155.1 bacterium
ATGATGGGGTCGCCCGCCGCGTACTCGCCCCCCGCGTAGCCCTTTGAATGCCACGCCCCTTCGCGGTGGACCGCGATGACGCCGACCTCGTCCTCCACCTTGTTGCGGTCGAGTTTTATGCTCATGGTGATCGGTTTCGAGAAGGTGAGTCCGTCGGGGCCGAAATGCCAGACCGAACTGGCCAGTTTCTCCTCCTCGGGATAGTCGTCCTTCTTCTTCTCGGTTATCGTTATCTCGGTGTCCTGCGCAAGAGCGCCTGCCGGTATCTCGACCGATGCGGAGCCATCGGTCGTCGAAACGGTGCCGCCCGTAGCCGCCGTGACGGTCTTTTTAGCGGTCCTCGGCGTAAAGGTGTCGCTTTTCTTCTCGCTACAGGCGAAAAGGAGCGTGATGCTTAACGCCGAAACGATGAACAGGCGAACGATCTTCATGGAGCCCTCCCTTTTTTGAAGACAACAACCGACGAAGGATATCATATCGGCATAAAAACGCAAGAAGAATGGGGGGAGAGAGGTGCTTCGGTTGGTTTTTCTTTTGACTTCACCGCCGCCGCGCGCTATCCTTCGTCGACCGAAAACCATTTCAGGGAGGTTCCCATGACCCGCGCCGCCGAGGCCCTTGCGAAGTTCAAGACCATCGAGGTCGGCTACGACCTGACCAAACTGACCGACGACATCCGCGATGCCCTGCCGCACCTCATCGCGGCGCTCGATGTGGTGACCGACATCTACCTGCGCCAGCAGGATGAACGGCTTCCCGTCCTCTGGAAAAAGGTGATGGCCGGGTCCGACGAGGAGAAAAAACGGTTCTACCACCGCTTCAAGGGGCCGTGGGACCAACTCAGCGACTACGCCACCGTCTACCCCGACGACCTCCCCGACCGCGCCAAGGGCTGCGCCTTCTATCCCGACGGGATGGATGCCGCCGCGCTCGAGGCGGCCTTCGCGAAACTTCCCGCCGCCGAACAGGAGAAACTGCGCGACACCTACACCGTCGTCCGCAAGGAGGGCGACAAACTCACGGCGATCCCCTACCATGAATATCACCGCGCCGACCTCGAACGGCTCGCCGGACACCTGAAGAAGGCGGCCGCTCTGATCAAACACGAAGGGCTCAAGAAGTACATACTCAACCGCGCCGAGGGGCTCCTCACCGGCAAATACCCCGAGACCGAGGCCGAATGGGTGAAACTCACCGACGCGCCGCTGGAACTCGTCTTCGGCCCCTTCGAGGTCTACGCCGACGGCGTGCTGGGCCTCAAATCGACCTACGAAGGCTTCCTGTTGGCGGTCGACCATGAAAAGGGTGCGCGACTGAAAGAGATCGAGATGAACCTCGACAAACTCAACGCCGCATTCCCGATGCCGGCCGGCGCGAAACCGGCGGTCGGCGGAATGGCGCCGATGGTGGTGGCGCACGAACTCTACGCATCGGGCGAGGCCTACCACGGCATCATGACCAGCGCCTTCAACCTGCCGAACGATCCGTGGGTCCGCGGCAATGTCGGCTGGAAACAGGTGATGATCTACAATATCATGCAGGCGAAGTTCAAGACCTGCACCTCGGTCATCGCCAAACGGATATCGGAGGGTCGCATCACCGCCGACTTCGATCCCTACTTCTTCTTCGTCCTCATGCACGAGGTGAGCCACGGACTCGGCCCCGCCTACCGCGCCGACGGCACGAAGGTGGCGGCGGCCATCGGTTCGGCCTATACCACCGTCGAAGAGGCGAAGGCCGACACGGGCGGGCTCGTCCTGCTCCTCAAAATGGGCGGCAAGTACGGCGTCCCGGCGTTCGGCACGCGACAGATGCTCGATTCGTTCTTCGCGGGACTTTTCCGCTCGATGCGGTTCGGCGTCCATGAGGCGCACGGCGGCGCGAATGTCATCGAATACAACTGGATGAAGGATCGCGGCGTCATCGAGGTGAAGCCCGACGGTTCGTTCGAGACGCACGACGCCGACTTCGCGAAGGCGGCCGACGACCTGCTGGAGGAGTTGTGCCGCATCGAGGCGGCGGCGACGCCCGATGAGGCGGCGGCCTTCGTGAAGAAGTGGGCCCATCCCGGCAAGGACATCCTCGACGCCCTCGAGAAACTCAAGGACATCCCCATCGACATCACGCCGATCTATACGAGATAAGAACTAAAAAGGTTATTCGGCGTTCGCCCGGAATATGCGGCAATCGTTGGTGCCGGCGAAGAGGTGTTCCTGCCAGTAGGCAAGCGAAACGATACGCGGCGTATCGTTATAAGTCGCTATCTCTTTGATATCGTTCGGGTCTGACAGCGGCGCGGCGTAGATGGTCGTCGCCACCGGGTCGACCAGTTCCGCGTAAGCGTCGCCGTCGTAGGTAAGATAGATCAGTTCTTCGGTCTCGGGATAATAGCCCACATCGAACACCTGCTTCCCGGCGAAGGCGGTAAGCGCCGTCACCGTCCCGTCGGCCGCCACCTGCCAGATCTGGTATTTGAGCGTCGCGGTATCGACAT
>JAKQHE010000238.1 GCA_029573155.1 bacterium
TGGATCTCGGCGAGGCCGCTCTGCCCGATCTCTTCTCGACCCAGTTCTATGTCGATGCCACCACCGTCAAGACGGCCCTGACCGTGGTGGCATCGACATAGAACTGGATCGAGAAGAGATCGGGCAGAGCGGCCTCGCCGAGATCCATCGAGAAGGCGCCTTCATAGAAACCTTCTACGATGGCGATATCCTGCACCATCACCTTGGTACAGTCGCCGATGACGAAGGCATCGTCATCCGGCGTCTCTTCGGTATCGGTCAGAATGTCGTCGGTGATGACATCGTCGGTAACGGTCCCGTCGGTCGCCGCGTCGGTGTCGGCGACGGTATCGAGATCGGTCGTTGTCTTGTCATTGTCGTCGCAGGCGACGAACAACAGCGCGAAAAACACCGCCGCGCACAGGGTGAACCATCTGGTCATGTATGCCTCCTTGATAAGGGTTGGGGACCTATTTCTTCCGGAACATCCGGTAGTACGAAAAAACAAGGAGCGCAACGATGCTCCCCCACGACAGCGCCATGAAAAGTATCGCCTCGATATTCATGCCGCACCTCCAGCCGCCCCGTCGTTCTTCATTCGTCTGGCCGCGTAAACGGTGAGCGCGATGACCGCGGCGAGTCCACCGAAAACGAGCAGACGCGCTCCCCAGATGTAGGGTTTGTCGACCTCCGCGATCCCTTCCATAAGTATCGTCGGGATGAACTGCTGGTAACTCCACGCACCGAGTATCGCGAAGAGGTAGAGCGGCGTCACATATTTGATGATGAACTTGTAGGCGGACGGGATACGGATATCGGCCCCCTGATGCATCTCCTCCCATGCCTTGTCGATACCGATGACCCAGCCGAAGATGACGGTCTCGACCGTGGCGAACAGGACGAGGAACACTGTGCCGCCCCAGAAATCGAGTTCGTCCACAAAGCCGTGACCGAGGAAGAATATCGCCGGCTGGCAGGCAAGGAACGCGATGATGCCGAGGATACCGGTCGCCTTTTTGCGGTCGACCTTGAGTTCGTCCTGCAGGAACGACATGGCGGGCTGCACCATCGAGACCGACGAGGTGATGCCCGCGATGAACAGCAGCAGGAACCACACCCCCGCGAACAGCGCCCCGAGCGGTATCTTACCGAATATGAGCGGCATCGTCACGAAGCCGATATTGAAGAGTCCGCTCTTGGCGACCTCCATCGTACCCGCCGCGCCGAGAAAGACGAAGGCGGCCGGGATGACCACCGAACCGCCGAGAATGACCTCGCAGAATTCGTTGGTGGACGCAGCCGAGAGCCCCGAGAGGACCACATCGTCATCCTTTTTGAGATAACTGGCGTAGGCGATGATGACCCCCATGCCGATGGATAGGGTGAAGAATATCTGCCCCGCCGCCTCCAGCCAGACCTTGGCGTTCCCGAGACTAGCCAGGTCGGGGGTGTAGATGAAATTGAGCGCGTTTGTTATCGATAGTTCCGGTTGTGCCGGATCGGGGGTGCCGAGCGACAGCGTCCGGATGACCAGCAGCACCGCGAGTATCAGCAGTATCGGCATCCCGATGCGGGAAAGTTTCTCGATACCGCCCTGTATGCCGCGGTAGATGAAGAAGAAGTTAAGAGAGAAGGTGATCATGAAGAAGATATAGGCGATGCCGATGCCGGAGAAATGTTCATTGGCGACCAGTCCCTGATAGCCCGACAGGAACGCCTTCATCCCTGCCTGATCGCCCATCGTCGTCAGTTCTCCGGTGAAGGCGAAGTAGGCATAGGCGAGCGTCCACGATTCGATGAAGGTGTAATAAACGAGGATGATGAAAGGACCAAGGATGCCTATAGCCCCGAGGATGCGGGCGACCATGCTATTGCGGGTGACCGAGGCGAAGATCGAGGTCGCCGTGCCGAAGCCGCGCTGGCCGCCCATCCGGCCGAGTGTCCATTCCATCCACATGAGTGGGATACCGAGCAGGAGGAACGCGACAAGATAGGGTATCATGAAGGCGCCGCCGCCGTTCAGGGCCATCTTCGCCGGATAGCGCAGAAAATTGCCCAGCCCCACCGCGCTCCCCGCGACCGCGAGAATGACGCCGAGTTTCGAGCCCCAGTGTTCTCTCTGTCCAGCCATTAAAAGCCCCCGATGAATGGCTTACCCGGCCCCACCCTAGCAGAAACGAGGGGAAATAACAACAAATTCAGTCGAAGTGAAGCGATTTGCGGGCGAAGGTCAGCACGAAGACCTTGTCTGCGCCGTTCATCTTGAGTAGCCTCGCTATCTCATTGGCGGTGGTGAGGGTCGTCGCGACATCGTCGATGAGGAGGAACCGCTTGCCGGTCACCGGCCGGGTGAGGGCGAAGGCGCCCGCAAGGTTCCGTTTCCGTTCGTCGAGCGACAGTTCGGCCTGCTGTTTGGTCCGCTTCACCTTCTTGAGGGTGTGGGGATCGAGGAACATTCCGGCCCGTCGAGCCACTTCGTCGGCGATGACGGCCGCTTGATTGAACCCGCGCAAAAAGAGCGCCATACGGTTCATCGGCGGGAACACCACGCGGTCGGCAATGCGCATCTCGTCGGGCACTCGGTCACCAAGCCACCGTCCCATCGCCACCGCCATGCGGTAGATCGGGCCATACTTCATCGTCGTGACCGCCTTGGCGATCGCCCCGGCGTAGATGAAGGGACTCGCCGCCGCATCGAAGGAGAAATCCCGACCGCGGCAGAACCGGCACCCGCCGTCATCTTCGTTCGATCGCGCGATAAAGCCACCGCACCGGGGACAAGGACGCGTCAGGGCAAGGGCGTAGGGAACGCAGTCACCACAGAACATATCGCCGGCGGGTATCATGACGCCGCAGGAAAGGCACGAGGCCGACACGACGGGGGAAACCTTCACCAGCCGCCTCCCGTCCCTTCGGTCTCGCTACGGAAGATGAGCGGCGCGGTGTAACAGGCGATATAGAGATCGCCGGAGATATGGCCCGACTCGAACAGCAGGTCGAGCAGGCGCTGGATACGCCCTTGCCGCGCTTCGGATACAGAACCGCTACGGTACTCGTGGTAGAAGCGCTTCGGGTTGGGGATGATGGAGGCGAGCCATGCCGCCTCGTGCGGCAGGAGTTCCTCGGGCAGTTTGCCGAAGTAGTGATGGGCCGCCTGACCGATCCCGAATATGCCGGGCCCCCACTCGATAACATTGAGATATATCTCGAGTATCCGCTCCTTGGAGAGGGTGGCGTCCAGTTCCACGGCGAGAAGAAGTTCCCGGAATTTCCGCAGGATCGTTTTGTTGCGGGTCAGGAAGAGATTCTTGACGAGTTGTTGGGTTATGGTCGAGCCGCCGCGCAGTTCATGGCGCGTGAGATTATCCTTGAAGGCGGCGTCCATTTCGGCGAAATCGATGCCGTGGTGTAGGAAGAATCCGGCGTCCTCCGACAGCACCACCGCGCGCGGCACATAGGGAGGAAGGAGGGCGAGCGGCGCGTAGGTGAACTTGTTGTTCTTAACCTCGACCCGGAACGCGGCGCCGGTATCGTCAGTGAAGAAATAATCGAACCCGCTCCGGTAGCGATCGAACCGGTCGGACAACTGCTTCACCCCATTCAGCGAGCCGCTGATGGATATGGCTTCGAGCGTGACATCGCCGGGAAGGATCTCGCCCGCCGCCGCAAGCGACACGCCGATCGTCCCCTCCATCAGAAACCCGTCGAACAGGCGATTCTTCACGAGCGTCGCGAGCAGATTGAGCGGAAGATCCCTCATGTCCACCGAAAGGTCGAACCGGCGCTCTGCCAGCGTACCGTGCGCGTGAACTTCCATCCCGCCGGGCGAGAAGACCAGATCGTTGAAAAACGCCTTCCGCTTGGCCACATCGATCGATACGATCCCGTAGACCCGCAGGAGCGGCAACGAGAACGGCTCGACATCGAGGAAGGGGTGCGATATCGCGATCTCCGAGAAGGAAAGATCGATCGAAAGCTCCGCCTGCCCGCTTTCCGCGGAGAGATCGGCGGTCCCGTCGAGCAATGCCCGCGCATAGGTCCGTTCGTCGGGGAGCCACGGCCGGAGATACGGTTCGGCGGGGAACCGGTTGAACACGGCGCTCAGGCGGCGGTTATCGCGGGAACCGGAAAGGAGCACGAAGGAATCCACATCGCCGCCCTTCGGTCGCACCGAGGCGTTCAACGCATCGCCGCGCAGGTCGGCCGACAGATCGACCTCGAGCCGCCGGTCATCCACGATGACCGACAACGATCCGACCGCCAGCGAAAGTGAGGGTGGCTTTTTAACGATATCCGGCCGGGACCTTTCCGTTCCGGCCGCTTCCTTCACCGCGAGGAGGAGTTCGACAGCCTGCCGCGGATCGACCGTTCCCCGTTCACATACGGCATCCAACGCTTTCTCTTTGCCCTGCAACAGGCTTTTCAGTCCCGAAACGGAACAGTCGCCGAGCGAGAGCAGGGCGCCCTCCCCGCGCGGCCTTGCGACGCTCACCGTGTTGAAATATATCGCGGGCGGCAGGACGGATACCGACGAGATGTCGTACGACACCTTCACCGGGAGCGACGAGAGACGGGCGTCGATCATCGCCCCGATACGGGCGGGGAGATAGACGGTCTTCACAAAAAGTATGGCGGCGACCACGGCGAACAGCACCGTGCCGGCGAGCGCCCCCAGAAGTATCCGTCGTCTCATGCACCCTCATCGGTGAAAATAGCGCTTCATTATCAAAGAGCCAAGACAAAAAGCAAGAAATAGGCCCGTCGTCCGTGCCGCAAAAAACTTTATTTCCCGTTCATCCAGCGATATAGTACCATCATTGTTCATTTATCCATAGGGAGGAGGCCTTCATGTTCATCTACGACCGCGTGATACAGGAACCGGAAAAGTATTCGTTCGCCATCGATGAGGTCGGCCCCCGCACCGTCCCGACACCCCTCAAGGGCGGTCTGTTCGTCGCCGACGACGATCAGGTTGTTTTCTCAAGTCAGGTACGGAATCTCCGTAAACTCATCTCATCCAAATATTTCCCGGCGTTCCAGAAGGCGGGGCCACGAGAGAAGATATTCCATGATCCTTCGTGGAGCCGGGCCGCCATCGTCACCTGCGGCGGGCTGTGCCCCGGACTCAACGATGTCATCAAGGGACTCGTCGATGTCCTGTGGTGGAGTTACGGTGTCCGCACCATCTACGGACTTCGGTACGGCTATCAGGGGCTCTCGCCGCGCTACAAGCACGCGCCGATCCTTCTGGACCCCGATATCGTGGACGGCATCCACGAGCAGGGAGGCACCATTCTCGGCTCGTCGCGCGGCAATCAGGATGTCGGCGAAATGGTCGACACCCTCCTGCGGATGCACATCAATATCCTGTTCTGCATCGGCGGCGACGGCACGCTCAAGGGCGCCCGCGACATCGCGGTCGAGGCGCAGAAGCGCAAACAACCCCTCAGCGTCATCGGCATACCCAAGACGATAGACAACGACCTCGCCTTCGTCGAGAAGACCTTCGGCTACGAGACGGCGGTGTACCGCACCTTCGATATCATCACGAGCGCCCACAACGAGGCGACCGGCGCCTTCAACGGCATATCGCTCGTAAAACTCATGGGGCGCGATTCCGGCTTCATCGCGGCCGCCGCGACGCTCGCCAACTCGGTCGTCGACTTCTGCCTCGTCCCGGAGATAGACTTCGAACTCGAGGGGGAGACCGGCCTGCTCGCCGCCATCGGCCGCTGTCTGGAGAAGAATCACCACGCGGTCATGGTCGTCGCCGAGGGTGCGGGCCAGAAGTTCTTCGCGGGGGACAAGGCGAAGGACGCATCGGGCAATGTCCTGCACAAGGATATCGGCCTGTTCCTCAAAGACGAGATGAACCGGTACTTCAAGGAGCGGAAACTCGATTTCTCCATCAAGTACTTCGATCCCTCCTATCTCATCCGGAGCGTCGCGGCGCAGGGGACCGACGCGATATTCTGCCATCATCTCGCCGAGCATGCGGCTCACGCCGCGATGGCGGGGAAGACCAACTGCCTCATCGGACACTGGAACAACTTCTTCACCCATGTGCCGATAGCGCTCGCCACCATCGAACGGCGCAAGATATACCCCGAAGAAGCGCTCTGGAAAGGGGTGCTCTGCTCGACCAATCAGAACGACTATTTTCAGGCGAAGTGAACGGGACCGATCACGGTATCAATTCGACGCCGAACCGTTTGGCGATGAACGCCGTCAGGACGAAACAGGCGGCCGTCAGCAGTACCGATAGGCCGAGGGCTGCCCAGAAGCCGGTGCCGCGCCGCAGGAGCCACGGCATCAGGAGGAACATCGGCAGGGTCGGGATGACATACCAGAAGGTGTAATAGGCGTGGTTCGCCATTTTCTCGGTCCTTTGCTTTTCGGCGTAGAGTCAGAACATGATCATGATGGTGACGAGTGGTAGCGACGCGATGAGGGCGCCGAGTTTATCGGAGCGTTTGGCGAATTCCGAAACGACGACCACCACCAGCGCCGTCGCGGCGTATTTCACGACGAGGAGCATCATGCGGTCACCTTTTTAATTGCATAGCCGAGGGCGGCGCCGAGGAGGAGCGTCATTATAGATATAGGTATAAGGGAAAATGGTTCCTTGGCGGCGATGAGGATGGCGGCGGGGATCAGCAGAAGAAATGATATGGCGATGCCTTTGAGCGGGGCGGGCAGTTGCAGGTCGGTCCGCTGGATGAAGAAGCCGGCGATCACCCACAGGCAGAAGGCGGAGGCGTCGGCCTCCCACGGCAGCCCTTGCGCCAGCATCGGTATCACATCAATTATTCCGGCGACCGCGCCGAGGATGGGGCCGAGATGGGATTTCACTTTGCTCCCCAAACGCAGATAACCCTTTCTGTCTCGTCATCTATATAGACTGAAAAAAAGCCTCCTTCGCATTTCTTGTCACGAACGCATTCCGGTGTATATCGCACGACCCAATGAGGTCGATTAAGTCCCTCCTTCTTTTCCGCGCAGGCATTTTCATCTTTTTCACATATCATATGGCACTCAGTCTCTGGAGTATTCTTTTCAAGATAACTCTTCACAATATCATCTTTCCAATCATCTGTGGGCCTATTCCCTTTCATGAATCGTTCTGCAACCTGTCGAACCCGAGTTTCTTTTGAAGCACTTGTGTCTTCCGCTGTTTTTTGAGTAGGCACCGTCCCGCAACCGAGAAGGACGAACAGTCCGCAGAAATAACACACAAGTAGACGATTCATGGACACCCCCGCTTTCTGAAACACCGCAATAGTAGCAAATTGGCATAAGGAGTCAACAGTTTTGCGCGCTGATAAGGAATTGGGAACAGCGGACCTTACAGCGTGTAGCTGTACTTGAACTCCATGAGCCCCTGATAGAACATCGGGAAGTCCTTCTTCCGGATGGCGTCGAGGATGCAGTCGCCGAAGAGCGACGACTGGTACTTCTCGGTCTCGAAGAAAATGTCGATGATCTTGCCGGACCCCGCCACGCGGACCTTGAGCCACATCTGCCCCATGAGGTTCTTGTCGCCCTGCTGTATCCGCTCCTGATAGCACTGGGTGATGTTCGGGATGAACGAGTTCATGTGGATGCCGATGATCTTCGAGTCGAGCATCTCGGGAAGCGCCGATTCGCGGCCGCCCCAGTAGCGCGCCAGTTCTTTCTCGTCGGGCGGCTCGTTGACGTAGTCCTTATCCTCGGGACGCGGCGGCCGCTTAATGAGGTTACCCTCGACCTGCGCCTGCCGTTGCATCATCGCGACGATATCGTTGAACCCTTTGTTCTTCGCCTTACCGAGCGCCGTTTCGCCGGTCTTGTAGTTGATGCGGTTGATGTCGGCGCCGTAGCCGATGAGGAACTTCACCACCTCGGCCACGCCGTTGGCGGCGGCCCACATGAGCGCCGATTCGCCGTTGACGTCGGTATCGTTGACGCGGGCCCGTTTGTTGAGGAGCAGTTCGCAAAGGTCCTTGTGGCCGTAGCGTGCCGCGTCCATGAGGGGCGTTTCCTTGAACTGGTCGCCCTGATTGACATCGGCGCCGCTCGCGATGAGGAACTCGACCACTTCCTTGTGCCCCTTCTTGGTCGCCCACATCAACACCGGTTCCTGACGGTCGGCATCGACCGCGTTCACATTGGCGCCCAACTGAACGAGGAACTTCACCACCTCGAGGTGGCCGCGCTGGGCGGCCCACATGAGCGCCGTCTGGCCGCGGGCGTTCGGTTTGTTGATGTCGCCGCCGGTGTTGTAGAAGGTCTTGACCGCGTTGAGGTCGCCTTCGCGCGCTGCGGAAACGAATTCGTCGATCTCATCCTGCGTCTTGGCCGCGCCCGCGTTCGGCTTGGCCGCCGTAGCCTCGGCGGTGGCGGAAGTTCCCTCATCGGCCTTCGTCTCGCTGGCCGGCTGGGCCGACGAACAGGCGGCGCATACCGCGACGGCAAGCGCCGCGATCAAAAGAGATACGCGTGTCTTCATGCTGGACTCCCCTCTCTATTATCGGTGTTCCTCTGTCTTTCGTCGAGCCACGCCATGAGCCGCTCGGCGGCGAACTCTATCTCCCCCGCCGCACGGTCGGCACGGTACAGCACATAGCGGTAGATGATGAGGCTCGGTATCGCCACCGACAGCCCGGCGGCGGTCGTCAGCAGCGCCTCCCAGATGCCCCCCGCGAGTATCAGCGGGTTGCCTCCCATGTCCGAGAAGCGGGTGAATATCTTTATCATGCCGAACACCGTGCCGAGCAGGCCGAGAAGCGGCGACACCGTCGCCATGACGCCCGGTATCGTCACGAACCGGTACACGGCGGCGCTCGTCCGCTTGGCGTGGATCTCGGTCATGCGGGCGGCGTCTCCTCTTTCGTCCTCTGCGAGCACCTGCTGGAGCAGGAGCGACAACAGGTCGTCCCGTTTGCGCGCCTCGTCAAGCATCGCGGCGCGACCGCCATTACGGGCGATGTGGACATAGAGATCGAGCGTCGGTACGATGCGGGATGGACGGAGCGCCCAAAGTCGTTCGAGCAGTATCGCTACGCTCACGATGGAACACAGGAAAATGGGGTACATGAGCACCCCGCCTTTCTCAATAAGTTCGGCGAAACCGATCACCGTGGTCTCCCTGCGTGTAACAGACACCGCGTTATAAGCCGAAGGAAGGGCATTTGCAAGTTTTGCTTCGCACGCGGCCCCTGTTCCGGTCGGGCCGCTTTTCTTGACAAGGGCTCCCGTTTGAAATACAAAGCGTCGTCGGTTTGTTGCATTAGTCGGTAGAGAAAACCATATGGAGGAGGTAACGACATGAAAAGATTGATGGTTGTTTTCGCGGCGCTGCTTATCGTCGCCCTGATCGGGTGCTCCGGTTCGTCCCGGAATTCCATAGACCTGTTCCCCGCCTCGAGCGGCGCGGTCATCGCCGAATTCGACGGCGTGAAGATCACCGACCAGTACCTGAAGGCCTACCTCGATCAGTTGAACCCCTACATGAAGGCGCGCTATA
>JAKQHE010000240.1 GCA_029573155.1 bacterium
CGCCGTAACAGAGCGCGGAGTAGGCGCGTTCGATGTCGTGTTTCGCGAAGACGGAGGAGAGCTTGAGATGGGCCTCGTCGGTTTTCGTCACGACGAGCGCCCCCGAGGTGTCCTTGTCGATGCGGTGGACGAGCCCCGGTCGGACCCCGCCGCCGGCCGCGGCCCCGAGATGGTGCATGACGCCGTTCATGAGCGTCCCCGACGGGTGGCCCGGCGCCGGGTGGACCACCAGCCCCGCCGGCTTGTTGACGATGAGGAACAGATCTTTCTCGAACACGATATCGAGCGGGACCGGTTCGGGCGCGAGCGTCAACTCCTCGAGCGGCTCGATGTCGGCCTCGATGAGGTCGCGCGCCGCGAAGCGCGCGAAGGAATTCTGCGGTACGGCGCGGCCGTTCACAAGGATGTTCTGCCGCCGGATGTTGCGCTGGACGCGGGTCCGCGACACGCCGAGCAGGTCGGCGAGCAGGCGGTCGGCCCGTTCCGCGGCGCCCGCGGTGAGCGTGAACGATATGGGCCCGTCGCACATCACCATAGCGGCGTCTTGAGCCCTCCTTTTGCCTTTATCAGCAGATCGACCATCGCCATGTTGAAGAAGTTGGTCGAATCGCACAGCCCCTTCTCGACGCGCGAACGGTAGTAGAGTTCCCCTTCGTAGAGTTCGTCGCGAAGCGATTCGAACAGGTTGTCCTCCATGAGCCCCTTCTCTATCTTCGGACCGTTGTAGGCGAGTATGTCCGAGAGGACCACCCGCGCGAACCGTCTCGCCTCCTCGGGCGTCCGGATGATGTCAGTCGCCATCGCCATGCCTCCTGTGCCGTCCGTTCATGACCGCTGAACGGGCCGATTATACCCATTATCCGGATATTTGCAAAAAGATCCGGGGCTATAAAATGTTGACACGCCCTCTTTTTTTTGTTACACAACCGGCAACTATTTGAACGATCGGCCCTGCGCCGGGAGGACCCACGATGAAACAGTTGACGGCGACCATGCTCGCGGGAGTGTTCTTCTTCTCCTCGATGACCGGTATGGGTCAGTGGTCGTTCTCCTCTTTTTTGCACGCGAAGAGTTTCGACCTCGAGGACGAGGACGATCTCGACGATGAGAGCAAGGATGAGGATTTCGATGAGACCCCGGAAGAGACGCCGAAAGAAGAAAAGAAAGAGGAGAGTTCCTCTTCCGGTTCCGGCGGTCTTGATGATATAGACGCGCTGATGAGCGACGAGCCGGTGAAAAAGGCGCCTGCGGAGAAGAGTTCCTCGGAGGACCTCGACGACGACGATGCCCCCGCAGACGGTCGCTCGCTCGCCTTCTTCTATTTCTTCGCCGACAGCACCGCCGAGAAAAAGGCCGCCGACATCGTCCGTTTCGTCGGCCAGTATCTCAAGGAACGGTCGGAATACCGCTTCTTCGAGACCGAGGCGCGGCTGTTCAACGACTTCTCGTACCGCAAACTGACCGACGATATCCCCAAGGTCGAGAAACTGCTCGACGAAGGCAAGACGCTCTACGAGGACGCCGAGGTGGAAGAGGCGCTCAGTAAATTCAACGGCGCGCTCAATCTGCTCGAAAAAAGGATAGATTCCCTGTACGACTACTCGCTCCTCTCCAAAGCGCTGTTCAATGTCGGTTCTTCGTGGAAGATGCTCGATGAGGACGATAAGGCGAAGGAACATTTCCTCAAACTGCTCGCGATAAACCCCGACCATGAGGCGGGCGATTGGATCGACGACGACACCCGCGATTTCTTCGACAGCGTGAAAAGCAAGGTCATGGTACAGCCGCTCGGCGAACTCTCGGTGACGAGCGAACCG
>JAKQHE010000282.1 GCA_029573155.1 bacterium
GGTCCCGTTCGACCTCATATTCGACGACGGCGCCGAGATATTCCCCAACATGTACTGGTTCTACGGTCAGCAGGACATGAAGGCGGTCCGCGCGGTGCGCGACATCCCGAACCTCTATCTTGCGTGGATATCGAATTTCTCGTGCGCCCCCGACTCATTCATGCTCCACTATGTCCGCTGGATGATGGGACGCAAACCCTATCTGGTGCTGGAGATAGACTCGCATACCGCCGACGCGGGGCTCGACACGCGCATCGAGGCCTTCCTCGACATCGTCGAGAGTTACCGGCGCCACGCGCTTCCGGCCGGACTTCCCGCCCGGGAGAGCCGTTACCGGCTTGAGAACCGGTCAGGCGAGTTGGTGATACACGACGCGCGGACCGCCGAACAATTCGACATCCGCAACCCGCGCGTGACGCTCGTCTGGCCCTCGCTCGGCGATCTCGCGACCGAGATAACTGCCGCCGCGTCGCGTAAACAGGGGGTCTACGCCGAACATTTGCCGGTCGCCGACATCCATTCGACGCAGGTGGCCCGTAATGTTGCATCGGGGAAGGAGTGCATCCCCGCCCTGCTCGTGCTCGGCACCGTGCTCCAATTCCTCGGAAAGCGATCGCCGCGCCGTCCCGACGAGGTGCTCCTCATCTATGTGCCAAGCACCACCGGCCCTTGCCGCACCGGCCAGTATCATGTGTTCTATGAACGGCTGTTCGAGGAACTCGGGTTCGAGAATGTGCTCATCCTCGCCGCGAACAGCGACAACTCCTACCGCGAGATCGGCATCAGTTTCTCCCGCGACATGTGGCGCGGCGTGGTGCTGTCCGACCATTTCACCGACGCCCGCACCGGCATCCGGCTCCTCGCGCAGGACCCCGCGGAAGGACTCCGTCTATTCGACAAGGTGTGGCGCGAAGTGGTCGATGCGATGGCGCGGGACGACCGGGCGCTCGACGCGGCGATCGAACAGGCGGCGCGGGAACTGGCCACGATACCGAAACGACGGACGCTCGACGACATCCGGCGGGTGCTCATTGTCGGCGAGATCTATGTGCGACGCGACGATTTCTCGGTGAGGGAGCTGTTCGACCTACTCATCGCCAATGACATATTCCCCAAGGCGACCGGCATCACCGAATGGGTCCACTACACCGACTGGTCGCAACGCTACCTGCTCGGTCGGGAGGTGCGACGGCGCGGGCCGTTCACCGTCATGCGCCCCGACTGGCTCCGGCGGCGGGCGACGCTCGAGGTCGAAGGATGGTGGATGCACCGCGTCGAAGAGAAGATAAAGAGAGCTCTCTTTTCCACCGGACTCGTGCCGCCGGCCCCCGATGATGTCGGCGCCGCGCTCGAATCCGGCGGCACGGAATTCGTGTCGCCCGAACTGGAGAGCGAAGCGACCGTATCGCCCGCCGTCGCCGCCGCCGGCATGCGGGAAGGTTACGCGGGCATCGCCATCATCGCCCCCTTCGGCTGTCTTCCCGGCCGGCTCATCGAGGGAGTGTTCAGCCCGTGGGCCAAGTCACGCGGGTATCCGGTCATAGCGCTCGAGAACGACGGCCAACCCTACCCACCCAATACCATCGCGCGACTTGAGGTGTTCTCAGCGAATGTGAACCGGTTCCCGCTCGACCGGGTCCAGGCCGTCAGTAGATCTTCGTGACCGTCGTTCCGGGATAGTATCTCGACAGTATCTCGCGGTACTTCTTCCCTTTCTGCCCCAGCCCCACCGCACCCATCTGGCACATACCGACCCCATGCCCCCACCCGGCACCCTTGAAGCGCCAGATCGCCTTCTCGTGATCGATGACGAACAGCGAACTCGGCAGGTCCTCGAGCAGGCGGCGCATCACCAGTTCCCCGTACACCGTCCGTTCCCCCTTCTCGCCGCCGATGAGCAGTTTCCAGACGCGCCCCGAAGAGCCCCGCTCGACCGGTGTCAGTTCGAGTATGTGACCGACGCCATACGAGGCAAGCAGTTCATCCATCCGCTGATCGGTGAATGTCCGTTCCCACCGGAACCGCTTATTCAAGGTGATACCGCAATCGCCGTCCTTTCCTTCAAGGAATTTTCGCACATCGGTCGCCCGGGTCAGGTCGAGTTTGGTGGGGATATCGGCGTCCCATACGCCGGTGAGGTATTCCTGCTCGGCAGAGAACCAGACCGCTCGATTGCTTTCGGTGTGACCACCGCAGGATGAGGAATAGGGTGCGCGGGCCACATACAGGTCGCGATACAGCAGTATCTCACCCCGCGTCGCATCGACCGCGTCGACGAATTTTTGCGGTATCTTCTGGTCGCCCCACTGGAGTTTCTGGCAGTGGACCTCCGAACAGATGTGGAACGGGTCGGCGGCGTGGCGTTTGCCGAGTTGCATGAAGATGTCGCTGCGGGCCGCGACCGCCTGCGCCTTGAGCGTCTCCAGCGGCGCCGATGCGAACATCTCGCCCGGCAGGATGCGGTACAGGAGTTTCTCGACATCCTCCTCAGCCACGAGCCCGATCGCCCCCTCAGCGGAGGCATACAGGAACAGAACGCTTTTCGCCGGGAACGAGAACGATCCGACCTTCAACGGGGCCGAAGCGGTCACTCGCACGAAGCGATCGCAGGAGATGCGGGACGCGGGGCCTCCGACCGAAAGCGTCGCCTTCGAAGGAGCGGTGAGGACGGGGATGACCAGTATCCGGCGCGCCGGAAGGTCCTCACGGAGTTTTTCCTGCGCGGCGGTCGCCGCCGCAAGGTCGAACGCCCCCGCGAGCGTCACATAGTATTCGCGGTTGTCGATACGACGGTCGCTGATGGAGAACAGACCGCCGACACTGAACAGTTCGACCGGTTTCCCCAGTTCTGCGGAGGTCTTTTCGAGTATGTCGCGATAGCGCGCCAACTGTCCCTTGGTCAATTCTTCGACCGCGACGCGATATCGGACCTGCGCCGGACCGTACGCATCGGCCCTGACCTCGGCCGCATCGCCGACCGACCGCTGGGAACCGCAGGCGGCGCTGAACGCTCCGGTGAGCCGCGCCGGCGCCGGGAGATCGGCGACATGCACCCGCACGAAGGGAACGCCGTCATGGAAATCGAACGACGCCGTGTGCAGGTAGAGGAACTCGTCGCCTCCTCCTTCGATCGCCCACAGAATCGAAATAACGCTAAAAATCGACCACGGCAGGATCTTCCTTGACACCGAACGGCACCCCCAGATCAAGATGATAAAAATTCCCTTCATACAGGTAAGAATATATTTCGTAGAAACGGATGACCCTCTTCACATAGTTTCGCGTTTCGTAATATGGGATGAGCTCTATGAACGACATCGCGGGAAGTGTTCCGAACTGGCTGTACCACTGCGAGACCCTCTTGGGGCCGGCATTGTAGGAGGCGACCGCGAGCGCGATGTTCCCGTCGAAGCGCCGGAGCAGTTTTGAGATATACCACACACCCGCTTTGAGCGATTCATACGGGTTGTAGGGATCGTTAACCTTGATGCCGCCCTGCAGCGCTATCTTCTGGAAGGTGCTCGGCATGATCTGCATGAGTCCGATGGCCCCCGCTCCGGACACTACCCAGTCACGATAGAAACTCTCGGCCCGCATGATGGCATAGATGAGCGCCGGCGAAAGCGCGAACTCCTCGGATAGGCGCAGTACCGCATCGATATGGGGGACCGGGTAAAGTATCTTCCAGTTCTCGGTGTCGCCGTACTGGGGCGCGAAACGCAGGGAATCCTTTATCGCGTCATAGATGCTGTCGATGATACGGGCATGCTTCTCCGCCGCCCAGTAGATCGGGAGGGCAAGGTCACTCATGACGAAATGTGCCGCCGGATCGCCCGTCGCACCCTTCCGGCCGCCCGGAGGAGACAGGATGGAACGAGCATATCGTTCGTAGAACAAGAGCCCGTCAAGGATGCGATGGCGCCCGTAGAAGGAAAGGTTCTCGACCAGTTCGCCTGATCGGATGTCGATCGGCGCTTTCTCCGCTGCGGTGACAAGCCGCTCATAGGGATCGTCGTCGAAACTCCGGATCGATTCGCGCCAGCGGCTGCGCCGCTGGTCATTCGAGAAGGCCGGCGTCTTTTCGCGGGTCAGTTTCCCGGTATCTCCGAGATGATAATAGAGAAAATCGTAGTAGGATATGAACTCCTTGACCGAACAGTCGCCCTCCTCGGGAAGCGCGCATTCGCGGTCATTCGCGCCGCTGAAAAGATAATAGTTGTGCAGTCGGTCGTAAAAGAGTGTCAGCGATTCCATGGTGGCGATCGCGTCGCCGGCGTTGAACCCTTTTTTCTTGACCTTCTGCGGCGCGAACAGGTAGTTACCCCACAGGAGATAGGCGAAGAACTCCTTTCCCTCCATGAGATAGATAAGGCCAAGTCTGTAGAGCGATTGGTAAAAAAAAGGGCTCTGCGGGTTCTTGAAAACCGTTTCCTCGAGCAGGGGGCGCGCCGTCCCCGTGTCGAATGCCTCTATGAGCGATACCGCGGCGTGGAACAGTGCCCGCTCACGCCGCTGCCCCGAAAGGGTATTGGCGAGCCATATCAGGTAATTCCCCGCCTCCGCCGGTGCCCCTTTCCATGAAAGGATGCGGAACTTCTCCCACCCATAGGCGTACCGGCATTCATCAGTACCACACTTGGCGATCTCACGGTCCATCACCGTTATCGCGTCGGCGTACCGTTTTTTGTCCATCAGGTAGCGGGCCGCCTCCAGCGAAACGGGGTACCCCATGCCGGTTATCTGCTCGCAGTAGAATTCGTCGGCAAGTCCCTCGCGTCGAAGTATCGAGAACCAGCGGGAAAAGAGCGGCGTTCCTTCCGTCGGGATCCCCTTCGACCGGCGCAACGCAAGCAGGCGGTCGCGGACCTGCTGGCGCTGGGCGGTGTGCTCCTTCTCCTCGAGAAAGGCGAGATAGTCTGCCAGAAGCGCCTCATCGGGCCCTTTCCCCTTCTCCTTTGCTATCAGGCGGCTGAAGGCGGCCGATTCGTTCTTGCCGTCGCGGAGACAGGCGTCGTACCGTGACGCGGCATCATTCCACTTGCGTTGAGCGAGAAGCATGTCTCCCTCGAGGCACCGGAGGCGCCGTTCCCGATAGAAAGCGGGGTGCTCGACCGCGATCTTCTGAAGCGTGATCATCGCATCCTTCCACCGCTTGGTCGAAAAGGCGGCGCGGAAGGAAAGATACTGCATCAAGAGCGTGCGTCGCCGCTTATCGGGCAACTGCTTGAGCGCCACCGGTATGTCGGCCTCACGACCGGTACGGTAGAGGGCGAGCACCCGTCGGGTGTTCGCCGCCTCCTTTTCGCGGAACGAGACCCGCGGGAAGAACTCGAGATACGACTCCTCCTCGCCTGCTTCGTATGCCTCGTTGAGGCACTGCTCGGTCACCGGCTCCTTGTTGAGACAATCGGGAACGGCGGCCACCAACGGACCGACCACCGTGAGGATGAATAGGAAAAAGGATGTTCGCATCGCTCCGCCCTCGCTTACTCCGTTGAAGTATAGCGAACCGCGATTCGATGTAAAAGAAATTTTGGATTTCGAAGCGAATATCTTCTCTATTCGTCGGGGATGATGACCGGACTGACCTTCCATATCTCGTCGGCATACTGACGGATAGTGCGGTCGGAGGAGAATTTGCCGGACCGGGCGGTATTGAGTATCGAGCGCCGCGTCCACTCATCCTGATCGAGGAAGAGCGCCGCCGCCTTTTCCTGCGTTTCGACATAGGAGCGGTAATCGGCGAGCAGGCAGTAGTGGTCGCTGTACAGCACGAGGTTCTGGAACAGGAACTGGAACACGCCCGGTTCGCCGGGGGTGAACCGGTCGCCGTTCAACATATCAAGCACCTGTCGCAATTCCGGGTCCTTATCGTAGTATTCGCGCGGGTTGTAGCCCCGTTTCTTGAGGTCCTTTACCTCGTGGGCCCGGAGACCGAAGATGAAGATGTTCTCCATCCCCACCTCCTCGGCCATCTCGACATTGGCACCGTCGAGCGTGCCGATGGTCAACGCGCCGTTCAGCATGAACTTCATGTTCCCGGTGCCCGACGCCTCGTAACCGGCGGTCGATATCTGCTCGGAAAGATCGGTGGCGGGGATGACCTTCTCGGCGAGCGACACCGAATAGTTCTTGAGGAAGACCACCCTCAGCCGGTCGCCGACCTCCGGGTCGTTGTTGATCGTCCGGCCGACCGAATTGATGAGCTTGATTATCAGTTTCGAGACCTGATAGCCGGGGGCCGCCTTACCGCCGAACAGCACGACACGCGGCACCATCTCGCGACCGGGATCGGCCTTGATGCGGTTGTAGAGCGTTATGACATGAAGTACATTGAGCAGTTGACGCTTGTACTCGTGGAGCCGCTTGATCTGCACATCGAACAGGGCGGCGGGGTTCACCTCGACCCCGTACTCCTCCTTGATATGCCGGGCAAGATGCCGTTTGGCGAGCAGTTTCGCCTCGTGCCAGAGTTCACGGAACTCGGCCTGTTGCGCGTGCGGCTCTATACGCCGCAGATCCTCGAGATCGGTCACCCATCGGTCCCCTATCCGCGCAGTGATGATATCGGAGAGGAACGGGTTGGCCTTCTTGAGCCAGCGGCGCGGCGTGATGCCGTTGGTCTTGTTGTTGAACAGTTCCGGCTCCCAGCGGCAGAAATCGCGGAAGATATCGTTGCGCAGTATGTCGGTATGCAATTGCGAGACGCCGTTGACCGAATGGGAACCGACGATCGCGAGATTCGCCATCCGCACCATCTTGGGGTCACGGTCCTCGACGATGGACATCTGCGCTATCGCGTTGTCATCGAACCGCCCCATGTCGCGGAGCCCGTTGACGAACCGGCGGTTTATCTCGTAGATTATCTGCAGTTGGCGCGGCAGGAGCGGGCCGATGATATCGACATCCCATTTTTCGAGCGCCTCAGGCAGGATGGTGTGGTTGGTGTAGGCAAAGGTCCGCCTGACGATGCCCCACGCATCGTCCCACTCGAGCCCCTCCTGATCCATCAGGATGCGCATCAGTTCCGGTATCGCGATGACCGGATGGGTGTCGTTGAGGTGAATGGCTATCCGATCGGGCAATTCGTGCAGGTCGTTCTGCGCCCGCTTGAAGTGATAGAGTATGTCCTGCAGGGTGGCCGAGACGAAGAAATACTGCTGGCGCAGACGCAGGAGTTTCCCGGCGAGCACATTGTCGTTGGGATAGAGCACTTTGGAGATATTCTCCGACCGGTTCTTGTTCTCGACCGCCGCCATATAATCGCCGCTGTTAAACGAGGCGAGGTCGAATTCCGTAGCGGCGCGCGCCTGCCACAGTCTCAGGTTGTTGACCGTGTTGTTGCGGTACCCCGGCACCGGCACATCGAACGCGAGCGCAGGCACGTCTTCGGTGTCTACCCATTTGAAACGCAACCGGCCCGTCGCGTCTTGCTCGGTCACCACCCGGCCACTGAACTGCACACGATACTCGAGGTGCGGACGGGCGATCTCCCAAGGACAACCGTAACGGAGCCAGTTGTCGGGCAGTTCCACCTGCCAACCGTTCTTGACCTCCTGTTTGAATATGCCGTACTCGTAGCGAATGCCGTAACCGTACGCCGGCAGGCCAACGGTCGCCATCGAATCGAGGAAACAGGCAGCGAGCCGCCCCAGACCACCGTTCCCGAGACCCATGTCGGGCTCAAGCTCCCGGATATCTTCAAGATTATACCCCAACTGCATGAGGATGTCGGAACACTCCTGATAGTAGGCCATATTGTTGAGAATATTACCGAGCAGGCGCCCCATGAGGAACTCCATGGAAAGGTAATACACCCGCTTGGCTCCCTGTTTGTTGTACTCGTACTGCGTGCGAAGCCATTTACGGATGAGCCGGTGCCGTATGGCGAAGGCAAGCGCGAAATAGATGTCACGCGAATTGACGGTCGTGCGGTCCTTGACGAGCAGGTATTCTATCGCCTTCTCGAAGTCGGGTTTGAGGTCGCGCCCCAGCAGTTTCCCGTCGGTGAAAAAGATGTTCCCGTTCTTCGCCGTCTCGTTCTGGGCCATAACATCCTCCGTCTCGCCACGTGATGGAACGCCGGTATCATAGCCATCCCATCACCTTTTTCCATTTTTAATGCGTCCTCCCTCTTCTTTTTTAGTATTTTTTTTGTAAATGTACGGAAGTTTGCTATATGCTTGCGTCATTGTGGGAGCAAGGAAACGATGGACCCCATCATGAACAGCCGGGTGCTTTTCGTCGAGGATGAGGAAAATCTTCTTAATAGTATCTCATTCATCCTCGAGAACGAAGGGTTTTCGGTCCACCGGTGCCGGTCGGGAGAGGAGGCACTCGCGTCGGTCGAGGGCATCGAGCCCGATCTGGTACTTCTCGATATCGTGCTCCCCGGCATGGACGGCTTCGAGGTGGCCGAACGGTTGCGCACCAACAAAGCGACCGAACGAATATGCATAATCATGTTGACCGGACGCGCGATCGAGGAGGAGATAATATCGGCGCTCGAGCGGGCGGCCGACGACTACATCGTCAAACCGGTCCGTCCCCGGATGCTCATCGCGCGCATCAACGCCGTCCTCCGCCGCAAGACCGCACAGGCCCCCGAGATGACCGTCCTTTCTTTCGATTCCCTGACCGTGAACACCACCTCACGTCAGGCCGATATCGCCGGCGAGCCGCTCTCCCTCACCAAGACCGAGTTCGACATCCTCGCCCTGCTCGCTCGTGCGCCGGACACCGTGTTCTCGCGCAAACAGATCATCGAGGCGATACGCGGCGAGGATTATTTCGTCACCGATCGTTCCATAGACTTCCAGATATTCGGCCTGCGCAAGAAACTCGGCCCCCACGCTCATCGGCTCATCACGATACGCGGGATCGGCTACCAGTTCCGTTCTTCCTGACCCGGCGCCCATGTTCGCCGGCACCCGCCTGAAAACGGCTCTGATCGTCGGTTCGCTACTCGCAGGCATCATCCCTCTCATGACGCTGACCTTCGCGGGCACCCGCATATTCGGCGAGGAACTCCGGGCGCAGGCCTTCAGTCAACTCGAATCGGTGCGCGATCTCAAAAAAAACCGTATCGAGGAAACGTTGCGCCTTCTTCCCTCTCTCTCATCAAATGAGATACGCCGCATCATGGCCGAGCGCTCCGGGATGGGAGAGACAGGCGAGACATATCTGGTGGGTCCGGACCGCACCCCGCTAAGCGAGCCCTATCTTCATGGCGACCCGGCCGCCTCGAAAGGCTCTCTCAAGATAGAGACCGAACCGGTCCTGCGGGCGCTCGCGGGGGAGACCGGCATACTGACCGCGACCGATTACCGCAAGAAACTCGTTTTGTCGGCTTATACGCCGGTGTCGGCCGGCACCGAGCGATGGGCGCTCGTCGCCGAGATAGACAAGCAGGAGATAGACCGGCGCATCAACGCGGCTCTCTATCGCTCCTTCCTCTTCGCCGCGATCGTCTCGGGCGCCCTGTTCATTCTGTTCGCGATACTGCTCTCCTCATTCATCGCCCGCGGTATCGGCTCGGTGGTCAAGGAACTCGAAGGGTTCCTGCACCGCATTCTGCGAGGGAATCTGGAGGACCGTGTTGAGGCGGCGAAGGTCCCGAACGACTTCCGGAGCGTCATGGTGCAGGTCAACGCTCTCGCCGATGCCTTCGTGGCCCAGACCGAAGAACGGCGCAAACTTGAGGACACCGTCGCCTTCAATCAGCGCATGGAAGCCATTGGGATGCTCACCGGCGGTATCACCCATGACCTTAAGAACATTCTGGGCTACATGCTCGCCTACGCCGATCTCGTCCAGTCGACCCTGCCATCCGGATCGATGGCGAATGCCCACCTCGATGAGATATTCCGGGCGATCGATCGCGCCGAGCGACTGGTGTCGCAGATAACGACCTTCAGCCGGCGCATGAAACGGGAGAAACAACCGGTCCGCGTCGCGGCACTCATCGGCGAGCTGACGCAGTTCCTTCAGGCGACCCTACCGAAATTCATAACAATAAAAAAGGATATCACGGATCCTGACATCCACATCATGGCCGACCCGGTCCTCCTGCACCAGATACTCATGAACCTCTGCACGAACGCCTTTCACGCGATGCAGGACACCGGTGGCACCCTCACCATATCGCTCGCGGTGGAACCGCCCGCCGAGGTCGGTCCCGTGCCGAGTTTCCGGCTCACCGTCAGCGACACCGGCTGCGGCATGGACGATCACACCCGCGCCCACGCCTTCGACCCCTACTTCACCACCAAGCCGCCCGGACAGGGTACCGGCATGGGGCTTGCCATCGTCGCGACGGCGGTACGCAATCTGAACGGCACCGTCGAGATAGAAAGCGCCGTCGGCGCAGGCACCCGGATATCGATACTGCTCCCGCTCCTGCCGGACCCGGAACACGTCGG
>JAKQHE010000034.1 GCA_029573155.1 bacterium
GTATCGCGACGAGGGGGTCAGTCGCCGCTCCGTGGCGACGCTCATCGCCGCGGCGCTGCTTTCGGGCCTGCTCGCGGCGCTCCTGTATGTCCCGTACTGGGGAGGCGTCGCCAGCCTGCGGGCCCTGTACGAGCCGCTTCTCGCCGAGGAGCCGATGAACAACATACCTTACCTCATCCCCTACGGACTGAACCTGCTGTTCCCCGCGTTGGCCCCGTACGAGGCGATGCTCCAGACCGCCCTGCGGACCGTGCTGCTCGGCGCCGTCGCGATCGTCACGGTGTGGCAGATCATCCGTCTCGCGCGGCGCCGGGACGAGCCCTTCCTCGTCTTCCTGCGGATCATGGTGCTCGTCATCTGCTTCACCTCGCTCCGGTTCCACAGTTGGTATTTCATCGCGGTCCTGCCGCTGTTCGCGGCGGGAACGCCGCGGGTGTGGCTCCGGTGGGGCGTGTGGGTGTTCCCGCTCACGCTCCTGTTCGATATCCATAACTTCGTGCCGCGGGATTCGTGGGTGCTTCTGGCGCTCCTGCCGCCGGCGGTGGTGCTCGTCAATCTCCTGTTCCTGTTCAAACTGCCGGAGCGGTTCGCCGGGCGGACATGAGACGCGCGATCGTCGTTCTTGCGGTATCGGTAACGGTCCTGTTCTTCGCCCTCCTGCTGGCGCATGGCGTCGTGATGCCGATCCTCTTCCCGGAGGAGTGTTCCGCCGACCGCACGATAGACGCGTTCGCGGCGGCACCGCCGCCCGGCGCTCTGCCTGATCCCGCCGAACGCGCCGACCACGAGGCGGCCGCCGCGCTGTACCGTCGGAAGGCGGCCGAGGCGATCGGGCTTCATTTTCTTCCCGCGACCGAGCCCGCCGTCCGTGCTGTCGGCGAGGATATCGTCGCCGAACGCTACCGGCTCCGGCGCATGATCGTGACCGCCGCCGGACCGCTTGAGGCGCCGGCGAACCTCTATCTGCCCGCCGATGCGCCGGCGCCCTTCCCGGCTCTCGTGTTCGTCGCCGGGGACGGGCGCGGCAAGGGCTACGCCCCCTACCGTCGGCTTGCCGCTACGCTCGCCGCGAGCGGGATCGCCGTGTTCGTGCTGGACCTGCCGGGGGTCGGCGAACGGGCCGAGGGGGAGGAGGGTATCGCCGCGCTGCTTTCGCTCGGTATCACCGTTCCCGGTATCGCGGCGCGCGAGGTGCTCGCGGCCGCCGATTGGTTGCGCGGGCTCCCCGGGGTGGATGGCGGTCGGATCATGGCGGCCGGTCACGCGGAAGGCGGGACCGCCGCGCTCTACGCGCTTGCGATCGAACCGCGTCTGTCGGCCGGCATCCTGTTGCTGTCACTCGACGATAACGGTGCGATGATACGCGAACGGCGTATTTCCGAGCTTTCCCGGGTGACGATCTTTCCCCGTCGCGATATCGAACAGCACCAGCTGGTCGGGCTTGTCGCGCCGCGTCCGTTGCTCGTCGTCGCCGGAAAACAGGATCGGCGCCGCGCCGCGGCGGCGACCGAAACGGTGCGCAAGGGGCGCGTGACCTACCGGTTCCTCGGGGCCGAGGAGGAACTCGACCTTGCCCTCGTTGACGGGAGCGGTCCGCTGTTGCCGTCGCACCGCGCGGCGCTGTACGAATTCCTGCGCGACCACGGTCTGCCCGCCGGTCGTTCCGAGGATGAGACGGAGCCGCCGTCCGAAGGCGACACGGTCGTCGGTATCGAAGCGGTCCCCGCCGGTGCGCTTGCCGCCTTCGCCGCCCGCGAGACGGCGGCGACCCGTGCGGCGATCCGCGCGATGCGTGACGGGGAGGGGCCGCTCGCCTACGCTACCCGGCTTGCCGAATTCCTGCGTGACCTGTCGGGAGAGGGGCTGTTCGGCCCGGCGACCCACGAGGCGGTGGTGCGGGAGGAACGGACCGTGGAAAAGATGAAAGAGGAGGAACTCTCATTCTATCCAGCGCCCGATACGGTCCTTTCGGCCCGTCTGACCGGGCCGCTCCCCCCGGCGCGGGCGGTCATCGTCGTGACCGGGACGCGGGCGGCGGGACGAACCGCCCGTGCCCTGTGGTCCGAAGGGCTGGTGGTGCTGGAGATGGAACTGCGGCGCGGGAGTTCGGACCGCTTGTGGGGGATAGCGTCGACCGCCGACCCCGAACGGCGTACGGCGGCGGCGGCGCTTGTGGCCGGGGTGCCGCTCGCTTTTCTGCGGGCGCAGGACATCCTGTCGGCGGCGGCCTACCTGCGAAGCCGGGCCGATCGGGTGACCGCCGGCCCGATCGGGCTGTACGCCGACGGGCCCGAAGCGACGCTCGCGGCGCTCCTCGCGGCTGACCTGTCGGGCGAACTGGCGCCCGTGGTGCTGACCGACCTTCCCATCACGATGGCGCCCGGCGCCGCGCCCGTTCCCGGCATGGCGCTTCATGCGGCGCCGCTCCTGCGGCTCGCCGATATCGGCGATCTCATCTCGGCCTGCGCGCCACGCCGCATGATGATCGGCGGCGCCCGCGGGCCCGGCGACGCGGCGGTCGATACGGTCGCGATACGCGAGCAGGTCTGGGAAACCCGCCATCTAGTGGTCGATACGGTGCCCGACCGGGACCGCATCGTCCGCTTCTTCGTCACCGGCGGGACGACGCCGGCGCCCTGAAAAAGAGTGCAAGGTTCTGTTTGCGTTTTGAAAAGAGATATGCTACCATACCCCGTGTTTTACGGATAACTGTCAGTGGGGAACCGCGATGAGAAGACTTGTGTGGCTGGCCCTGTCCGTTCTGGCGCTTGCCGTTGTCTCCTGCGAGGAGAAGAAGGTTTCGGCGTGTCTTGAGGAATGTCCCGCCGGGTGGGCGTGCAACGAGAGCACCGGACTCTGCGAGGAGGTGAGCGGCGATGTCGACACCGTTACCGACACCGATACCGACAAGGACGCCGACACCGACAAGGTGCCTCCCGACGGTAACGATACCGATGATGGCGGCGAGGTGGACGATACGCTGACCGATGACGACGACACCTTCATCCCCGATATCGACATGGACATCGACACCGACGGGATGGCGTGCGTCCCGATGACGCAGGAGACCTGTCCCTACACCGGCCCGGAGAATACCGAAGGGGTCGGCACCTGCAAGGCGGGTAAAAGGATATGCAAGGAGGACGGATCGGGGTGGACCGCCTGTTCGGGACAGGTGACCCCGCTCTATGACACCTGCGGCGACGAGATAGATCAGGACTGCAACGGGACCGCCGACGATCTCGATCAGGACAAGGATGGCGTCACCGAATGCGGCGGGGTCGACTGCTGTTACACCACCGAGGGCGAGGAGGGCTGTCCCGACCCGAAAAATGTCTACCCCGGCGCTCCCGAGATACCCAACGGGCTGGATGACAACTGCAACGACGAGATAGACGAAGGTCTGTACGACTGCGACGGGAGCGTTCTCGACACCTCGACCGACCCGATGGACTTCGCGAAGGTCATCGGGCTGTGCGCGACGACCACTGAACAGGACACCGGGTGGGGCGTCATCAGCGCCGAGTTCCTGCTCCCGATCGGCACCGGGACCCCGCATGCCCAAAGCCACGGCATCTTCCCCTCCTTCGGCACCGTGCTGACCCCGAAGGCGGGCGACAGGATGGCGATGCTCACCACCGGGTTCGCCGCCAACCCGTTCGACAGCGACAAGTTCGGCGGCAAACAGATGGTGGCGCAGAGCAGTGCGCCGGCCGACTGGCTCACGCTTAACGGCAATGTGTTCCCGGCCGCGCCGGTCTGCGGTGGCGCCGGCACCGCCGGCTCGGTCAACGACCCGGTGATGTTCAAACTGCGGGTCCGGGTGCCCGATGCGGCGAAGTCGTTCAGCGTCAATGTCTATTTCTTCTCGCAGGAATATGTCAAATATGTCTGCTCCGACTACAACGATTTCTTCCTGACGCTCCTCGATTCGACCTATGTCGCGCCGGTCGAGAACCCCGAACTCGCCAACCCGACCGACAAGAACCTCGCGATGGACGGTGACGGCAACCCGGTCGGCGTCAATCTCGCCCCCGCCGGGCTGTTCAAGCAGTGCGTCAACGGGACAAGTGATGCCGGGACCGTCATCACCACCTGTGTGGACACCAACGAACTGGCGGGCACCGGTTTCAGTTCCTACGGCGGCACCGGTTGGCTGACGACCCGTGGCAATGTGAAGGGAGGCGAGGTGATAGAACTGCGTTTCGTGATATGGGACACCGGTCCGTCGGGCAGTCCCGACTATATCTACAATTCAGCCGTTCTCATCGATAACTTCCAGTGGCAGTACGAGGAATACGAGCCGGGCACGATCGAGTCATAGGGCATGGAAGACACCCAGCAGAAAAAAAGCGAGAAACGGACGCGTAAGCGGCTCAAGGATATCTATGCGCACCATATCGTCGAGGTGCCCGGGGAGGAGCCGCGCGAACGGCTCGGGGCGCTCATCAGCCTCGGCACCCGCCTGCGCGACCGCGACCGGCGTGAGCCGCTTTCCTTCGACCGGTTCCTGCGCCTCGCGGCCGACCGGCCCGAACTGATGTTCCGCGACATATTCCAACTGTTCCACGATATGGTGCACCGCTATGTCCGGTCGGGGCGCGACGAGCGGTCGAGTGACCCCGAATCGGTCGGGTTCGCCGGCTACGACTGCGACGACCTCTTCGTCCGGGGGCACGACAACCCCTTCTTTGCCGACCGCCTGTTCGCCAACCGGCTCATGACGCTCGTCAACGGGTTCAAAAAGGGTCTGCGCGACAACCATATCATCCTGTTCGAAGGCCCCCCCGGCAGCGGCAAGAGCACCTTTCTCAACACCATCCTCCAGCGCCTTGAGGAATATGTCCGCACCGCGGAGGGAAGTTACTTCAAGACCTACTGGCGCCTGAACATCGAGCGGCTCGGCGGCTACCAGAATATCGAGCGGCCGCTCCGCCGCGCCGCCGACGGCGCCGAAAGCCCCGAGATGCACGAGCACCTCGACCAGATGCAGGATCTCGACACGCGGTTGCCGAAGAAGTTCCTGACCTTCTCGTGTCCGAGCGGCGACCACCCGATACTGCAGATACCGCGTTCGTACCGGCGCGAATTCCTCGACGAACTCATCGCGAAGGGTTCGTTCAAGGACAAACTGTTCCACCGCAAGGAGTACGAGTGGGTGTTCAAGGGCATCCCGTGCGCCATCTGCCGGTCGCTGTACGACATCCTGCTTGACATACTCGGCGACCCGCTCGAGGTGTTCAACATGATCTGTGCGCGGCAGATGCATTTCAACCGCCAGTTCGGGAGCGGCATATCCATCTTCAACCCGGGCGATCCGGTGTACCGTAAGCCGATAACCAACCCGCGGCTCCAGCGGCTCATCAGCGACCTCTTGAAGAACGACGGCGTCGAGTTCATCTATTCGGTGCTTGCCAAGACCAACAACGGCGTTTACGCGCTCATGGACATCAAGGAGAACAACATCGAGCGTCTGCGCGACCTGCACGGCATCATCAGCGACGGGGTGCATAAGGTCGATCTGACCGAGGAGCGCGTTAAATCGCTGTTCGTCGGGCTCGTGAACCCCGAGGACAAGGTGCACTATCAGGATGTCAAATCGTTCCAGGACCGCATCATCACCGTGCGGATACCCTACATACTCGACTACAACACCGAGGTCGCCGTCTACCGCAACAAGTTCGGCAAGGCGATAGACCGCCTGTTCCTGCCCGGGGTACTCACCAATGTCGCCAAGATAGTGGTCGCCTCGCGGCTCGAAAAGGACTCGCCGACCATCCGCGCGTGGATAGGCGATACCGACCGTTACCGGAAATACATGGACGCCGATGCGCTTCTGCTCAAAATGGACCTTTACACCGGGCATATACCCGATTGGCTGTCGGAGGAGGATGTCCGCAAGTTCGACCGCGCGGTGCGCACGGATCTGCTCGCCGAGTCGGAACAGGAGGGGTTCAAGGGCTTCTCGGGGCGTCAGTCGCTCAACATCTTCGCACAACTGCTTACCAACTACTGTGAGCCGGGCACGCCCATCACGATGGAGATGGTGACCCGGTTCTTCCGGCAGCCGGGCGAGCCGCTGTTCGACGAGATACCGGGCGATTTCCTCGATTCGATCGAGGACCTGTACGATTACGGGGTACTGCAGGAGGTGAGGACGGCGCTCTCGTTCTTCAACGAGGATCAGATATCGCGCGATATCCAGAACTACCTGTTCGCGATAAATTTCGACATCGGCGCGGTCGAAAAGAATGCCGCGACCGGTGATACCGTCGCGGTGACCGAGGAGTATCTGCACGGCCTCGAGGGGATACTGCTCGGCGCCGATGCGTCGGAGCGGCGCCGAGCCGAGTTCCGCGAGGAGACGCATGCCGAGTATGTCACGGTGACCGTCACGCAGGAGATGAAGGTGGAAGGGAAGGAACTCCGCGATACGGCCCTGTACCGGACACTGTTCGACCGCTACACCCGCAACCTGCGCGAGAATGCCCTCGCGCCGTACGCCGCCAACGAGAACTTCCGCCGCGCGGTCACCGATCTGGGTACCGCCGCTTTTTCAGTGTACGACGAGCGGATACAGCGCGATGTGCGCGAACTGATACGGATCCTCCGGACAAAATTCAGATACACACAGGAAGGGGCGCGCCAGATCGCCCTGTATGTCATCGAAAAGAAACTGCACGAAAAATACTGAGAAAAGCGGATAACGCGCTTACCGCTCTATGATGTTCCAGTCGCGCATCTCCAACTGGAAGAGCGATTCGACGCCGTCGCCCGTCTTGCGGTACCCGAAGGTGAGCCGCCCGGTGACGGTGACCGGTATCGTGTCGGTGTAGAGTTGTTCGCGGTCGACCTTGAGCGGCTTGAGGCCCGACATCGTTTCGACATGGAGGAGGTCGGCGAAGGTGGGGGGGTTGCAGAAGACGCAGCCCGCCATCACGACGATCGGGTTGGCGAGCCAGAATTCCAGCATCGTGCCATCGTTCGATACCGGACCGGTCGGCATCACGATGCCCGATATCGTCACCGCCGCGCCGTTCAACTGCTGGATCACCTCCTGCGGCCATTTGTCGTGGAGGCGCAGGTAGAGGTTCACCTTGCGGAGCCCCTGATAACTGAGATTGTAGGGCGACTCCCAGTTCGGTTCGACCTGCGCGAACTTCGACCCCGCCTTTTTGTAGGCCTTGGCGTCGCCGGCGCTTTTCACCACCACCTGCCGCCCGTGCTCGGTGTAACTTTTTTTGACCTGGAATGCGCCGTCGGTCGTTTCTCGCAGGCCGGCGGCGGGGGGCGCGGTCAGATCGGTCGGTGCGGGAGGGGCCACCTCGGGAGCGGGAGAGGAGGCCAGTTCCTTACTGAACTTCTCGGTTATCGTGTCGGGCCGCGCCAGTTCCTCCTTCACCGTTTCTCGGTAGTTCAGGTATGCGTGGTAACGCCAACCGATAAGGATCGCAACGATGAGGACGATCGCGGCGAGCATACCGTTGAAGAGGTGTTTTTTCATCGGATCATCCTTTCGTGAAGGTGTGGAGGGTGCGGACGATAAAGCGGTCGGCGCCGAAGGTGACCTCGCTGACGAGTCCTTCGTTTTTGAGCGACTCGACGATATCCCACGAGGCGCCGGCGGCCGCGAGGATGCTCTCGATGTTCGCGGTGCGGAGCGGGTGGACCGCCGTGATGGCGAGTATGTCGGCCCGCGCGTCGCCGGTCGAGGAGAAGGCGTTCCCCTCATGACCGGTGAGCATCTCGGCGGTGTCCGGCGGCAGAGCGGCGTTGAATATCTGCCACGCGGCGGCGAGGGCGTCGGGGGTCGGCAGAACGATGTCGAGCCGCGCCGGGGGCCGCGTCGGGACGAGGATATAGGCCTTTTTCGGCTTCAGCGCCGCGATGAATCGGGCCGTGGCGGCAAGATGCGCCTGATCGTCGTTGACCGCCCCGACGAGCATCGTCTCGGTGAGCAGGGTCCCCGTGAACTCCTCCGCGAAGAGGCGGATGCCGTCGAGGAGCGCGGGAAGTTCGAGCCCGGTGGTCGGGCAGTCGATCTTCCGCCAAGCGGTCGGGTCGACGGTGTCTATCTTGACCGATACGATGTCGGCCTGCAAAAGGTCGCGCCGAACATCGGCGCGATCCATGAGCGAGCCGTTGGTGATGACGGCGACCTTGCCCATCGACCGGACCGCCGCGATCTGCGCGCCGAGCTCCGCATCGAGCGTCGGTTCGCCGTCGGGGACGAACGAGACGACATCGACCGTTCCCCCTTTGGCGACGACCTTCGCGATCTTTTCGGCGACCGCCCGCGCGACCTCCTGCGGGTCGGCGTACCTGCGACGCTCTCGGTCGAAATGCTCGGTCAGTCCGACCTGACAGTAAGCGCAGGAGTAGGAGCATATCTTCTCGGGCAGGGTGTTGACGCCGAGGCTCCATCCGAGTCGGCGTGAGGGGACGGGACCGAATATCTGCATGTGGTGTTCGCTCCGCTCAGTTCTGGTATTTTTCCGGATGCGGGCATTTCTGGAAATGGGCGACGAGTTTGCGGAAGCGGCGGTAGGGTTCGCCGGTGATGTGGTGTTCGGTCCGGCAGGCGACCTCGTCGGCCACCTTTTCGTCGAGGCCGAGGATCTCGTGGAAGAACTCATAGAAGAGTTCGTGCCGTTCGAGCAGTTCTCTCGCCAGTTTCGCTCCGATGGCGGTCAGCGTCACATAGCCGTGACTCTCGTAGTTCACATAGCCGAGTTCGGCGAGGTGCTGGACCGCGCCGGTCACCGTGGCGGTCTTGACGCCGAGCGCCTCCGCGATCTCCTTGTTGCGCGCCACCTTCCGTTCGACCGTCAGGCGGTAGATCGCCTCGAGATAATCCTCCTGCACCGCCGTAAGTCCTGAAACCATTTCGGTCATGCGCACCTCCCCTAGCAGGTTGACCTTGCATGAGTATAATGTCCAAAGCGCTCGTGTCAACAACAAAAATTAGGAAAGACGAAAAAAGTTCTTGACAAGTTAGGGCTTGCTAACTATATTCAAAAAGGCGAAAAGAGTTCTCTGATGCGAGGGCCATCTTGCGATGTTCATGATGTTCTGGGAGCATGGGGCAAGCGCCGGGGCGCGGATATCGGGTCGCGTCGACCGTTGGGCGCTCCACCCGCGGTGGGGGCTCCTGCTGTTCGGGTCCGGGGTCTACCTTTTCTTGCAGTTGGTCTTTGCGATCGGCGGCCCGGCCGCCCTCTTGCTCGAACATCTCTTCGCCCACTTCTCGACCCTTGTGGCCGATGCGTGGCCGTTCGGCGCCGATTCGTTCTCGCTCGCGATCGTGACGAGCGCCATCGCGGGGGTCGGCGGTGTGCTCGCCTATACGCCCAATCTCTTTATTCTTTTCATCGGCATGGCTTTTTTCGAGCAGAGCGGCTATCTGGCGCGTGGCGCCCACCTGCTTGACCGGTTCATGGCTCGCATCGGCCTGTCGGGTGGTTGCTTTTTGCCGCTCGCGCTCGGGTTCGGCTGTTCGGTCCCGGCCGTCATGGCGACGCGACTCATCAAGGACCGGCGTGAACGGCTGACCGCCATCATGATGGTGCCGTTCCTCAGTTGTTCCGGTCGTCTGCCGGTATATCTGCTCATCGTTTCGGCGTTCTTTCCGTTCGCGTGGCAGGCGGCGGCGATGCTCGGCGTCTATCTCGTCGGCGTACTCACCTCGATACTCGTCGCCCTCTTTCTGCGGCGCACCGTGCTCCCGGGCGACCGGTGCGGGTGCGCGGTCGAACTACCCCCCTATGCCCTGCCGCCGATGCGCGATCTTTTGCGGTCGACCTGGGAACGGGGCCGTCACTTCCTCGAAAAGGCGGGGACCACGATACTTATCGCGAGCATCCTGCTCGGCATGCTCTCGGCGTGGCCGCGGACCGGCGGGTCGCCCGAGGAACAGGCGCGTGGGTCGCTGCTCGGTCGCATCGGCGCGGCCACCGAACCGGCCTTCGCGTTGATGGGCGGCGATTGGCGTGTCGCCGACGCCGCGCTCGCGTCGCTTGCCGCCAAGGAGATGTTCGTGTCACAGTCGGCGATACTGTTCCGGCAGGAGGGGACCGGCATCATCGGGTCGGGGCTTTCGGAAAAACTGCGCGACACCTATCCGCCCGCGGCGGCGCTCGCCTTTCTCGTGTTCATTCTCTTTTCGGCTCCCTGCATAGCCACCTTCGCGACGGTCAAGGCCGAGACCGGCAGTTGGAAATGGGCGACGGCGCAGTATGCGGGGATGACGCTCCTTGCCTATATCGCGGCGGTCATCGTCTATCAGGCGGCCCGCCTCATCGGGGGGTGAAGGGATAGCTACGCGTTCTTACTGAAACGGTCCATGATGACGGCGCAACTGGCGTCACCGGTCACATTGACGGCGGTGCGCAACATGTCGAACAGCCGGTCGACCCCGAACAGGAGCGGCAGTCCGGTCACCGGTATCCCTGCGGCGAGCAGTACCGCCACCACCATGAGGGACGGCCCCGGCACCCCCGCCTGGCCGATGCTGCCGAGTGTCGCGGTGAGCACGATGGCGACCATCTGGGCCGCCGTCAGGTCGATGCCGAAGAGTTGCGCGAAGAAGACGGCGGCGAGCGCGTAGTAGATGGCGTTGCCGTCCATGTTTATCGTCGCGCCGAGCGGCAGGACGAAGGAGGTGGTCGCCGGCGAGAGGCCGAGTTCTTCTTCGCATATCCTCATGTTGACCGGCAGGGTCGCCATGCTCGAACTGGTGGAGGCCGCCACCATCTGCACCTTGGCGATGGTCTTGACGAATCGCCACGGCGAAAAGTCGCTGAGCAGTTTTATCAGGGTCGGATAAAGTCCGAAGGTCTGTATCAGGAGGGCGACGACATAGATCGCGAAGAGCAAGGCAAGTCGCCCGAGTATCTCCCAGCCGAAGGTGCCGACCGCGTCGGCCATGAGTCCGAAAACGCCGATCGGTGCGAGGAGCATCACCTTCATGATCATCCACAGAAGGATGTCGTTGCCGCTCGAAAGGAGCGCTACGAACGGCTCTTTTCTTGCCGCCGGTAGCGCTGAGAGACCGAAGCCGAAGAAGAGGCAGAAAAAGAGCACCTGCAGGATGTTGCCGCCCGAGAGTGCGGCGAAGGGGTTCTGAGGGATGAAGCCGTAGACCGTCTCCCAGAAGCCGGGGACCGTCCCTTTGTCGGCGTATTCGTCGGAGAAAAGCGATCGGATGCTTTCGGTCTCGATGCCGACCCCCGGCTCGAAGAGGAGGCCGAAGGCGAGTCCCAACGAGACGGCGATGGCGGTCGTGCCGAGGTAGTAGGCGAAAGTGCCTATGCCGATCTTTCCCGCCTTGCCGGTGTTGCCAACGCTGGCGGCGCCCGTGACGATGGAGAGTGCCACGAGCGGGATGACGAGCATCTTGATGAGTTGGATGAACAGTGTGCCGAGCGGTTGCAGGGCCGCCGCGCGGTCGCCGAGGAGCGCCCCCGCCGCGATGCCGGCAAGCATCGCGATAAGTATCCAGCCGCCAAGACCGATACGCCAGATATCCTTCAGTGACATGCGATCCTCCCTGTTGTCGACACACCATCGTGTGCGGCCTTTGAGAAAAAGTCAATGGAATGGTTCTTCTCGGGTTGACAAGAGGCACTCTTTGCGTTAGTCTGCGCCGACAAAAACGAGGTGCCGATGCTTCGAAATCCCGGCCGGCAGGACCGCTTCATCTTTGCGAAAGGTGCCGATCACCGGGGGCGTTCCCTGTTGCTGGCCGCGGTCGCGGTACTGATCGCCCTCGGGCTCGTCGGCTACCTGACCGGCTGTTACGACGAGGAGCCGGTCGACGAAGGCGACACGCTATCGCCGAATCCCGACGGAGCGTCCATCGGGTATGCCTCCCTGAACCCCGACGAGAGTCTTCTTCCCGACTACCGTGAAGGATGGATCCTGCCGTACAAGGGGTTCGAGGATTCGCTCCTCGCGATACAGGGTACGACGCTCGCCAATGTGCTCGAGATAACCAACGCCATCCGCGATCACATCGATTTCAGCAGGATATATGCCGGTGAGTCGCTGCGCGTCTGGTTCGATGCGGACGGGAAGGTGCAGCGGTTCACCTACAGCCCGAACATCGTCACGTTCCACAATCTCGTGCGCAGTGGCGCGACCGGGAGATTCGAATACTCCTACACCCGCCTGCCGACCGAAACGCGGCGCCGTATCATCGGCGGAGAGATGCAGGGGACGCTCAACGCATCGCTCGCCCAGCGGCAGGATGTGACCACCTGGATACGGCAGGCGGTCAACAATGCGCTCGAGGGGATGATATCGTTCAACACCGACGCCCGCAACGGCGACCGGTACCGGATACTCGTCGAGGAGGAGTTCTCCGAAGGGCGCCGCATCCCGGGCGGCCGGGTGCTGTACGCTTCCTACGAGGGGAAGGTCGCCGGTCACCGCGAGGCGTTCTGGTACGAAGAGTCCGACCCGAGGTCGGCCTATAACGCGCACTACACCGTCGAAGGCAAGGCGCTCGCGTCGAGCGGCATGCGCCTGCCGGTCGACCGCATCCATGTCACCTCGACCTTCGGGTACCGCATCCACCCCATCACCGGTCGCCGGGGGATGCACAACGGCGTCGATTACGGCGGGCGCGTCGGCGATCCGGTCTACGCGGTGGCGAGCGGTACCGTGGTGACCGCCGCGCAGGATCCCTATTCGGGGAAGAAGATCTTCCTCAGGCACATAGACGGGACCGAGACCTGCTATCTGCATCTCAGCGCGATAGGGGTGCGGCAGGGTGCGCCGGTGAAAGGAGGGCAACTCATCGGCCGCGTCGGTAACACCGGCCGGAGCACCGGGGCACACCTCCATTTCGGCATCCGGCAGAAAGGGCAGTGGGTGAACCCGCTCCGCATCAAGATGATCGCCGCGCCGACGCTGACCGGCGAACGGTTCGATCGGTTCAAGGGACAGATGCGCGACATCCGCGCCCTGCTGGAAAAGACCGCCGCTTCGGGCTGACGCTATCTTTCGCCGTAAAGTTCCTCAAGCGCGTGCCGTTGCTCTTCGCTGAGCGGCGCTTTGGCGTAGAGACCCTGCAGCACCTCGCGGTAGAAATCGTCGCGTCCGGCGGTCCGTTCCCTGAGCATGCGTAGTTCCTCGACGGCCCGCGCGAAGAGCGCCGGGTCGCCCGCTATCCGTTCCAGCGCCGCGGCGTCGGTGTTCCAGCGGGTAAGCACGGTGAAGGGGCGGAGCGTCCGGTCGGCCATGCGCGGGGTGCGTAAGAGGGCGCTCGACCGGTCGAAGTAGACGAGATCCGCCCCCTCGTCGAGAAGCATCCTTTCGAGGTCGCGGTCTATGTGGCCGGCGGTGCGGGTCTCCTGATGACCGAGCAGGATGAGGTCGACCGGCAACGGGGCGACCTCGGCGCGGAAAGCGTTCACCGACTCGATGCCCCAGAACCGCCGGGCGAAATCGTACGGGTAGAGCCCCGGCACGCGGATGTCGACGGCGACCTTCACGGCGGGGTAGAGGTAGCCCATCAGGAAGTCCATGGATATCCAGTAGTGTCCGTACACATTGCCGCCCAGAGAGTGTTCCTTCATGAAGTCGGCCGCGTGAAGCGGCACCATGGTGTCGTCTATGCCGAGTCCCCGTTTCCGGTTGAAGTCGTCGCGGAAATGCTCAGCGGCGAAGGCGGTCAGGGTGCACAGAAGAAGCGCCCACAGCGCGGCCCGACGGGGAGAGGGCGTCGGGAACGTGGTTCGTGCGAGCGCCATGGCGATGAGCGGCATGCCGAGCATGACCGCCTCGGGAATGAAGCGGAAATGCCAGTAGGCGTTCGCGAGCATGGCGACCGCGAGCAGGGTGTAGAACGGTCTCGGCCTGAAGGATCGTACGGCGGCGGCGAGCAGAAGGGCCGAGAAGAGGAAGAAAAGCAGGTAGTAGCCGTTGAGAAGCGCCGGACCGAGAAAGAAGAGCGATCTCCATTCCGGGACATCCGTTTCTCCGCTCTGGAGCGAGAGATAGGCCGAAAGGTCGATGGGTATCGGCGTGAGCAGGAATATGGCGACGGCGCCGATGACCAGAAGGATCGGCAGGCGCCACGAACGGCGCAGGGGACCGTCCTTTGACGATAGCAGGGTGTCGCCGTACCATGCCGCGAGGATCGCGAGGCCGAGCACCCAACTCGGGTGGCTGTTACGCCAGACGATAAGCAGCGCGACGACGGCGAGGAGGGGACCGCGCCACGAGTCCCGGGGACGCGAGAGAAGGAGCAGCAGGAGGGCGAGGCAGAGGTAGGAGAAGAAGTGGGGGCGATCGGCGACCCGCTGTTGCAGGAGCACGAGAGAAAAACAGGTCAGCGCGAACGAGCCGAGCGGTGAGGCGAGATATACCCGCAGGAGCCGGTAGAGGGCGAGGGCGATCCCGCAGAGAAGGAGCATGCGCAAGAGTATCAAACCATTGGGGCCGAGCTGTTCCCAGCAGAGGGCGGTCATGAGGTTGTGAAGCCATTCCCAGTTGGCCCACGGCTTGCCGAAATAGGTGTAGCTGAACACATCGGTGGATGGTACGGTATGGTGATCGAGGATGTACCTCCCCTGTGCGAGATGGGTCCAAAGGTCGCCGAAAGAGAGTTTGTAAAAGGCGATGAAGACGGAAACGAAGATGAGCAACAGATGGTGGGGCCATCCGGCCGCAAAAAAAGGCCCGCTGTTCCCAGCGGGCCTTGAACTTTCGGCGATCCGTTCGTGGATCATCAGAACCCGTGCTCGGCGAGTTTCTTGAGACGCTCCCAGCGATCCTTGAGATCCTCGCGCAGGAGTTGATGCAGTTTCTTCGCCTCGTCGGGGAACTGTTTCTCGAGCGTTTTGAAGCGGACCTCGCTGTTGATGATCTCCTGTACATCGCGGGTCGGCTCCTTCATGTCGAGCTGGAAGTTGTTCTTTCCTTCCTTTTTGAGCGTCGGGTTATAGCGATAGAGCGGCCACAGCCCGGTCTCGACCGCGAGTTTCATCTCCTTCTGCGAGTGGGTCATGTCGATGCCGTGGTTGATGCACGGGCTGTAGGCGATGACGATGGAGGGGCCGTCGTACTGTTCGGCCTCGATCATCGCCTTGAGCGTCTGATTCTGGTTGGCCCCCATCGCGACCGAGGCGACATAGATGTAGCCGTAGGTCATGGATATCAGGCCGAGATCCTTCTTGCGCATCTTCTTGCCGGAGGCGGCGAATTTGGCCACCTGCCCGAACTGCGACGCCTTCGAAGCCTGACCGCCGGTGTTCGAATAGACCTCGGTGTCGAGCACGAGGACATTCACATCCTCGCCCGAGGCGAGGACATGGTCGAGCCCGCCGTAGCCGATGTCGTAGGCCCAGCCGTCGCCGCCGATGATCCAGACCGACTTCTTGACGAAATAGTCGGCCAACTCAAGCAGCTCGTCCACCATCGGGTCGTCGCACGCCTCGCGGGTGAGCGCCTCCTCTATCTTCGGCGCCAGTTCGCGGGTCTTTTCGGCGCTCTTCTTGTTCGCGATCCATTCCTCGAACAGTTTCTTCGTTTCGGGCGCCAGTTCGCACGGACAGTCGTCGCCGCAGTCGCAATCGTCACCGCAGTCGCACTTGAGTTCGAGCAGTTTCTTCATGAGCATCTCGATGCGTTCCCGTTTCTGGCGGATGGCGAGCGCCATGCCGTACCCGTGTTCGGCGTTGTCCTCGAACAGCGAGTTGGCCCAGGCCGGACCGCACCCCTCCTTGTTGGTGCAGTACGGGGTGGTCGGGGCGGTGCCGCCGTAGATCGACGAACAGCCGGTCGCGTTGGAGACGACCATCCGGTCGCCGAACAGCTGGGTGAGCAGTTTTACATACGGTGTTTCGCCGCAACCGGCGCAGGCGCCCGAGAACTCGAAGAGCGGCTGGCGATACTGCGAACCGGTGACCGAGTCGGCCTTCATGATGGTGTCGCGCACCGGGATATGTATCGAGAAGTCGTTGTTCTGGGCCTCGACCTCGGCTATCTCGTCGAAGAAGACCATGTCGAGCGCCTTCTTGGGTGCGGGGCAGACATCGGCGCAGTTGCCGCAGCCCTGGCAGTCCATCGGGTAGACCTGCATGCGGTACTCGTAACCCTCGAATGCCTTGCCTTTGGGCTTGATGGTCTCGAAACTCTTCGGAGCCCCCGCCTTCTCCTCGGCGTTCACCAGTACCGGCCGTATCGCGGCGTGCGGGCAGACGAACGAGCACTGGTTACAGGAGATGCAGTTGGCGGAGATCCATTTGGGCAGTTTTATCGCGACGCCGCGCTTCTCGAATTTGGTGGTGGCGGTCGGGAACGAACCGTCGGCGTTGAAGCACGACGACGGCAGGCGGTCGCCCTTCATCTTGGCGATGTTGCCGATGACCGTCTCGACGAACCACTGTTCTTCGCCGTCGGCGTAGGGCTCGTGGACCTTCTTGATGTCGATATCCACGTCGGG
>JAKQHE010000094.1 GCA_029573155.1 bacterium
GGTCGTGAGATCGGCAGCCCCCTGTACCGTCGTCAACTGCGGCAGAGCCTCCAGTTCGAGAGCCGACAGCGTAACCGTGGAGGCGATGTCTACGACCGCCAGCTGTTCACTGTCCAGAATGGTCATGGTGCCGATATCCACGGCTCCCGTTATCGCAAGAGAGGTCACCGCACTGTAGTTCACCGTCAAAGAAAAGACCGTCTTGAGCGCGGCGAGATCGGCGAAGGAGTCGAAGGCACTGCGCGATATGATGAATTCCTTGCTGACCGTTTCGAGGTTGCGTAGTCCCGTGAACGAAACAAGTTCCGTCACGCCGCAGGTATCGCAGTCGGCATAGCCGATCTCGATCGTTTCGACCTCGCGCAGACAGTGCAGAGGCTCGATGTCGGTCACCGATCCGGCGATAACGACGCGCCCCGCCGCCGTATAGCCGCGATAATTCTCGGCGGCGGCATCGGCATATATCAGGATGTCGCCCGTGTAGTATTTCCCCTTCACGCATTCATCGGTGACCGGGTCATCGGGATCGAACGACCCTTTCCACACCGCGTTTGAGCCGTTGCCGCCGATGAGCCAGATGGCTTCCTTGAAAGATGCGGCGCCGTACCCGGCCATCTCGTAGAATGGCATCGTATAGGAGGAAAGTTGCCAATCGAACCCCTCAACGGTGGTAAGTATATCGTGGTTGGGCACTATCTCGCCCGGATAGATGATCGTGCCGGAACCGCCCGGACCGCGGTCGTAGCGTACCATATCGCTCCCCCACTGCTGGCCGCCGAAACTCCAGTATTCGCCGTTGAACGGCACAAGCAGTGAGTGACTGCCGAAGGGAGCATCGTCGGACTCGGGCACCGACGGGTAGGTCCAGCCGTATTCTTCGCGGTACAGTCCGTACTGAGCCGAGTAGTGGATGACCGAGTAGGAGTAGTCGATCTCCGGATAGCCGCTCGTATAGGAACAGGAATCGCTGTAATGACCCCCGACCGCGAGGAGCCGGTCACCCATTGAAACGGCGGCCGGGCCCGCCACCCCTTCGACCGGTGTGCAGTTCCCGGAGTGCGCGCCGGTCTGCCACATCCCCGTCTGTATCCATTGTATGCCGTCATTGGAACGCCATGCGTCGCCGAAAAACACTCCACCGCCGTTGCCACCGATGAGCCACAACTCACCCTGATGCGCGACGAGCGCCATGCCGCGACGAACGCCGAACGACGGATCGGGCTGGATATTCGTCCAGTCGACACCGTCCTCCGAACGCCATACCCCCGACTCGTTGACATAGAAGATCGCGTCGCCGAGCGCCGCCGCCGCCGGTCGACGGGGCGGGAACGGGAAAGAGGCGGAGGCGGGCAACGAACCTCTCTTTTCCCACGCCGCGCCGTCGGATGAGCGCCAGACATCGGTGCGGTTCTCGCCGCCGGTCACCCAGAGCGCCTCTTTGAACACGACGACCGTCGGGAAATCTATCCCGCGAAAGACCGTATCGCCGTAATCATCGGTATGGGGATGGACGAGCGTCCAATGGAAGGCGACCGGCCCCGTATCGTCATCCGATACCAAAAGATCGTCTCCCCCATCGTCGAAGGCGGTGTCGCTATCGGCGGTCAGCAAAGCATCGTCGTCAGTTGTTTCTTCGTCGGGATCGGTCAGCAGGGCATCTTCGTCGGCAAGCGCGGCCGCCTCGGCGTCGGTCAAGGCATCGTTCCCGTCGGGAATGCTCTCCCGCGGTCTTGCATTATTGCAGGCAACGACCAACAGTGCCACGACCATGATGAAAAGAAGATGTCTGGTCATGGTCGCCTACCCCTAATTCGCATCGGTCAGCAAGGTGTCGTCGTCGGGCTGTTCGAGCATAACGATCTGAACCCCTAATTCTTCGAGATAAATATCGGAATTGATACACGGTGGCACCCATTCATCGTTTTTGACATTCCACGGAGAGAAATCGATCACCGTTTCGACATATACCCCATTCGTCGAACCGTCGATATCGGTGGCAATGACTTTAGCATCCACAACCCCCTCATCAGTCCCACCGCACTCGCCATAAGCGTATTCTATAAGCCAGACACCATCCTCGTTAGACATGAATTGCGGCGAACTGATCACCCCATCATCGTACAGTGCCACCGCAATACCCGGTATTGGCGTTCCCCCTTCATTTGCCACCGCACCGGACACCTTTATAGTGAAATCATAGCAGGCGACCATAAGACAATCGGCATCGGGATATTCATCGACATCGTGATACTCATCGACATCAAGTTCACTTTCGTCGTCGTCGGGCTGTTCGTCCGGCTCTGAGTCAGTAACGGGAAGGCACATCCCCCCGCACCCGTTTTCATCGGCGCTGAAACAACGAAGACCCGAGGCGGCGCAATCTTTTTCGAATTTTTGAGACCCGCTCCAGCAGGGATCGGTCGGGACGCCACAGTAAAGAAGAATATCTCCTTGACACATGCTTGCAGTTGTCGGGTCACCGCATGCGCTAAGACCACAATCGTTATATATGGTCCCGTTAGGACAAGAATCTTCCTTTGTTGTATCATCTTTGCATCCCACGACCACCGCCAGCAGGGCGGCAAAGATGAAAAAGTATCTGATCATAGGCATCTCCACGGATTCCCCTCTATGGTAACAGAAACATAGACCTTTTATTACAGTGAATGGTTCCGTTCCGGCTCATTCCGCACTCGCCACGGTCAAAAAAACCCCTTTCACCACTTCGGCCATCCGTGCATAGTCGAGCGTATCGGGGGTATCGGTCGGCTCGTGATAGTTCGGATTCCGATAGAAGGCAGTATCGGTCACCATCACCGCGCGAAATCCGAGGTCGCGGTAGTTCATGTGGTCCGAAAGGTCTATGCGATACTCGAAGGTCTCAAGCGGCAACTTTGAAGCGCGCGGGAACGCTTCCGTAAAAAGGTCAAGCACCTCCCCGTCGGTGCCGGTCACAAGGATGAAGTTCCCCTTGCTGGGATACATCAGTTTTAGAAATGGCGACGGATACTTCTGCGAACCGGACTCATCGGAGAAATAGCCGATCATCTCCAGCGATATCATGAAATGGACCTTTTCCTCGTCGCTGCTCAGTTTCTCGGCGTGGCGATAACTGCCCATGTGCTTCGTGTTGTAATACGGAGGCTCCTCAAGGTCGTAGGCAACCAACTCCAGCGGATACTTGACCCTCGGTTTCAACTGATTCAGCAACCGCGCTATTTCCAAAAGTCCCGCGACGGCGCTCGCGTTGTCGTCGGCTCCCGGCGTGGTCCGGACCGTGTCGTAATGTGCTCCCACAATGATGCGCGGTGCGTCGGCCTGCCCATACCGGCAGATGATGTTTCGGAATTCACCGGCGTCAATCGTATAACGTTGCATTGTAACAGCGCAGCCCACCGCCGCGAACTGTTCTTCGATGTACTTTGCCGCCGCCTCGTGCGAGTCTTCGTTATTGGAACTCCGCGTCGGATGAAGTCCCGCGAGGTACTCGACATGGGCTTTGAGCTTCGCGCTGTCGGCCGGAATGTTGACCGTGATCGGTGGCGCTTTCTTGCTGGGGCAGGAAACCATAAACATTAAAAAGAAAGCCATCAAGATGACGAGGAAAACTCTCATGACTTATCCAAGGACTCCTTTTCGTTGAAAGTGTTCTCTCAAAAACTTTATGGCACCTATCACATTGTCAATTGTTGCGGTCCTCCCCGGCAAAAGACCTTTCTTTTTCCTTGTTGGGTCTATTTGAGGGTCATGATGTTTTAGGCAATTCACATCGTTATAAACCAGTTCCAAATCCCTATTCTTTTTTGCTTCAATCCCTATTCTTTCTCTCACGGCGTCAATCTTCTGCATGGCCATATTAAAATAACAACCGGCGAGCCAAACACCTTGCATTTTATCATTTCTTTTTCTTGTGCCCCAGACCTCTCTTGGATCGTTGTTCTCTGCTACTTTTTTGGCAACTTCTTGTAATTCTAGTCGGTAGTTGTCATCGTCTTCTATCAGTAGACCATCTTTGTGTCCCAAATCGATGGCCTTTTGTAGACAATACATTGCACCAATAAGATATCCAACAGGACCAGTATCATTTTCATCTTCACTAGAGATGTTCGAAAATGAAAGAGCCAATTCTTTTATTTTCTCTTTTGGATTCATGGGCTACCCTTTCTTCCGCCGCACTTTACGATAGACGACGATGCCGACACCGATGATGATGAATACCCACGCGTAGGCGATGCCGACGAGCACCTGCAGGAACCCGGTCCACCCCGCCTTGAAGGCATCCTTCACATCACCGAGGAAGGAGAACCCCGTCACACTGCGCTCGTAGAACGATATCGTGAGCGAACTGTAGGCCGTCTGGTCCTGCAACAGTTTCAGCCGCCCCTCGACCGATTCTATCTCGCCGCGCACCTCGCCGAGCAGTTTCTGGACCGCGAGGGTCTCCTCTATCGTCTTGGCCCGCGACAGGATATCGAGATAGTTCTTCTCGACCTCCTTCTTCGCCTTCAGGCGCGCCTCGGTGTCGACGAACTCGGCCGTCACATCCTGCACGCCGATGGAACGCGCATCGAACGGCCCCAGCGCCTTTTCGAGTTCTTCAACGAAGCGGTCGAACGATGCAGCCGGGATGCGGGCGATGATGGTGAAACTCTTGGAACCACCGTGCCCGTACTCATCCTCCTGCGCCACATAGCCGTTGTGGGTCTTGAGCATATCGCGGACCTGCCGTCCGGTGGCCGACACCGAATCGGTGCGGAAGGTGACCGTCCCGGTCTTGATCAGGCGTCGCTCCTGCACATCGGACGCCACGGTCTGACCGCCGATGCTTTTCCTCGCACCGGCCGATTCTTCCTTCTCGGCGATCATCGCCCGGTCGAGCGGCGGCGCAAAAGAATCCTTCTTCGAGCAGGTACAAAGCAGTACCGGACAAAGCACCGCAAGAACGACGGCATAACGAATCATGTTCATGGTATCACCCCCGTGTATTTCCGATATCGGCCTGCCCATTTTCTTCGATTCGCTACTGAAAGTCAAGCGCAGAAAACGCGCTCCATCAGGTCTTCTTTAAGGACCGTCTTTATATCTTTGCCGTCGAACGAATAGAGTTTGTATCCGTTGGTGAAATAGACCGTCCCGTCGGAGGCGAGATCGAAGGCGGCCACATTCCGAGCGATCACCTCCTCCGCGCCATCGGGCGAACGACGGACCAGTTCCCATGAGCGGGGCACCAGCGCCGGTCCTTCCCCCTTCCCGGCGTTCTTTTCGACCGTGCGGGTATCGACCGCCTTGCCGAGGATGGTGCGCCATGCGCTCTCCTGTGGCGGCACCGCCTGCGGGCCGAGCGGTTTCGGCGGGCGCCGGTCGAACAGTTTCACGAACACCGTGAGAAAACCGAAAATGGCGAACAGGAGATGCACCGGGAACAGTAGAGCGTCCTTGAACGTCTGAAGGAGACCGGGACGGAAGGGCGCTTCGTAGGACGACCGGATGTAGAAAAGCGAGCCATCGGCCCCCTCTTTCGGCAGAAGCAGGTCTTTCTCCGGTTCGGTGGCCACCTCGGTTACTTCCCGCCGTGCGACCGCGACCGAAAAAAGGGAGCTCGGCCCAAGCGCCGCAACCACGCCCTGCTCGGTGCGGGCGATCCCGCGCGACGAATACAGGACTCGATCACCGTCCGCGAGAGACGCCGTGGGGAGTTGGTCGATCGAATCGCCGCCGGTCAGGTAGCCGTCGAACTTCATCTCCCCGTCGAACAGCGCCAGATCGACGACACCCTTCTCGTCGCGCAGGGCCACCACGATACGACCGTCGGGAAGCGCCGTCATCCCCTCTTCGTGAAAATCGCTTTTGTGGAACAGGCGCCGGTCCTCATTGACGGCAGGGTCATATCTGAACAGCGCGGTCACGAGCGCGTTCTTCATCGTGTAACATATCGAGCCGTCACGCGTCACGGCGGCGGAATGAAAACGCCACCGGCCGGTATAGCGTCCCCGCGACGCACCCCATATCGTCGCCGCGTTGAAATAAGGGTCCTGTTGTTCGCGCTGGGCATTGCGCCAATCGGTGAGGCCTTTCTGCCGCTCGGCCTCTTTCTCCCGTTCGGCGATGAACCCGTTCGGGACCGGGACCGGGCGGCCCTCCTTCACCATGAAAAGCGCGCCGTCGATAACGATGTAGAGCATGCCGGACACGGGAACTACTTCACCTTCTTCACGCAACGGACATCGTACTTGTTGTAGCGTCCGATATTGCTTATCTTGCCGGTCGCGAAGTCGGCGAACCACGCATGGGTGGCGCTGCTGCTCCCCTGCAGGATAGAGGATGACCAGAAGGTGGTCCCGCCGTGCCACACATCCTTCTGCCAGAAATAGCCGTCCTCGCCGGGGCCGCCCCCGTGCCAGCAATAACATTTCGCGTTGTAGCACTTACCGCTCAGACACCCGTCATGCACCGGACAGGCATCGCTGGCGCTCTGGCACCCGTGAATGATCGTCTTCAGTTCGCCGATGGTCGGGAGCCGCCAGTGGCCGTAATCGCCGATGTAGAGGTCCTGACAGTATTTGACCGCGTTGTCGTGGGTCATGGGCATATTCGACCGCCTTCTCTGCCACAGCAGTTTGTGTTTCGTGTCGAGCACCATCTCCGGGTACAGTTTATAGCGGTTGGCGACCATGTTCGACGGCTTCGCCTCAGCCTTTTTCTCCGGCTCGGCGGGTTGCGCCGCCGGCGCCTTGACGGTCGCCGCCAACTCCTTGATGCGCGATTTTGCCTCGAAGGCGCAGGCCCCTTTCGGGAACTCTTCGATGTAGACGCTCCACATCGCGTGGGTATCCTTCTCTTTCGCCATGGCGCAGGCCCGAGCGTCGCCCTCGGTGTCGACCTTTTTCCTGATCGTGCCGACGCCGGTTATCTCCACCGCGACATTCCGCACCGCGTCGGCGAGTCCGTTCTCCGTGCCGTCGAAATCGACCTTCGCCCCCTTTATCGTCGCCTCCTTGGCGAGATCGATGAGTTCCACCATCAGAGTGTAGGACTTGCCGAACAGGGTTATCTTGCCGGTCAGGATGGTGTCGGCCGTCAACGCCTGCCCCAACTGGATGCGGCACGACTGGTCGTAACACTCCTTCCACGACTCTTTCTTCATCTCCTTGACCGCCTGTTTCTGCTGGCGGTCCTTGGAGATGACCACGAATTTGTTCGACGCGACCAGTTCGCCGCGCAACGCTTCGGCCGCGTTCTCCAGGATCTTTTTGTCGAGCGTGCCCGACAGATCCTCGATCTCCATGACCGCGAGTTTCGTGACCCGTTGCCCCGAATCGCCCATGGTCGACGCGACCGCAAGCAGTAACAGGAGAAGAAGAAGGTACCTCATGCGCACCCCGCAGTTTTGGACTTAATTGATGAGGTTATTTTTCATATTTTTCTTTGAAAGTCAAAAGAAAAACAGGGAAATTGTCAGGCGGGACGGATGCCGTTCACTTCCTGATATGTTCCTTGATGAACTTGATGAACTGGTCGCTCGGGGTGCCGGGGGTGAAGACCGCCGCGATCCCCTGCGCCTTGAGCCCCGGAATATCGTCCTCGGGGATGACGCCGCCGCCGAACACAAGGATATCGCCCGCCCCTTTCGCCTTCAGGAGTTCGACCACCTTCGGCAGGAGCGTGTTGTGGGCGCCCGACAGTATCGAGAGTCCCACCGCGTCGACATCTTCCTGCACCGCCGCGTTCGCTATCGATTCGGGGGTCTGCCGCAGGCCGGTGTAGATGAC
>JAKQHE010000283.1 GCA_029573155.1 bacterium
GAGGAGGAGCCCGAGGGCGAGGAGACGGTCAAGGATGACGGCCCGGTCGCCAAGGATGACGGCCCGGTGGCGAAGGACGACGGCCCGGTGGTGACCGATGATGCCCCGGTGGTGACCGATGACGGCACGGTCGAGCCGGACGAGGATATCGTGGTGACCGACGACATCGTCACCGACGATGTGGTGACCGATGATGTCGTTACCGACGATGTGGTCACTGACGATGTGGTCACTGACGATGCGGTGACCGATGATATCCAGCCCGACGACGATCAGATAGAGACCTTCACGATCGGCTGGTGTAACCTGCAGTACCCGGCGGATGCCACGGCGACACAGGGCGATAATGTGACCTTCTACGGCCGCGTCTACATCGCGGGGCTGACCGACCTGACCGCCGAGGTTGATACCAACGCGCAGGTCATCGGCCAGTTGAGCGGCAACCCCTCATCGGGCGTCGATGCGGCGACCTGGCCATCCGACGGCTGGCTCGACCTGTTGCCCAATCCGGACAATGAGACGGCGGTAGCCATCGGCAACAACGATGAATACATGCTCGAGGTCCCGGTCATGGCCGATCCCGGTGTCATGGACATCACGGTACGATTCTCGGGTGACGGTGGTGCCACCTGGACCTACTGCAACGCGAACCGTGAGGGGAGCGAGGGGTACAACGGCACCGATGTCGAAAATCCGTATGACCCCGCGAAACACGGCCACCTGACGGTCGAAGCGGCCTACGACGATCCGTGCGACGGGGACAACCCCTGCGAAGAACCGAACCGTTCGGTCTGCACAGACGCGAACACGGATGGCGTCGCCGAATGCGCATGCGACGAGAACTATACGCTCGACGGTGGCGACACCTGCATCAACGAGAAGTTCGTCGACTGCGCCGCGAACCCGTCAAAACCGCTGAACAGCCACGATGTCATAACGCAGGTGAAGGTGAACTACACCGACCTCGACGGGTGGGGCGACCCCGAGATCTGCACCACATGGGACTGCAACGACGGCTATCACTGGAACGAGGACGAGGAGGCCTGTCTTGAGACGCTTACGATCGGCTGGTGTAACACGCAGTGGCCGACCGACGCGTCGTGGTATCGCGGCGAAGAGGTCGCGGTCTACGGGCGTCTCTATATCGCGGGGCTCACCGATCAGAGTCTTGATGTGGACGAGGCGCCGCAGGTCATCGTGCAGGTCGGTTCGTCCCCGACCGGAACGAGTGCGACCGACTGGATGTACTGGGGAGCGATGGTCCCGAACCCCGACAGCAAACTGGCTCCCGGTATCGGCGAGGATGAGGACGAGTACCAATTCATCGGCGCGGTGACCGAAACGCTCGGCGACTGGGACCACCTCGTTCGCGTATCGGGCGACAGCGGCGCGACCTGGACCTACTGCAACGCGAACCGCCCGGGCGAAGGATATAACGGGACCGACTCGGACAATCCGTACGACCTTACCAAGAACGGCCATTTCACGGTGACCAGCCCGTGTGGCGAAGGGTTCTGTGATGAGCCGAACAAGTCGGTCTGCGCCGACAGCGACAGTGAGCCGTTCTACACCTGTTCCTGCGACACGCACTACAACGACGACGACGGTAATGGTACCTGCGAGGCCGACAGGCAGTTGGTCGATTGTATGAACGCCCTGCCGGAGAACGCCGTTTGGGATGAGGATCTGCCGATCTATGAGGGACTCGGTAAACTGTGGCAGACATGGAACGATGGCTGGAAACCGGAGGCGGACACCTGCCCGTGGGTATGCGCCGCGACCTATCACGAAGAAGATGGCGACTGTGTTTCCGATGCGCCTCGAACCGTGAATTGTATCGATAATAAGCCCGAGACCAGTCACTGGGTCGCTGACGGTGCCTACAACGGTGACGGTACGGTGGGTCAGACCTGGACCGGCACCGAATGGATACCGCCTGCCGACGAATGTCCGTGGGAGTGCGACACCGACTATCACTATGAGAACTCGAGCGAACAGTGCGTGACCAACACCATCGGGCGGCTCTGCACCAACACGCTTCCGACGGGTGCCGATTGGGTCGTTCTCGCGCCCTATGATGGAGAAGGGAATCTTATCCAGACATGGGTCGGTCCCGGTGACGACGACTGGACGCCCGATACCGATACCTGTCCGTGGGAGTGTCCGACCGACACCCACTACGAGAATTCGAGTAATGCCTGTGTCTCCAACACCATCGGGCGGCTCTGCACCAACACGCTTCCGACGGGTGCCGATTGGGTCGTTCTCGCGCCCTATGATGGAGAAGGGAATCTTATCCAGACATGGGTCGGTCCCGGCGACGACGACTGGACGCCCGACACCGACACCTGTCCGTGGGAATGCACTGAACCCGGTTATCACGAGAACACCGAGGTCAATCAGTGTCTCCTGACCTACGCGATCGGCTGGTGTAAAATTCAGTGGCCGCCTACCTTCGAGGGTATTCGTGGAAGCAGTGGCGAGACAGTATACAGTCGTTTGTGGGTGGATGGAGTAACCGACATGACGGCCGGTCCCGATCCCTTGCCCCAGATAAAGGCGCAACTCGGCGCCGGTCCGCGTGACACCGATCCGAGCACTTGGGGTGATTTGTGGATGCCTGCGGTGCCGAATGGCGAGTACTCCCCTTCGAGCCCGGACTACAGTCCGAACAACGATGAGTATATGGCAATGCCGGTTCTCGATATGCCGGGCGGTCTGTACGATTATGCATATCGTTTCTCGGGAGACAGCGGTCAAACATGGACCTACTGCGACCTGAACGGGAGTAGCGATGGCTACACGACCGATCAGGCGGGCAAACTGGCGGTGTATGAGTGTGATGCCAGCGAAGATTGTACCTACGAGGCGGGCAAGGATATCTGCGTCACCGACGACACCGATCCGATGTACCGGATGTGCGTGGAGTGTCTGGTGACGGATGACTGTGCGGAAGGTAATGTGTGCGATACGGCGAGTTATACCTGCGTCGAGTGTTTGGATAACACCGATTGTACCGACGAGGTCGGTCTGCCGGTGTGTGACACGGCCAACCACAATTGTGTCGAGTGCGTCGAAGATGCTGATTGCGTCGACCCGTTAGCATACTGCACAGTTGATAATGCCTGTGAGGTGCCGCCCATCGGCAAGTTCGCCGACTGGCCGTTGACGACCGATGGATCGCCGACCAATGTAGCTACGGGTGTGTTGGCCGGAAGTTACAGTGGAGGTACAGGCATCGGATTAATAACTTATGGAGTGAATGGGGCATATGCCAGCAATTGGACCACAGCTCTTTCCCCAGACGCCGATGATTATTTTCAGATTACCGTCACTCCTGATACCGGAGTGTCTTCAATAGTCATCACCTCAATCAACTATTCGGAGCGACGTTCTTCAACCGGGATACGGACCTATGAGATTCAGTATTCAATTGCTTCTGATTTTTCTGATCCGGTGGTTCTGGATACGGTTACTGTCCCTGATGACGATCTGACGCGTTCTCATGCGCTGACAGATTTGTCTATTGCCGTAGATCAGGGAGAGACCCTATATCTTCGCTTCTTCGGCTATGCGGCCGAAGCATCTGGTGGCACTTGGCGTATCGGATCAAATGCTCTGAAGCTTGAGGGGCGCATCTATCCTGAATAAGTCCTACTTCCCGAAAAGTTCGAAGTAACTCTTCTCCGTCAGAAAAAAATTGCAAAGAGGAAGGGAGTCTTTATAATCATTCCTTTGATGAGTTGAAAGCAAATTCCCATGGAGGAAGCAATGCGGAATCTCGTGCTGTTTTCGGCCTGCGTGGCCCTGTTTCTGGTCGTCGGCTGTGCGGAGAAGAAAAAGGAGCCGTCGGGCGAGATCGTGAAAAAAATGGTGACGGCGGCCGGAGGCGGCACCGTCTCATGGGCCGATGGATCGGCCTCGGTCGATATACCGGCCGGTGCGCTGGCGGTCGATACCGAGATAACGATAGAGAAAAAGGACAAAAAGGATTTTCCGGAGACGGAGAAACTGTACAGCGCGGTCTGGAATTTCGGGCCCGCGGGGCTGACCTTTTCGAAGCCGATCAGGATGACCATCAAGACCGACAAGGCGAAGGGAGCGGGGCCTGTGGCGGTCGTGGCGGTCCTGCGCAACGATGCGTGGCACTCGAAGGGATATGACGGCATTCACGCCGCGGGGGATCCGATCATGGCGGGCGACCCGATCATGGCGGGCGACCCGATCATGGCGGGGGATCCGATCATGGCGGGCGATCCCATCATGGCCGGGGTGGGGCACTTTTCCTCCTTTGTCGTGTATGTACAGGCCGGGGACGATATCTTGACCGACAGCGATATCGTCACGGAGGAAGGGCCGGTCGAGAACGAGGATCTACCTGAAAACGACGCGGACGAACTGCTGTCGGACGACGACGGGCCCGGGCTTTGTGTCGAGAATGAGACAAAGAGCGAAGGGGGCGATTATCTTGTATGTCACAGCGGCGAGTGGATCATAAAACGGGAAACGCGCCAGTGGGGAACGGCAGAGCAGGATATCGCCTACGGCATCGCCCGGTCGAGCGATGACGCGGTCTATGTGGCCGGTCTCACTAACGGAGATCTGGAGGGGAATCTCTCGGCCGGTCTCAGCGATCCTTTCCTGACAAAGTGGTCGAGCGGAGGCGTCATGGAGTGGACGGTGCAATGGGGAACCGCCGCGACCGACGAGGCGCGCGCCGTTGCCGTCGCGGAAGACGGATCGATCTATGTGTCGGGAGGGACCCGCGGTGCGCTCGATGGGAACACCTTGGCGGGCGACTACGATATTTTTCTGACAAAATGGACGGCCGACGGCGTGAAAGAGTGGACCCGTCAGTGGGGCACCGGCGCATTTGACCAAGGCCGGGCGATCGGGGTTGACGGCGCGGGGAATATCTATGTGACCGGAGAAACGCTGGGGAAACTCGACGGAAATGTCAGTGCCGGGGGCTACGATGCTTTTTTGACGAAATGGTCTCCCGACGGTACCAAACAGTGGACGCGGCAGTGGGGTTCGGCGACCTATGATTATCCGATGGGTCTGACGGTCGGCGGTGATGGAAGCGTTTATGTCGCGGGGCGGGCCGATAACGCGATGGACGGCGAGCCGCATGCCGGCGGTCGCGATCCCTTCCTCACGAAATGGTCTTCCGACGGTGCCAAACAGTGGACGCGGCAGTGGGGAAGCGCCAATGACGATCAGGCGTCGGCGGTAAGCGTGTCGGGCGCGGTGCTCTACATCGCCGGATATACCGCTGGAACGCTGTCCGATCAGGTCTCGAAGGGGGATCGGGACTTTTTCGTCTCCGCCTTCACCGATACCGGGGAGTTCCTCTGGACCCTGCAGGAGGGGGAGGAGACAGAAGATACCGCCACCGCTATCACGGTTGATACCGCGGGAGAGATATGGATCACGGGGTATACGCGGATCGGCGTCAACGACAACTTCCTCGCCCGTGCGAACGATCAGGGGGAGATGCTTTCCTTCCTCCAATGGGGCGGCCCTCAGGTGACCCTCGTCGATCAGGCGAACGGACTGACGATATCCTCTCTGGGAGAGATATTCGTGACCGGTCAGACCGACGGCAAGATGGACGATTCACCGGCCACTACCGGAGGGGAGGAGATATTTCTTACCCGACTGGTGGTCGAGTGATCTTCCCGAAAAGTTCGAAGTAATTCTTGGCCACCGTCTCGGGGTCGAACTCTTTCATGATATGTTCATGTCCCGCCTTTGACAGGCGGTCGCGGGCATCGACATCGTTGAGAAGCGCCGCGATCTTCGCCGCGAAGAAGTCGGTGTCGAAGGGAGGGACCACCACGCCGGTCACGCCGTCAATGGTGTTCTCGGCGAGCGGCCCCACGCCGAAGAGTACCGGCACCGCGCCGCAGGATGCCGCTTCGAGCGGTGTCAAACCGAAACTCTCGGCCTGCGAGGGGAAGAGCAGGATATCGGCGGTGCTGTAAAGAGTCGGCAGATCAGCGGCGGGGAGGAAGCCGACGGCGCGGACCTTGATGTTGCGATAGTCGGTCGGGAAGGGGAGTTTGCCCTTGCCCGATGCGACGAGATGGGCCGGGGCGACGAGTTGTTCGTCGAGCCGTTGCAGGATATCTCGCAGAAGGTCGCCCCCCTTGAGCCGGTTATCGAGATGCTCGGCGGCGAACAGAAGTACCGGAGCATGGTCGGTGATGCCGAACCGTTTCCGTGCCGAGTTTTTGTCCTGTGGGCTGAAGATGTCCGCCGGTATGCCGTGCGGTATCCGGACGATGCGGTGATGCGCCGTGAGCGGGCTTTTGCGCAGGATGTCATCCATCCAGCGCGATGCGACGATGAATGTCGGTTTCACCTCGTCATAGATGCGCCGTTTCCGTTCGGCGAGTTTCTTGGTTCGATCGCTTCCGAGCGACGGGTAGGTATCGAGGCGGGGGCAGTTCCCGCAGGCATCCTGCCAATTCGCGCAGTCGATAGGCGCCATGCAGTGCCCCGTGACGGGCCACAGATCGTGGACGAGCCAGTAGAGCGGCGCGATACGGGCCAGTTCCGGCATGATCGAAAGGGGGAAATAGCCGCTGTGGATGTTGTTGAGCACGATGACATCGGGTTTCAATGCGTGCGCCATGCGCCGTATCGCCGGACCGGAGAAGGGGAAACAGAGCCCTTCGGCGCCGAACCGGCGCGTCAGGCGGTCGATCGCCTCCTCGATGAGCCAGCCGTAGCGACCGCGCGTAGCATACACATTCGGTAGACCGCTTTTGCGTTTGGCGACAATGAAATAGTTCTCGGCGCCGAGTTTCGCGAGTCCATCGGCGATGCGATTCATCGCGGTCGCCGCGCCGCCGCCCGCGTCGCTCTTGTTGATGAACAGGATACGCATCGAAACTCCATTACTGACGGTGAAGTATCGTGGTGTACGAGTATGAAGTCAAATTTTAGGGGAAGCGATGATGGCTACTTGTGTTCCGCAGTCGTTATCGGGTGGGGCATGCCGTTGGTGTCGACGAGTTCATCGTACAGCGCCGTTTCTCCGTAGAGCGCGGCGCGGAAGAAGGCGACCAGAAGGCCGCCGACGAGCGTGCGGAAGGTCGCTTTTTGAGCATCATCTCCGCCGCTGCATACTGAACAGGTCATGCCGCAGGAGCCGAGGTCGTCGGCATCTATCATGTCCATGTGGCCCACGCCGCCCGCGATAAGGTGCCAAGCGGGGGAGGGGAAGTTGGGATAGAATATGCCGGCGCTGTTGGAATCGGCCGGAGCGCAGGCCTGAAAGCCCGTCGGCCCCTTTTCGGTACCGACGGCGGCTGACGGCGCATCGTAGGTCATGGGGCCGGTTATGGCGTGAGGATCGCTCGTGGCGGTGGAGTTGGTATCGACCGGGTCTATTCCCATGGCGGCATGGAATTCGGCAGGTGTTTTCAGTATCATGCGCCACGATATCTTCGACCCGCGCGAATGGCCGGTCAGCCCGAATCTCGTGAAATCGGGCACCGCGATTCCGGTGTGCGTAGCGAGTTTCGGTTTTACCCAGTCGGCGATGAGAGCGAGGATCTTGTCGGCCTCGACGATGCTGTTGTCGCCGCCGATGAGACTCTGTTTTAACTGGGGAGATACGATGATGAACCCATGGCTTGCGAGTTGCGTGAGTATCTGGTCGTAATAAATGTTCTTGAGTTGGAAGCCGTGCACGAAGTTGATGTAGGGATAAGTGCCCGCCTCGGCCGGATAGAAGATGCGGACGGCCTGCGCGTTGCCGTCGGCGTTCTCAGCGACATCCTTCTGAAGCACGACATGAGGCCCCGGCGCATACACATCGACCGTCGCGGCATCCTCGTCGGGGGTTGTCGTTTCGTCGGTCTCAATACTGCTATCATCGTCGACCGTATCGTCGCCTGCCGGCACATCGGCGTCGGGATCGACGGTACAGCCGCTGACATCGTAGCCGGAGCAGTCGCTTTTGCAGGTTGCCCAGCCGCCGAGGTAGGCGCTGTCTATCTGCGCGCACTCCTTGGCGTCGCCGTCACAGACCTCTCCTGTGTCGGTCACACCGTTGCCGCAGTTCACGGGCGTGGTGTCATCGGTCGGGACGG
>JAKQHE010000103.1 GCA_029573155.1 bacterium
GGAGCCGGTCAGACAATGGAAAAGACGGGCCGGCTCTAAAGTGCGCGAGGAAATTCAGGTCTATATCGCTTCGAAGCCTCTACCGCCTAGGGGACATAATCGCTTTGCAGTTAGGGGGACATTTTGACTTTGCTTCAACACTACAATAAATGTAGTTTTCATCTTCTTGTTTTTCTGTCCAAACATTGTTTCCTGCACTGTCACCTTTTTTTCTCTCATGGGATACTCCCTTCACTGGTTGATAATATCCGTTACCAAATTTTTGTGAATGGTTTTAGAGACAGTCTGCCATTCATGTGCCGCAAAACCGCGTCCGTATGCGCTGAAGTCCATCATTTGTCCCGTTAAAAACAGCGCATTATAACAAGCGGAGATGAAAAGACAAGAAAAGGGAGGTTTGCACAAACCCCCTCGATCATCCTTCACAGGAAGACGACCGCCTTCCCGCCCTGTCAAGGGAGGGCAGGGTGGGTTTTTCATCTCGCCGGAATGGGACAAACCCCCTCGATCCCCCTTGACAGGAATAATCAGTGACCCGACAGATACCGTTCCGTGGCGGTCGCCGCCGCCGCGCCGTCGCCAACGGCCGTCGCGACCTGATAGACGACCTTTTCGACCACATCGCCCGCCGCGAAAAGCCCCGGAGTGCCGGTCGTGCCGTCGGGTCGTAACTGGATACGCCCGCTTGGTGACAGCGTCACGAGGTGTTTGATCGGTTCTGTCTGCGGTGTATAGCCGACAAAGACAAAGACGCCGTCGAACGGGTGGTCGCTCGTTTCGCCGCTTTTGACATTCTTCACGGTGACCGATTCGACGAAATCCTTGCCCATTATCTTCTCGACGACGCTGTCGAGCATCAGTGTTATCTTGGGATGCTTGCGTATCTCTTCCTGAATGATTCTCTTGGCGCGGAATTCGGCACGCCGGTGAATAATGACCACCTCCGAGGCGAACCGCGTGAGGTAGAGCGCCTCCTTGAGAGACGAATCGCCGCCCCCGACCACCGCCACCCGCAAGTTGCGATAGAACGCTCCGTCGCACACCGCGCAGTAGGAAACGCCGCGGCCAACGAAATCCATCTCGCCCGGCACATCTATCCTGCGCGGAGACGAACCGGCGGCCCAGATGAGACTCCGCGCCGACACCAGGCCACCGTCTGAGGTTACGGTGAAGCCGTCCGCCGTCTTTTCGACCTTCGTCACCGTCCCCATCAGCATCTGCGCGCCGAAGCGGGTCGCCTGCTTGAGCATCACTTCCGACAGATCGCCGCCGCTCACCGTTTCGTGCCCCGGATAGTTCTCCAGTTTGTCGGTAAGCGCCATGAGCCCGCCGATGGCCCCCTTCTCGACGATGATGGTCGAGAGCATCGCGCGGCCCAGATAGATGGCGGCGGTGAGCCCGGCCGGCCCGCCACCGACGATAACGACATCATACCTCTGTGACATGTCGATCTCCCGTATGTTTCATGTTCCTAGAACTTCCCTCCGAACGACGCACCACCGACGGCGGTCACCTGCGGCCTGCGCACGATGCTGATGGCGACGGGGCTCGGATCGCCATCGTAGGCGGCGCCTCCCTCGACCCGCGCATAGATCTCCCAGAAGAGGTTCCGCACCGGGAACGAGAGCGTCGTCTCGCCATAGTACCGCGTCGCACCGCCTTTCACCGTGAACATCGGCGCCAGCGCGAACTCTTTTTTATGATCCGCGTCGCTGTGGGCCGGGAACTGGTACAGGCCGAGCCGGTATTCGAGCGTCAGCCACGGAGCGGCCGACCAGCGATGTTTAAAGAATATACTCTGGGAGTTGCGACCGAACGGATAGCCGAGCGAGAAGCCGCGATAGGAATAGCCCTCTTCCTGATAGAGATGGTGGCGATAGAAACTGAGCGCCGTTTTGGCGTATTCGATGCGGAAGAAGTGGTCATCGAGCGACATCGTGAGCCCCATGAGGTAGGCCCGCTCGAAGAAATGGAAGAATATCCACGGTATGGTGAATATCCGGTCCTCCGGTTGCCACGGCGCCGCGATGTCGGTCCCCGCCTCCTGAAAATAGAACCGGAGCGACCGCACCGCGCCGTCGGTCCAGCGGTCCATCGGAAGCGATATCGTGAAGTCGAGCGCCGCGTAGCCATCGTTGTCGAACCGGCCGCGCGTCACATTATCCTTGCCGCCGAATATCACTTCGGGCATCTCGTGTATCTTGTAGGACGGGCGACCCTCGCCGCCATACAGTTCGGTGCGCGTGACCCCGATCTCCAACCACCCGAGCGGCTGATAGACCATCCGCGCCGCAAAAAGGAGCGGGTCCGAATGGTCGCGCCGCGTGTCGAGCAGCCAGCCGTTGAGCACCATGAATGACCATTTTCCGAAAAGTTCGATCGGCTCTTCGTTCTGGAACTTGACCATCCAGTAAGGTTCCGCGTTCGCCGACAGGAGCAGGCCCCATTCGCCCGGCCCGAAGTTAACGCTGTCGCGGCCGCCTTCTATCGAGAACTTGCCGAGCCGCACCTTGGCGTAGGCGCGGTGTATCTGGTGCTCCTGCCCGTCGTCGCGCCAGATATGGCGGAAACTCCAGTAGGCGCTGAACCGCTCCTTCACCGTCATGCTCCCGTCCTCGGTCAGGATGCCGTTC
>JAKQHE010000104.1 GCA_029573155.1 bacterium
GGAGCCGGTCAGACAATGGAAAAGACGGGCCGGCTCTAAAGTGCGCGAGGAAATTCAGGTCTATATCGCTTCGAAGCCTCTACCGCCTAGGGGACATAATCGCTTTGCAGTTAGGGGGACATTTTGACTTTGCTTCAACACAAATGTCCTCAATAATTTTAACATAAGCAATATTCTTGCCGGGGACATCCTTTTTCGCTATAGTCCCCCCGAAGAGACGGAGGATGCCGCTTCAATGACCGGCCTGCTCAAACAGGAGATCGTACAACGACAGATACAGACGCTCAACATCACACAGGAGATGCGCCTGCGCATCGAACTGCTCCAGAAGAACCTGCTCGACCTCCGTGAGATGCTGATACGCGAATCGGAGGAGAACCCCTTCCTCGAGATAGTGGAATGGGGCGACGAGTCTCCCGGAGCGTCGGCGACCGGCAATGACGGCGACGAGGATGAGAGCGCTCCCACGCCGGCATCGGGAGACCGTCCCGAACGGCTGGGCGAGGAGAACCCCCGGACCATGTCCGACATCCTCGCCGACTACGACTGGCGCAACCATCAGGAGCACAGCGGCAACAACTTCGGCGACACGCGCGTCCGGCGACGCAACGACGAGCCGGACGAGAACCCGATCGAGGAAACGGTATCCGAGAAGGAGCCGGTCACCCGGCGACTCGACCTGCAGATAGCCGCGACCGAGATCCCCGACCGCATCAAGGAAACGATGATCTACATGGTCTACAACCTCGACGATCGCGGTTTTCTGCGCGACACCGACGATGATATCGCCTCAACGCTCGAGATACCGGTCGATGAGGTTCGCGAGGCCCGGGCGGCCCTGCGATTGCTCGACCCCGCGGGGACCGGCTCGTTCGACCTGCCCGATTATCTGCGATTCATCTTCAGGGACCCGGAACAGCTGGCGGAACCGGACATATCCGCGGACCTCATCCGGAAACTGGTCGATTCCCCCGCGCTGCTCGATGCGCTCGGGAAAAAAGATTTCGCGCGGCTCTGTCAGGAACTCGGCATCGGCAAGCAGCAACTCGGCGGGATCCTTACGATCATGCGAAAGGTGGCCCCCTACCCCTTCTTCGGCCACGAGACCTTCACTCCCGAACAGGTCATTCCGGATCTCCGCGTCCATCTTGTCGAGGGGGAGGTGGTCATCGAGATCGAGCGGAAATTCATCCCCTCCATACAACTCAACCGCGAACTGTACGACCAGAAGGTGAAAAGCATCCGGGACAAGCAGAAACGATCCCTCATGCGCGAACGGTTCCGCGCCGCCGAATGGCTGGTCAAGAGCCTTTCGGAACGGAACAAGACACTGTACGAGGTCGCGGCAAGCCTGTTCAACTTCCAGCGCGCCTTCCTCGAGAACGGTCCCGATTTCCTTCGTCCGCTCACGCTGAAGGACATATCGGAGGACATCGGACGCCATCAGTCGACCGTCTCACGACTCACCAACGGCAAATACGCCGTCACGCCCTTCGGTATATTCGAACTCAAATCCTTCTTTGTCAAACGAATAAACGAGGAGTCGCTCGCCACGACCAACCGCCACCTCGAGACGCGACTCAGGGAACTGATAGCCGCCGAGGATCCGGCCAGCCCGCTTTCGGACGAGGATCTCGTGCGCATCCTCTCCCACGAGGGGGTCGCCATCGCGCGGCGGACCATCGGGAAATATCGTGACAAACTGCGCATACCGTCGGCACGCGAACGGCGGCGCGACCATGAATTCCTTTCGGGAGGAGACTAGCGGCCATGCCCAGCACGACACCGGTCAACATCAAACAGCTCATCGACACCTCCGACCTCTCGCTCACGCGGGAGAACTTGGATGATCAGGCCCTCGAAAAACGGGAGGTAAAGGACAGCCGCGTACAGGTCGTCGGGCTCTCCATCGCCGGGTTCACCGACCATCTGTACCGCGAACGGATCCAACTGCTCGGGAAAAGCGAGAACGACTATCTGAACACGCTCGGTGACGCGGAACGGTCGGCGCGGATAGAATCGTTCCTCGCCTGCCACCCGGTCGCCGTCATCTTCACCGACCCGGTGCGCCCCTCCCCCGAATTCAACGCGCGAGCCGACGCCCACGAGGTCCCGCTCCTCTCGACCCGCATGGTCTCCTCCATTTTCATAGATTTCATCAGGGAGCACCTCAACCGGCTGCTCGCCGCCTCCGCCACCCTGCACGCCCAACTCCTCGATGTGTTCGGCGTGGGGATGCTCATCATGGGTGAGAGCGGCGTCGGCAAATCGGAGACATCGCTCGACCTCGTGATGCGGGGACACAAACTCATCGCCGACGATGTGGTCGAGATACGCTTCATCCCGCCCGACCGGCTCGTGGGCGCCTGCAACGAGATGATGCGCGACCTCATCGAGATACGCGGCATCGGGCTCATCAATGTCCAGCGCATGTTCGGCGTTACCTCGGTCAACTATGAGAAACAGATAGATTGCATCATCAATCTGGTCCTCTGGGATCAGTCGGCCACCTTCGAATACGAGCGGATCGGTGCGACGACCCGCCACTACGAGATACTGGGGGTCAAGCGCCCCTACTACATCATCCCGGTCCGGCACGGGAGCAACCTGAGTTCGCTCATGGAGGTCATCGCACGCGATCACATGCTCAGGTCCCAAGGCGTCAATGTGGCCGCGGAATTCGAACAGAATCTTGCGAAGAAACTGAGTGAAATGGGAGGTGCATGATGTTCTCTTTCATCTTCGTGACCCACGGCGATCTCGGCGCATCGCTCGTCCGCACCGCCGAGTTCATCATGAACGAGCGGTTCGATGACCGGTGCGAGACCTTCTCGCTCGATTATTCCATGCTCGCCGACATGGACCGCATCAAGGAACTGCTTGAACGGTCGGTCGATCGGATCGTCACCAAAGGTCACCGCGCCATCGTGTTCGTGGACATATTCGGCGGTAGCCCGTCCAATGTCGCGTTCACTTTCGCCAAACGGGACGAGGTCGACATCCTCTCCGGCGTCAACCTGCCGATGGTCATCTACGCATTCGAACACCGCGATGCCCCGGTGTCGATAGCGGAACTGACCGCCGGCATACTCCAAAGCGGCGACGAAAGCCTCATCAGCGCGAAGAAACTTCTGGAAAAGGAGCACCGATGACCACATGAGGGAACACACCGTCACCCTGCAGTACCGCAAAGGCATCCACGCTCGCGCCGCCTCCCTGTTCGCCAAGGAGGCGGAACGGTTCTCCTCCAAGGTCGAACTCGAAAAGAACGGGGTGCGCATAAACGCCAAGAGCATCACCGGGATACTCATGCTGAAGATACCGTTCGGCGCCACCTTCAAGATCATAGTGAACGGCCCCGATGAGGACGAATGCCTCACCACGCTCGTCCAACTGGCCGAGTCGCGATTCGAGGAGGAACTGTGATGGCGCCGGAAAAAAGACCGGTACTCCTGCCAGGCGAGAAGATCGTCGAAGGCATCGCCATAGGCAAGGTCTTTTTCATCGACAAGGATTTCTCGCTCATCCCGCACCTGACCCTGCGCGGCGGACAGAAGGCGCGCGAGAAGGAACGACGGCGGCTTACGGCCGCGGTCAAGAAATGCGAGAAGGAACTCGTTTCCATTATGGAGGAGCGTCACCTGCCCAAGGAGGCGACCTCGATACTGGAGGCGCACCGCATGATGCTGGTTGACCCCGAACTCCTGCGCAAGATAGGCGAGACCATCATGGATCGCGCGGTCAACGCCGAATGGGCGGTACTGCTTGTGTTCGACGAGATGATGGCGCACCTCTCCTCAAGCGATGGCGATTATTACCTTCGCGCCAAGGTGGCTGATCTTGAGGTCATCCGCGACAAACTCCTGTTCTCGCTGCTCGGCGGCGCCGGACGCACCAGTTACATCAAGGACCTCCCCACCGAGGATTTCGTTCTGTGCGCCCATAGTCTGACGCTCTCCGACCTCAGTTCGCTCGCCAAGGATCCGCACCTCCGCGGCATCGCGCTCGAAACGCCCGGCGGCGTCTCCCATCTCACCATCGTGCTCCGATCGCTCGGCCTCCCGACGGTGCTCGGCGCCGACGGACTCCTCACCGAGGTGGTCGGTTGTGACGAGGCGGTGGTCGACGGGCTGGCCGGACGGGTCGTCCTGTCACCCTCGCCGGCCGACAAGAGCGCCTATCTCAAGAAAAAACAGGCCTACGACGACTATTTCGACCGGTTCCTGCACAATGCCGGCAGACCGGCGCTCTCGCGCGATGGGTCGATGCTCCACATCGGTGCCAACATCGAAAATGTCGAGGATGTCGAGCCGTCACGCCGCTGTGGCGCCGACTTCATCGGTCTGTTCCGCACCGAACTCATGTTCCTCGAAAAGGGCGACATACCGACCGAGGACGACCATTATGCGGTCTATTACGAGATGCTCCACCGCGCTCATCCGATGGAAGTGACCATCCGTGTCTTCGATTTCGGCGGGGACAAGGAGGGCGGCATCCACGCGACCGGCGCGATGGGCCTGCGCGGCATACGATTCTGTTTCCTGTATCCCGATGTGTTCCTGCCGCAGGTGCGCGGCCTTATCCGCGCCGCCTCGCTCGGCAACCTGCGCATACTCCTCCCCTTCGTTTCGGCGGTCGATGAGATCCACGAGTTCAAGGCGATACTGAAGGAGCAGGCGAAGGAACTCAAACTGGAAAAGAACCTCAGGCACATAAAGATAGGTGCGATGATAGAACTGCCGGCGGCGCTCTTCATCGCCGAGATGCTCTCCCGCGAGGTCGATTTCTTCAGCATCGGGACCAACGATCTCGTGCAGTACCTCATGGCGGTCGAGCGGCAGGACAAGGCGCTTTCGCAGTATTTCTCCCATTTCCACCCGGCGGTCCTGCGGGCGCTCTACAACCTGCACCACATCGCGAAGAAAGCCCGCATAGACCTTTCGGTCTGCGGCGAGATGGGCGGCGACCCTTATTTCACGCTCCTGTTCATGGGTATGGGTATCCACGCGCTCAGCATGACGCCGCTCGCCATCCCGATGGTCAAGAATATCATCCGCTCCAGTTCGGTCGAGGAGGGGCGCGCGCTCCTCAACCGGCTCCTCATGACCGCGAGCGAGATGGAACTGCGCGAGACGTTGGAAAAAGAGATGGAACAGCGGTATCCCGATATTTTCCGCAAGGAATGGCTCGATAACCTTAAGAAGAATGGAGGCTGAAATGGCGCTCACGAAACTCGACACCCTGCTTGAAATGGCCCGCGGCAAGAAGACATCCCGCCTCGTGGTGGCGGCGGCCGAGGATGAACCGGTGCTTGAAGCGGTCCGCGACGCGATGAAGGAGAAGATCATCGTTCCCATCCTCGTGGGCGATGCGCCGAAGATCAAGGAGATCGCGGCCAAGGTCAAACTGTCGCTCGACGGCATCGAGATCATCGACGAGAAGAGCCCCGCGAAGTCGAGCAAGATAGCGGTCCAGTGCATCCGCGAAGGGAAAGGCGACATCATGATGAAGGGGCTCGTCGGGACGGCCGACCTGCTGCGCGCGGTACTCGACAAGGAGAACGGCCTGCGCAAGGGCGAGACCATCAGCCATGTCGCGCTTCACGAGGTGAAGGGCTATCATAAACTGCTCATGGTCACCGATGCGGCGCTCACCCCCGCCCCTACCTTCGCCCAGAAGGTCGATATGATCCATAACGCCGCCGAGGTGTACCATAAACTCGGCATCAAGGAGCCCAAGGTCGCGGTCCTCTGCGCCGCCGAGACGGTGAGCGAGAAGATCGAGGCGTCGGTCCACGCGGCGATGCTCACGACGATGAACCGGCGCGGCCAGATAAAGGGGGCCATCGTCGACGGCCCGCTCGCGCTCGACAACGCCGTATCGAAGGAGGCCTGCGAACACAAAAAGATCAAGAGCGAGGTGGGGGGCGACGCCGACATACTCGTCTGCCCCGACATCGAGGCGGCGAACATCCTCTACAAGGCGCTCAACTTCCTTGCCGGCGCGACGACGGCAGGCGTGCTGATGGGCGCGAAGGTGCCGATCGTGCTGACCTCGCGCGCCGATACCGACCGGAGCAAACTGGCTTCGATAGCGCTTGCCGCCGCCATGGAACTTTAACCGCAGGGAGGAAGATATGCGCATCCTCGCCATCAACCCCGGGTCGACCTCGACAAAGATCGCGGTCTTCGAGGAGAACAAGGAGATCTTCACCAAGAATCTCAAGCACACCGTCGAGGAACTGGCCCCATACAAGAAGATCATCGATCAGTACGACTTCCGGCGCGATGTCATCGTGAAAGAACTCGAGGCAGCCAAGATCCCGCTTTCAAGCATCACGGCGGTCGTCGGTCGCGGCGGGCTGGTCAAACCCATCCCCGGCGGCGTCTACCGCGTGAGCGATGCGCTCATCGCCGACCTCAAGGCGGAGCGGATGGGCGAACACGCTTCGAACCTCGGCGGTCTCATCGCCCGCGAGATGGCGCGCAAGATCGGCCCCAAGGTCGATTCTTTCATCGTCGACCCGGTGGTGGTCGACGAGATGGAGGATATCGCCCGTATCAGCGGCATCCCTGAACTGCCGCGCGTCAGCATCTTCCACGCGCTCAACCAGAAAGCGGTCGCCCGGCGCTATGCCCGTGAACAGGGGAAGAGATACGAGGAACTCAACCTCGTCGTCGTCCACATGGGCGGTGGTATATCGGTCGGCTGTCATAAAAAGGGGCGTGTCGTCGATGTCAACAACGCGCTTGACGGCGACGGTCCCTTCAGCCCCGAGCGGAGCGGCGGTGTGCCCGTCGGCCAGATGGTGAAACTCTGCTTCTCGGGCAAGTACACCATCGACGACATCAAGAAAAAGATAAAAGGCAAAGGCGGACTGGTCGCCTATCTCGGCACCAACGACGCCTACGAGGTCGAACAGCGCGTTCAGAAGGGCGACAAGGAGGCGGAGCATGTCTACCGCGCCATGGCCTACCAGATAGCCAAGGAGGTCGGCGCCCTTTCGACCGTTCTGTGCGGGAAGATCGATGCGGTCATTCTCACCGGGGGGGTCGCCTACGACAAGATATTCGTCGGCTGGCTCACCGAGCGCATCGGTTTCCTCGCGCCGGTGGTCGTCTACCCCGGCGAAGGCGAGATGACGGCGCTCGCTGAGGCGGGCTACTACGCGATGAAGGGTGAACTACCGATACAGGACTATGTCTGAACGTGTTCCTCTGAATAGGCGCCGTCCGAGCGGCCTGCCGCTCGCGGCCCTCATGCTCCTGCTTGCGATCGGGTGCACCACGGCCCCCGTTGATATCGACGGACCGTCACCTGTGTCCCCCGCGGTCGCCGCCACGCCGCTTTCTCGCGTGGAAACGCCTACGGAGGGAACACTGCTACGGGGGAGCGACCCCCGGATGCTCATGTTCCGCGCCTTCCTCGATCGGGCCGGCATCCCCGTCCTTTTCGGCGTGGATGGTGCCGGACTTTTTGTGCTCTCGGTGGCACGCGATCCGACCGATGTCTTCCTCCTCGTCCCCTATGCATGGGAGCATATCGACTACGCGCAGTGGGTCGCCCTGTCACCCGTGGATCAGGCGCACGCGGAGACCGCCTTCGGCATTCCCGCCGAGACCGAACTGCGTCTCGCCGGATGGGGAAAGGGTTCTGCGCGCACGGTGGTCGGCAGGGACCCGCGCATAACCTTCAGGCGATCGGTACTCAACCTGCCGTTCGGCGAGGAGACGCTGACCGCGTTCTTTTACAGTTTACGCGATTCGATACGCCACCCCGGCAGTCTTGCGGCGCTCTACCATCCAGCCTTCTCGGGCACCCCGGTAACGGTGCGGGTCAATCTCTTTTCGGTGGAACTCCTGCTCGGCGATCCGGTCCTCCTGTCACCCGAAGGACTCTTCCTCTGGTTCTATACGCTCAACACCCCCACCGACCGCTATGACGAAGAGTTCTACCTCAACCTGCTCGCGCTCAAGCTGGCCAAACGGCTTTACACCGGACTCCCCTCCTTTCTCGGTGGCGCATCGCTTTTCACCCACAGCGGCGAGATACCGTTCGACCAGATGCGGAAAAGCCTCTTTTCGAAGGACGCGATCGAGACGACCGGGTTCTCGTTCCCCTACTCCTACGTCTGGAGCGGAGAACTGTTCACTGAGACGACCGGCACCCTCCCCATTGAACGGGCCGAACCGACACAGGCCTTCTATGGCGCCACCGAGGGTGCGGACCGCGCGCTCTGTGTCATCGTTCTGCGCGCCGCCGATGCCGATGAAAAGCGGGATGCCGTCGAGACCCTGCTCAGGACGAAGGGCTTCACGCCCCTCCTCCGGCTTCATGAATGGACCGGCGAGCAGGACGGGTGGGCCGCGCTCGGGTTCGTCGTGCCCGCGGCGCAGGAAAGCGTCATCATGAGGATCTTCGAGACCGAACTGGCAAAGATGGACCGAACCATATCCATAGGAGTCTACCGTGTCGGAACGCAAGAACGATAAGGCAACGGCAAAGCCGTCACTCCTGACCGGCGCGAACCTCTACGCCCTCGAGATCGCCGGTGCGATCTGGGCGCTCCTCGCCGCCTTCGCCTGGCTTTCTCTCTTCGCCTACGACGGCACGGCGACCCCGGCCTTCATCACCGGCTCGGCGGGCCGCGCCCTGGCGGTGCTCCTCGCGCAGGTGTTCGGCTACGCCGCCCTGCTTCTCCCGCTTATCGCGCTCTTTTTCCTGCTCCTTTTCTTCGCGGTATTCCGGCGAGCGATGTGGCGATACTTCCTCCTGCACCTTCTGCTTTTCGTCGTCGCGATGCCGCTTTTTTCCTTTCTGGGCCTCGATCCGCTCCATTGGGGATCGAGCGGTGGCTGGATAGGCGGCAAACTGATGAACGACCTCATGGTCCCCCATCTGGGAAAGATCATCAGCATCCTGTTGCTCGTCGTCGTACTCGCGGTCTATGTGATATCGACCTTCCATGTACTGCTCTTCATACCGCTCTTCAAGGGGGTGCGCTCTCTCTACGAGGTGCTTAAGACCCACCTACCGGTGATCCTCCGGCATCTCTTCCCCGAAAAGGAGGAAGAGGTCCCGCCGCCGGTCCCGGAAGAGAGCGAGGAGGAGGAGGAACAGGAACCGATGCCGGAAGAAACACCTCCCGCACCAGAACCCGAACCGAGACCGGCGAAGAAAGGCAAAATAGATGTGCGTACCATCGCCGACCAGAAACCGAAGAAGGAACCGACCAAGGCGCTCAAGAAACTCCCGAACTACGAACTGCCGCCACTCGACCTGCTCGTCGAGGAGGAGAAGAGCGTCGAGACCCGCGACCACGAGACGCGCATCCAGAAGTTGGCGCAGGTCATCGAGCAGAAACTTGTCCAGCACAAGATAAAGGTGAGCGTGAGCGGCGCGGTCATCGGACCGGTCGTCACGATGTACGAACTCGACCTCGGCGAAGGGATCCGGGGCAATCAGGTGACGGTGCTCGAGACCGACCTCGGCCGCGTCGTCGGCGGCAAGAAGGTCCGCGTCGTCCCGAGTATCCCGGGCAAGACCTGCATCGGCGTCGAGGTGCCCAACGACCTGCGGCAGATGATACGGCTCCGCGCCATCCTTGCCTCCGATCAGTTCGCCAAACAGAAGGAGAAAGGGCTCCCGATAGCGCTCGGCAAGACGGTGGACGGCATCGCGAGCGTCGCCGACCTCGCCAAGATGCCCCACCTGCTCGTCGCCGGTACGACCGGCTCGGGCAAGTCGGTCGGCGTCAACACCATCATCGTTTCGTTCCTCTACACGATGAGCCCCGCCGAGGTCCGATTCATCATGATCGACCCCAAAATGAACGAGTTCAACATCTACGAGGGCATCCCGCACCTCCTGATGCCGGTGGTGACCGACCCGAAGAAGGCGGCGCTCACCCTCAAGTGGGCGGTCGAGGAGATGGACAACCGCTACCGGACGCTCGCCGACAACCTCGTGAAGGACATCGACAGTTACAACCGGACGGTCGAAGAGGTCAACAGCAAACTCAAGACGGGCGAGGCGGGTGGACTCAAGAAGATGCCCTACATCGTCGTGGTGATAGACGAATTCGCCGATCTTATGGCGGTCGCCAGCAAGGATGTCGAACTGGCGGTCCTGCGCATCGCCCAGAAGGCGCGCGCCGCCGGCATCCACCTCATCATCGCGACCCAGCGGCCGACCCGCGACATCGTCACCGGCACCATCAAGTCGAACCTGCCGACCCGCATCTCCTTCCGCGTCGCATCGGGACTCGATTCGCGCACCATACTCGACACCGGCGGCGCCGAACAACTGCTCGGCATGGGCGACATGCTCCTCATCCCGCCGGGCGAATCCGAGCCACACCGCGTCCACGGCGCCTTCGTATCTTCCGAAGAGATAAAACGGGTGGTCGCCTTCATCAAGGAGCGATGCCCGCAGGACGCTTACGACGATGTCATCCAGATATCGACCCGTCCCGCCGACTTCATCGAGACGGCTACGGCCCGTGAGGACGACGAGGAGCAGGACAAATTGTGGGACGAGGTCATCGAATACCTGAAAAAGAACCGCTCCTGTTCCGCCTCGATGCTTCAGCGCAAGTTCAAGATAGGCTACAACCGCGCCTCGCGGCTCGTCGATCAGTTGGAGGCGGCCGGCATCGTCGGCCCCGGCGACGGGGCCAAGCCGCGCGATGTGCTGTTGCCGGAAGATTAACCCCTCACCTTTCGTACGGAGAACGCTCATGTATGTCGTCACCGGCGCATCGGGACATGTAGGCAACACGCTCATCAGGATGTTCGTCGAACAGGGAAAGGCGGATCAAGTGGTCGCGATGATCCACTGCAACAAAGAGCCGGAATCGCTGAAGGGCCTACCGGTGAAACGGGTCTGCGGCGACATCTGCGATTACCAGACGCTCGTGCCGCTGTTCAAGGGAGCCGATGTGGTGTTCCACTGTGCCGCGCTCATCAGCATCGTCCCCGGCATGTACAAGAAACTGAACGAGGTCAATTACGACGGGACGCTGAATGTCATGCGTGCCTGCCGCGAGGCGGGGGTGCGGCGGCTCGTCCATGTCGCGTCGATAGAGGCGATCGGCGATCTGTGCACCGGTCGGCCGGTCACCGAGGCGGACGGGTTCAACCCCGAACATGCGATGATAGAGTACGGCGTCACCAAGGCCAACGCGGCGCTCAAGGTGGTCGAAGAGGCGCAGAAGGGGCTCGATGTGGTCATCGTCTCGCCGGTCGGCGTCGTCGGCCCCTATGACTTCAAGCCGTCCCAGATGGGGAAAATGGTACTGGATTACGCGGCAAAAAAACTGCCCGCCTATCCCGACGGCGGCTTTGATTTCGTCGATTCCCGCGATGTGGCGAAGGCGCTTCTCGCGGCGGCCGAAAAGGGACACACCGGCGAGAACTACCTCGTGACCGGCGGCCATCTCTCGATACCGGAGATGATGGCGATGCTCGAGGAGGTGAGCGGCATCCGCAAACCGCTCTTCAAACTGCCCCACTGGGTCATGACCGTCGCGGCGCTCGGCAGCGAAGCGCTTTTTCACCTGTTCGGCGGGAATCCCATCGTGACACGCGGCTCTCTGCGCATCCTCAAGAGCCGCCTCAAGGTGTGCGGCGAGAAGACGCGACGGGAACTCGGGGTCGAGCCGACCCCGCTTAAAAAGACCTTTGCTGACCAGATAGCGTTCTTCCGCGAGCACGGCATGCTGCCGCCCGAAACTGAATGAACCGCCGGAGACCCGTCATGAAAAAGACCTGCGCCCTCATCCTGATCCTTTTTTTCGCGCTGTCCTGCGACGACGCGAAACAGACGCGGCCCGACGCCGATGCGACCGATGACACCGCCGTGAACGACGATGTCCTCGATGAGTTATTGACCGAAGACGCGCCCGACGAGGACACCGTCCCTTTCGACGGCGATTTCGAGCAGATCGTCGTGATACCGAAGGAGGGCATCGAACTCACCGCGACGGTCGACATCACCCGGTGGCAGGAGCGACTCTTCACGGTCATCGAGAAACTCTCGTTCCCCGCCCCCGCCGATGGCAACACCGTCAAACTCTTCGGCGAGAAGATGTCCATCGCGCAGGCCTCGGTCCCCTTCGAGAACGACCAGCACACCATCTTGTTCTTCCCCGGCGAATTCAAGGCGGGCGATCCGCTCGTCATCGAGGCGACCTTCTCGTTCGAGCAGTCATCCTCGATGGGGCTCCGGGTATGGGAGGACGACGCGACGGACGAGAAAGTGGTCGGTCCCTTCACCGAACCCTACTTCACCCCTTACTGGCTCATCGTGCCGCAGAGCCCCTTCAAGACCGACAAGGATAATGACGCAAATGTCCCGGTCGAGAAGGTTAAACTCTCGGTCGTCGTCCCCGGCGATGAGTGGCAGGTGATGGGCCCCGGGGTCACCGGCACGCGGGAGGGTGATGTCGTCACCTTCACGATGGACACCCCGATGCCCTTTTACGCCCTCTCGTTCGCCGCCTCGCCCGACCACACCTACTTCTCTGCCGGGAAAAGCGCGTCGGGCGTCGAGGTGATCGGCGCCGGGTTCGCGCGGGAGATCGAGAATCTCAAACAGATATACCCCGCCGGCGTCGCGACCGTCGATTGGATGGAAGAGCACCTCGGCCCGTACGAGTTCGGCGATAAGGTGGGGCTCGTCTCCATACCCGACTTCGGCGGCGGCATGGAGCATGTCGGGGTCATCTACATGGGGACCGATGTGCTCGCCGACTACGATTCGGGCCTGTTCGTCACGGTCCACGAGATCGTCCACAACTGGTGGGGCGACAATGTCCGGTTCGCCGACTGGCCCGATTTCTGGGTGGCCGAAGGGTTCGACGAATGGACGACCAACTACAACCTCATGGCGGTCCTCGAAGATGCCGACGCCTTCGCCGCGCGGCGCGCCCAGTACCGGTCGGTCGCGGCGCTCCTTTGCTCGTCGGCCGACGCGGTGCCGCTCAAGTTCGACGCCGACAAGGACTTTATGACGCTCGACATGCAGATACAGACCTCCTATTACTACGGCGCGGCGTTCCTCGAGATGGTCAACAAGCGGCTCGCCGGCTTCAACGGACAGTCGCTCCTCCCGCTTTTGAAACTCTGGTTCGAAGAGAAACACCTGACCACCGTCACCACCGAGGACTTCCTCGATTTCCTCATCGCCCACACCTCCGACGCACTCAACTCCACCACCTATTGGAACTCTCTCTTCGACGACTGGGTCTACAGCGCACCGTGCCCGACGCTCAAGGTCTCGAACTATACGGAGGACTGCTACGGGTTCACCTTGACCCATGGCGGCAAAGGTCCCGATCTCTTCAACCTGTCGGTCCAGTTCTTGGAAGAGGACGGCTCTGTCATCGTCGAAAAAAGCGTCGAACTCAAAAAAGGGGAAAGTGAGATCGTAGGAGGCTATTGCGACGGTCCGGCTCCGGCGCGGATACTCATCGATCCCGAATGGTCCTATGTGTTCTCGCTCGACACGACCGGCTGGAAGGGCCCCGAGATCGGGTACATCGACACGGCGCCCGCCAAGCGACGATATCCGCTATCCCCGAAGGAACGATATTAGGGACAGTCGACCGGTTCGTTGGTCGCTGCATCGGCGCATGAGCAGAGTTCCTCCGCTTCGGTGAGGCCGAGAAGCGCGAGTATCGTAGTGACATCCTCGGTAAGTTTGGCATTGACCCCGATGCGCAGGTTCTCCTCCGCCGAGAAATCGACATTGTCACAGACCGACACCTGCATCCTCCCCGGCGCGGGAAGGTCGGGATGCTCCGGATCGAACGCGCTCATGGCGACGACGCATTTTCTGACGACGGTCTGGGATGCCGCCTCCACGCTCATCACCTGCACCGCCGGCGCCTCCTCGATCACCGGATCAACGAACAGATCATCCTTATGTGAGACCAGCCATTCCTTTGACAGAACGACGACCGTGAGACTGCCGTAGATCTTCGTACCGGGGTCGGCAAGCACGGTCATCTCGAGCACCGCCTTTTCGTCCCGCTCCCCCTCCAGAATGAAGCCGACCGCCTGATCGAGCGTTATCCCCGTATGCTCCGGCAGGAGCGCCACGAACTTTGACTGGAACAGTTTCACCGGCGTAGTGACATCGGCCTCGTTGATCATGCCGACCGCGCGGAATGCGAGATAGGCGTCGTAGCCCCCGATCTGTTCGAGGAACGCATCCTCCACGGCGAGGTTCACGCAGGCATCATCCGGGAGAAGTTCATCCTCGTCAGGCGCCGCCTCGTCGGAGATCGCCTCGTCGGTCACGACGGTGTCAGCGTCAACGGTCGCCGTGTCGGCATCCGCGGGCGCAGGGGTATTTTCGGCACAAGACCATAGAATGACAGGTAGACACAAGATCATCAGAAAGGGTCGCATGGTTCCCTCCTCCGGGTGTTCGTAACGCGCCGTTTTTTATCGGGACGAACGAACGATACCCTGCTCCCGTCAAAAAAGCAACCCCGTCGCGAGCGACGACCTGCCGATTTCTTGTAACTTTCTTTTTTCCATGCTAGATTCCTCTCCGTTCCCACCATGGAGGAGCCGATGAGCCGCTACACCGCCGTCAAGGGCATGAACGACATCCTGCCTCCCGAATCGCTCCGCTGGAGCCGGATGGAAGAGGACCTGCGCCTGCTGGCCACGCGCCTGAACTACCAGGAGATACGGACCCCGGTGGTCGAATCGCTGGAATTGTTCCAGCGCGGGCTGGGCGAAACGAGCGATGTGGTGCAGAAGGAGATGTATGTCTTCGAGGATAAGAACGGCAACAAACTGGCGCTCAAGCCCGAAGGGACCGCCGGGGTGGTGCGCGCCTTCATCGAGCACAGCATCGGCATCGAGAAGCCGGGCCCGCACAAACTGTTCTACATCGGCCCAAACTTCCGCTACGAGAAACCGCAGAAAGGGCGTTACCGCCAGTTCCACCAGTTCGGGCTTGAGATATTCGGCGACCCGACCCCCGAGATGGACGCCGAACTGATCTACGCCGCCTCGATGATACTCGATCACTTCAAGGTGAAGGGCGAGATACGGGTGAACTCCATCGGCTGTCCCGCCTGCCGCCCCGCGTATCGCGAGAAACTCGTCGAATACTTCCGCCCGAAAGCCGACGAACTCTGTGGCGACTGCCGCCGGCGCATCGACAGCAATCCCCTGCGGCTCATCGACTGCAAGGTCGATGCCCCGCGTGAACGATGGCGCGACATCCCGATCATCACCGATCACCTCTGCCCGCAGTGCGCGTCGGACTTTGAGCGGCTGAAAAAAGCGCTTGAGATATTCCATGTCCCGTTCGTGGTCGATCCCTTCATCGTCCGCGGGCTCGACTACTATGTGAAGACCGCCTTCGAGATAACGGCCGACACCGGCGGCACGCAGAACGCCATCGCGGGCGGCGGCCGCTACGACAACCTCGTCGCCGAGACGGGCGGCCCGGCGACCCCCGCCACCGGTTTCGCCATCGGCCTTGAACGGCTTCTGTCGGTCGTGCCGGAAGACTTCTACGCACCCCAGCCGCTCGCGATGGGTTTCGCCCTCTTCGACGGCGGCATCCCGGCACTCCTCCATCTCACCAAACATCTCTCGCACCATCCGGTCCGCTACATGGCCGAATATACGCCGCGCAAATTCAAGAACGCCCTGCAGAAGGCCAACAAACTGGGCGCGCGCCATATCTTCATCTTCGGCGAGGACGAGGTGAAGAATAGTCAGGTGCTCTACAAGGACCTCGCGACGGGCGACCAGAAGACCTTCGGCCAGCACGAAACGATGACCATCGTCTCGATGCTGATGGATAAAGAGATAGAGAAATGATCTTTCAGGAACTCACCGACATATTCGACCACTACCGGTCCGACAAGGACATATTCCACGACCTCATGCCGTTCAAGGTGCAGGAGGTCCTGCTCGTCGCGACGCTCTACGACGCCTTCATCCTCGAACGCGATGGCCAACTGTCGGAGCAGATATTCGGCGAGTACTACCAGTTGAACCTCTCTTCGGCGCCACGCGTCACGAGCGCCTACAGCCCCGACGACGCGATACGCAAACTGGAACAGCGCAAATTCGACCTCGTCATTCTCATGGTCGGGCTCGATGTCCGCGTCCCGCTCGCACTCGCCACCGAGATAAAGAAACGGCGCGACCTGCCGGTGGTCCTGCTGTTCAACAACTCGGCGAATCTCCACCAGTGCCCCATCGACTCGCCCGACCTGCGCGACATTGACCGCATATTCGTCTGGAACGGCTATTCCAAGATATTCCTCGCCATCACCAAGTACATCGAGGACCGGATGAATGTCGTCAACGACACCGGACTCGGCATGGTGCCGGTGATACTGCTCATCGAGGACAGCATCCGGTTCTATTCACGCTATCTCCCCTTTCTCTACTCCGAGGTGATGCGGCAGACCCAGCGGCTCATCGCCGACGAGAACCTCGACGAGATGAACAAACTGTTGCGGATGCGGGCGCGCCCCAAGATACTGCTGGCCACCAACTACGAAGAGGCGCTCCAGATCTTCACACAGTACCGCAAGGCCTTGCTCGCGGTCATATCCGATGTCCGGTTCCCGCGCGAGGGAACGATCGACCCGCAGGCGGGTCTCACCTTCTGCCGGTCGGTGAAGGAGGAACTGCCCGATCTGCCGATACTCATCCAGAGTTCCGAGTCGTCGAACGAGCCGAAGGCGCACCTGCTCGGCGCCGGGTTCATCAACAAGAACTCGGAAACGCTCGCGTTCGACATCCGCAACTTCCTGATGGACCGGCTCGGATTCGGCAACTTCATATTCCGCGACCTGCAGGGGCGAGAGATCGGCAGCGCCGCGAACATGGAGGAACTCGAGCACCTCATCCGCACGATACCCGACGAATCGCTGCTCTACCATGCCGCCCGCAACCATTTCAGCGCGTGGCTCACCGCGCGCGGGGAGATGCTGTTCGCCCGCATCATGCGGTCGGCCCACGCCGCCGACTTCCCTTCGCCCGACGGATTGCGCGCCTTCATCCTGTCGCTGTTCGAACGGGTGCGCGCCAAAAAGGTCAAGGGCCGCGTGATAAATTTCGACGAATCGGTGTTCGGCGGCGCCAGTTACATCGTCCGCTTCGCCAACGGCTCGCTCGGCGGCAAAGGGCGCGGCATCGCCTTCATCAATAACCTCGTCGAACACATAGACCTCTCGAAACACATCCCCGACCTGCCGATCCGCATCCCGACGACCGCCGTCATCGGCATCGACGAATACGATCGCATGATAGATGCGCCGGCCCTGCGGAATGTCATATTCCGCGACACCGACCATGAACATGTCAAGGACCTGTTCCTCGGCACCGCGCTGTCGCTCGACCTGCGCAAGAAACTGAAGACCTTCCTCTCGATGGTCACCTGCCCGCTCGCGGTCCGCTCGTCGGGCCTGTTCGAGGACATGCTCCTGCAGCCGTTCGCCGGCATTTACAGCACCTACATCATCCCGAACAACCACCCCGATCTCAATGTCCGCTTCAAGCAACTCATGGACGCCATCCGGCTCGTGTACGCGTCGGTCTTCTCGCCGCGGTCGCGGGCCTATTTCGACGCGGTCGGCTACAAGATAGAGGAAGAGCGGATGGCGGTCATCATACAGGAGGTGGTCGGCGGCCGACATGGGAGATACCACTATCCGCACCTCAGCGGCACCGCGCAATCGTTCAACTACTATCCCGTCATGCCGCTCAAGCCGGAGGACGGCATAGCCACCGCCGCGCTCGG
>JAKQHE010000120.1 GCA_029573155.1 bacterium
AAGCGAAAAAGCCCGCCGTAAAGAAGGCGCCCGCCAAGAAGGAGGAGGCCCCCAAGAAGGAGGCCAAGGCGAAAAAGGATAAGGCCGAAGAAAAAGAACCGGCCAAGAAAAAGAGTGCCAAGAAGAAAGACGAATGACCCGCGATAGCGTGACAGGAATTCCGGCGGGGGATCGTTATCGGTCCCCCGTCTTTTTTTGAGGGCCGGCATGGTCGATCTGGTCTGCACCTTCATTTTTCTCGGGGCGATGTTCGCGGGCTACCTCGCCGGCGGGTTCCGGGAGATACTCAAGGTGGGGGTCATGATCGGGCTCATGGTCCTGTTCATGCTTCCCTCGGTCAAAGCGGTCTTCCTGCAGTTCGGGCCCGCCGCCAACGGCATATTCATCGTTTCGTTCCTTGCGGTCTATGTGGCCGCATCATGGCTGGTCATGTGGGCGCTCAAGGGGCTCGTCGAGTCGCAGGAAGGGGTCATCGGAGGCCTGAATAAGGCGATAGGCATCATCGCCGGATTTTTCAAGGCGACCCTCCTCATAGTGTTCGCCGCCTACATCACCCGCTTCCTCTGGTCGAAAAAGATGCTCGCCGAGGTGAAACCACATCTCGACGACTCTTTCATCTTTTCGATAGCGAGTGAGATACTCGATTTCTTTCTCTAGGTGGCATGTCGCTATCCTTGACAAACCTTCGGAGCCTCGATAGCGTTCCGTGAGGGAACGGTCCATACTTTTTTTAGGAGAGAGCCATGAGCGAGGCACAAAAGGTCGATCTCAACTGGTCGAAACTGGGATTTTCCTACATCAGGACGGACAAACGCTTCATCGCGCACTGGAAGAACGGCTACTGGGAGAAAGGGACGCTCACCGAAGACAACAAACTGCACATTGACGAGGGGGCTTGCGCGCTCCATTACGGCCAGCAGTGCTTCGAGGGGCTCAAGGCCTTCACGACCAAGGACGGCCGCACGGTGCTGTTCCGTCCCGATCAGAACGCCAAGCGGATGCAGCGCTCCGCCAACGCACTTCTCATGGTAGCGGTCCCCGACGAGATGTTCATCGAGGCGTGCGAACAGGTGGTCCGCGCTAACCTGAAATGGATACCGCCCTACGGTCATGGCGCGTCGTTCTATCTGCGCCCGTTCCTGATCGGCGTCGGCGAGAACCTCGGCGTCCGTCCCGCGCCCGAATACATTTTTTCGGTCTTCGGCTCCCCGGTCGGCCCCTATTTCAAGGGCGGTCTCCAGCCGGTCAAGTTCAGCGTGTCGGAATACGACCGCGCGGCACCCAACGGCACCGGATCGGTGAAGGTGGGCGGCAACTACGCCGCAAGCCTCCACGCCCACGAGATAGCCGTCAAGGCAGGCTACGCCGACTGCATCTACCTTGACCCGTCGACCCACAAGAACATCGAGGAGGTCGGTGCCGCCAACTTCTTCGGCATCACCAAGGACAACCTCTTCGTCACACCGAAGTCGAACTCGATATTGCCGAGCATCACCAAGTATTCGCTCATGCACATCGCCGAACACTACCTGAAAATGAGGGTCGAGGAGCGCGATGTCCCGATTGACCGGCTCGACGATTTCGTCGAGGCGGGCGCCTGCGGCACTGCGGCGGTTATCACCCCGATCGGCGGCATATTCCACAACGGCAAACTGCACACCTTCTATGCCGACGGCAAAGAGGTCGGGCCGGTCTCACGGAAACTCTATGATCTGCTGACCGGCATGCAGACCGGCACCGTCGAAGCGCCGCAGGGCTGGGTCCACGAGGTGAAGTGACCGCCGTTACCGGCTCTTGAGCGTAGAAAGGAATTTGCCGAGATCGTATCCTTCCCGGATCTCCTTAAGCAGTCTTTTCCCTTTTTCGGTCAAGGTGAAACGCATCTCCCGCTTATCGGTCTTCCCGATGCTCCGATCGACAAGCGACCGTTTCTCGAGCAGGACGACCGTGCGGGACATGAGCGAATAGGTCACGCCGAGTTCTTCGGCCAGATCACTGCTGCGTTTCGCCTTGCTTCCTTCGAGGGCGCAAAGCGTGAGAGCGGCGTTGAGGAGCAGCGCGTGATTTTTGATGAGATGGTTCTCGAAGGAATAGACGGCGTGCATGACCTCTTTCATCTTGGTGAGCGCCTGTTCTTTCATGGTGTTCCTCTCCTTCGTGGTTGAACGACTGCTTTCTTCTTTTGCGTTTCTTTTCTGGGATAAGCATAAAGCGGGCCGCGAAAAACGCCCGACATGATCGGTGCTGAATGGAAAAAAGAGAAAAAAAGCGGAGGTGTTCCGCCGTTTTTTGTCGTCGGAAAGCCGGTTTTCGTAAAGATGTGTCCCTGAAATTGACAAGGCCCCTTTTCGCACTATAATGACCCCGCTTTGACCGTACCGGAGCCGATGGAGAGAGACGGACACTTCATGCGCGAGGCGCTTGCTCTTGCTCGCCGTGCGGAGCAACGGGGTGAGGTGCCGGTCGGAGCGGTGGTGGTCCTTGACAATCGAATCGTCGGTATCGGGTACAATCGCCGCGAATGTACCCAGTCGCCGCTTGCCCATGCCGAGGTACTCGCTATCGAGGATGCCCGTGATCAGATCGGTTTCTGGCGTCTCGAACGATGTGAACTCTTCGTCACCCTAGAGCCGTGCGTCATGTGCTGTGGTGCGATCATCCAGTCCCGCATCGCCCGGGTCTGTTTCGGTGCGCGTGACCCCAAGGGGGGCGGCGTGGTATCGCTCTATACCCTGCTTACGGATCCGCGCCTGAACCATCGTTGCGAGGTCGTGGAAGGGGTCTTGGGTGATGAATGCGGCACGATGTTGACCGATTTCTTTAGGAATATCAGGGCGATATCGAAGTGAGGAGAGATGTCCGAGTGGTCGAAGGAGCTTGACTCGAAATCAAGTGTGCTCCGCGAGGGGTACCTAGGGTTCGAATCCCTATCTCTCCGCTAATAAAAATAACTCAACTTTATGTTGGGTTATTTTTATTATGGATATTATGTGGATTCGGCTCCGGTTGCTAAATATACCTTGAACGCCAACTCTAGACAAGTGAACTTCTTGCAAGTTTCGTCCTTATATTAGCAGTTTTTCTCATATTATTAGGAAACTGCCAAGCATATGCACATTATCTCTTACTATTGACAAATTTTGTAATATGTGTTTAAGTCAAGTTATTA
>JAKQHE010000121.1 GCA_029573155.1 bacterium
CGCCGGCGACCACGACATCGCTGTCGGTCGTCGTTTCGTCGGTGACGGTGTCATCTGGTACGGCGGTGTCGGTGGCCGCCGTATCGGTGACAGTCGTGTCGTTGACAGTCGTGTCGGTCGCGTTCTCGTCGTTCTCCGGCGCGGGGTCATCGCCGGTCTTGGTCCCGGCGCAGGCGGTCAGGACGAGCAGTGCCGCCACACCGATGATGATGAACCGTTTCATGGTGTTCCCTCCCATGGTTTAAGGATCATGCACAGGCTATTGGGTCGAGTCCTCTATCGCCTTTCGTTGCGCCTCTTCGCTTTTCTTCAGCATTCCCTCGACGCGATCTTTGGCCATCTGCGGATCGGTGATCGGGCCGCCCTCGATGGCGGCCTTTTTCGAGGCGTCCTTCAAGGGGTCTTTCGACATGCCGGGCCACGAACCGGTGATGTAGTAGTAGGTCATGGCCGCCGCGAGCAGAAGCGCGATGAGCGCCGCGATGAATCTCATGTCTTTTTCCTCTTGGCGGTGGTCTTCTTCGTTTTTGCGGGGGTCTTCTTTTTCTTTACGGGGCGCTTGGGTTCGGTGAGTGGCACGAACACCGGTTCACCGATAAGCCACCCACCCTCCTCTTCCTTCCGGTCCCTTGTCAAAGGGACCTTAACGGGATTTTTAATAACTTCCAATAACTTATCCACGCGGTACTCAGAAAGCGGCATTGCGTCGAGGAAGCGCCGTGCCAGCGTCGTGCGAGTTGCGAGTTCCTTCTTCTTTTTCGCCGGGGTCAGGTCGCTCCGGAGAATGTCGAGCACCGCCATCACGAACAGGCCGTTCACGAAATGCTCGAACGCCTCCTTGTTGAAATAGCGGATGCCGCGATACTCGTTCACCTGCAGGATGCGGTGCATGTTCTCGTCGGCGAAGACATCCTTCATCATCGCATGGCACAGGTCGTCCTGTGGATACTGACGCCACCAGTTCTGATAGTAGACGAATGCGCGGATGTGCCGCTGTTCCATATCGGCGTGCCTCTCGCCGCGTCCCATTTCCCGGAAAAGCGTCAGAAAGACCTCTTCCAGCAGGTATTTCCGCAGTATCTCGTTCGAGGTGGGGCCGTCGTTGCGGTCGAGCGTTATCTGCGAAAGCCGCGCCGTGAGCGTCCAGCCGAACATCATGAGGAGCGCCGACACATCGTCACCGACGACGGAGGTCAGCCATTCCTGCGCCGGCGGATGGAGCGGCGCGAGGTCGACGGTCGGCAGTTCGATGAAGGCGGCCAGATCGTGGGCGAAGAGCCCCGCAAGGATATCGACATCGCCGGCGCCGCCATGGAGGAGCCGCAGTTCGTCGAGGAAGGAGCGATGGTGGACGGCGAGTTGCAAAAGCAGTTTCCGGGTCGTCGCCTTCATCTTCACCGGTCCTTTGGCGCCGCGCGCCGCGATGAGCGCCTTGAAGGTCGCCGGGTTCGCGAGCCGGCGGAAGGCGGCGTGGAGCGGCGCCACGGTGAGCATCGTGAGCGCCCGGCGGATATCGGGGACCCCCGCGCCGTTCAGGAGGTCGTGGAGGGAGCCCCACGGCTCGGCGGCTGTTTCGATGACTTCGCGCAGGTCGAGGAATGCCTGATATTTGTAGGCACCAAGCGTGACGAAAAGCCCCGTCTCGGCCAGATCGTCCACCCGTCGGATGAACTCAAGGCCGGTGATATGGTCGCGCAACAGCAGGTAGCGTCCTGCGCCGGGAGTAAGTCCGAGCCCCTCGACGAGCGTTCGCTGGACCACCTGCCCACTCCCCTTGTCGAGGAACCCGACCGAGGTACGTATCCAGCCCGAGGTCTCGGAGAACTTGTTGTTGAACAGGATGAGCGCCCGCTCGTCGTCCCGGCGGTTCGAGTAGGCGTAGACATTCTCGTCGACCCGCCCGGTATGAAGGAAAAAGTCGTAGAGACGGAAGTTCTCGACGCCGGCGAACAGATACCGCTTGCGGAGGAGCGGGAAAAGTTCCCGTTCGTGCCGTTGGACGAGTTGGTGATCGACCGACTCGTTCCAGTAGGCCTTGCGATATTCCATGCCGTATTTCTCGGTGAATCCCTCGACCTGTCCGTGGCCGAACATCGGCAGGCCGGGCATCGTGGCCATGAGGAGGGAGACGCCGAAGTACTTGTCATCCTTGCCGAACTGCTCGACCGCCGTCTTCTCGTCGGGGTTATTGAGGAAATTGACGAACCGATGGAGCACATCGGGATCGAACTCGAGCACATTGCGGACCGAGAGGCGGTACTGATCGTTCTCCTCTTTCTTCAGGAAGTTCATGAATGCGCTGTTATAGACGCGGTGCATCCCGAGCGTCCGGACGAAGTAGCCCTCCATGAGCCAGAACGCCTCGGCGAGCAGGAGGGTGTCGGGCTGTTCCTGCTGGACGCGGTCGACCACCTCGCGCCAGAATTCGTTCGGTATCCTCTCGTTGAACTGGTCTCGGGTCAGGGCGTATTCGGTGCGCGACGGTATGTCGCCGCCGGTCCCCGGCTCGGGGAACCAGAGCCGCTGGTAGTGCCGTTTGGCGAGCGTCATCGCGGCGTCGAACCGGATCACCGGGAACTGCCGCGCCACATGGAGGATGGTCTGGATGACCGCCTCGCGGACGTCGGCGCGGGTGTAGTCGAGTTGCGCGGTATCGTTCCACGGGTAACTGGTGCCGTCGTTGCCGTGGTAGATATAGCGGACATCGTCATGGCGGAAATCGACCCGCTTGAAGGTGACCGCCGCGTCGGTCTTGTCGTAGTAGCGGTCTTCGATGTAGATGCCCAGATGCTCCTCGGTCGAGAGGTTCGGGCCGTTGTAGGTGTAGGAGGGGAAGGGGGGCTCCTTCGCCTGCAGGAACCAGTCGGGGTGGTGGTGGACCCAGCGCGAATCGATCGCCATGTGGTTGGGGACCATGTCGCTGGCTAGGCGGATGCCGTATCTCCCAGCCCGGTCACGCAAGGTCGCGAGTGCCTCCTCGCCGCCGAGTTCCTGCGCTATCGTGTAGTCGTGGAGCGAATAGGCCGATGCGGCCGCTTCGGGGTTCCCCATGATCTGTTTTATGGTGCGACTCGCGGTCGACCGCTCCCAGACGCCGATGAGCCACAGGCCGGTAAAGCCCCAGCGGGCCAGTTTTTTCAGTTCGTCCTCGGGGATGTCGTCAAGCCGGGTGAGATGCCGGCCGTACTGGCGGGACAACTGGTCGAGCCAGACGAAGGCGTTCTTGGCGATCATCACGAGGTTGGGCATCCAGACGCGATCAGGTGAGAAGGCCTCGTATTCATGGTCGCGCCACTGGCCGGGGATATATCCGCCGCGAAGGGATTCACCGGTGATCACCTCGCCGCGACCCTCGAACGGAAAGTAGGGTTTCTCCTCCTCGCGGAGCAGGTCGCCGCCGCTGAGCACCTTCAGGAACCGGTCGCCGAGGAACCGGAGTCCCCACCGCTCGCGGATGAAGCGCAACTGGTCGGCGAGCGAATCGGGGTGGGCGCCTGCCGGCGACATGAGAAGGTCGAGCAGTTTCTGCCCGTCAGGACCGAATGCCGGTTTCTGCGCGAGGAATTCGCCGAACGCCGCAGTGAGTTCGCTGTACCGGGTGGTGCGGCGGAGCGGCTCGTCACTGAAAAGTTCCTCATAGCGTTTGAAGGCGGGGTTGCGGTTCGCGATATGGAGCATCAGCAGTTCTTCCAGTTCCACTTCGAGCGCCGGCTCGTCGCCGCAATTCCCTGCGAGGTATTCGGTGATGCTCATCTGGCCGCGGTAGACCGGGAGGGGCGGGAACTCCTCGGCAAAGCGGCGGATCGCCGCGTCGGTGTCGTCGCCGAGCCGTTCGCGCAGAAAGGAGAGCGCCTCGGTGAGCAGGGTCGGCGCCACCTGCTGGCGGTAAATCCGCACGATATGGTGAAGCACCTCATCGATGAGCGCCATCGCGTTGAGATGCCCCGCCTTCACCGCCTGTTCGGGGTGTTTGACGAGGTCCTTTTTCTCGTTCATCGCGTGGGCGAACCGGCGGACCGCGGCGTAGTCGGGGAAGACCACATTGCCCGACAGGGTGAAGATCCGTTCCTCGAACCGGTAGCGGTCGCGGCTCTCGCGCGACACATGGAAATGGCGCGCATTCCCGTCGGGACGAGAGCGGGGGCTTTTTTCGCCGAAGCGCGCAAGCGATATGACCAGTCGGTGAGCGGAACCGTTCGTCATGCGGGACCCCGTGTTCATTTGCAACGGCGAACACTACCGCAAAGCGGTGGACAAGTCAATGTTGCGGCGGGCGAATAACTTGCAAAGTGCTCGCTAGTCGGATATAGTGCGCCGCGTGCACCAAAGAGAAGGAACTATGTTCACCGGCATCATCGAAAAGACGGGTAAGGTCGAACGGTTGACCGCGTCGGGACCGGAGCGGACGCTCACGCTCGACAACCCGTTCGGGAACGACATCAAGAGCGGCGACAGCATCGCCGTGGACGGTGTCTGTCTGACGGTGACGGCGTTCGACGCGAAAAGTATGAGTTTCTTCATATCGGCCGAAACGGTGAAAAAGACGCTCGCGGCGCACTACAAGCCGGGGCGGTCGGTCAATCTCGAACGGGCGCTCGCGTTCGGCGGGCGGCTTGATGGCCACATCGTGACGGGCCATGTCGATACCGTGTCGCGCATCGCCTCGGTCAAAAAGGTCGGCGCGGGGGTCGAACTGGCGGTGACGATACCGCCGGAATTCGGCCATCTTACGGTCGATCGCGGCTCCATCGCGGTGAACGGCATCTCGCTCACGATAGCCGAAATGCGCAGCGAGGCGGCGGTCGTATCGCTCATCCCCGAAACGCAGGCGCGGACCTCGTTCGCCGACGGCGTGAAGGCAGGGGACGCGGTGAACCTCGAATTCGACATCCTCGGCAAATACGCGGCGCGGCTCCTCGCCCCGCACCTGCGGGACGACAAACTGCGCGCCCTCATCGAGAAACTATAGCCCCGGTCGGGAGGAGGCCCCATGTTCAGGACCGTAACGCTCGTGGCGCTGTTCACGACACTGCTCATCACCGTCCTGCTGTTCGCCCTCAAGAACGGCCAGCCGGTGCCGGTCGACCTCGTGGTCACCCGGCTCGATACGGTGCCGCTGTGGGTGGTGATGGTCGCCGCGTGCGCCGTTGGATCGACGCTCGCCACGCTTGTGTTCGCCGTGGTGTTCTTCAGTCTCTACTTCGCCAAAAGGTCGGTCGAGAAGGAATTGCAGAAGACCCGCGCCGAACTCGCGGCACTCACCGTGAAGGATCACGCCGATAAGGGTGTTGCCCGCTGATGGACCTCTTTCATCCGCACACCCGGGAGATACTCGTCGCGTCGGCACTGCTCGTCGCGCTCCTGCTCATCCTGCTCAGGATGATCTGGTCGCGTCGGCGGACCGCCCTGCGGATAAAGACCGACATGCTCTCGGTCCTCCCGTCGCTTGAGCGACTCGCCGAAGGGGACCGCGCCGAACTCTCGAAATGGCTGCGTCGCGCCGCACGGCGGTACCCCGACGAGGTGCGCACCTTCATCCTGCTCGGCGACCTGCTCCGCGCCGAAGGTCCGCTCAAGGCGGTGTTCCTGCACCGTACCCTGCTGTTCCGCAAGAAACTCTCGACGGCCGACCGGGCTTCGATACTGCTCAGTCTCGGGCGCGACCATCGGGCGCTCGAGGACGACCAGAAGGCGCTCGCCTCCCTCAAACAGAGCCTTGCGGCGGAAAAAAGAGAGGAGACCCTGAAAGAACTGGTGTCGCTTGAAACGGCGATGGGGCTTTTCGACGACGCGCTCTACCATTGCAAGGAACTCAACCGGTTGGCGGGACTTGACCGCAACGAAGGCCTGCGCGCGGTGATGCTCGACGCCCTCACCGTCGCGGTCTCCCGGAACCGCCCCGAAGAGGCGCGGCGCTGGGGTGAAATGGTGGCGCGCGCGGAGAACGACACCGCGCTCGCGCTTTTGATACCCTGTGTCCTCGCGGCATGGGAGGGCAAGGTCGAACAGGCGCGGCCTCTCGCGGAAAAACTCATCGAACGGTACCCCGAAGAGGAATGCACGCTACGCTATCTGCTCCTGCAGACGACCACCGGCATGGCGTTCTCGCGCCTTCTGCCCGGGCCGTTGGGTTCGGTCTTTGTGGCACTCTGCGATGAAACACGGGTACTTACGGCGACCGAGATGGCCCCTATTGAAAAAAAGAGCGCGCTGTACTATCATCTGGCGGCGCGGACCGTGCCACCGGGAGAGACCAGAGATCTCCTCGCCGCCGCCGGGAGGCGCGAGCGGCTGTTCGCCTGTGCGGCATGCGGAGGCCGCTTCGAGGGGATGCGGTTCTCCTGTCCGGGATGCGGACTCCCAGTGACGGTGCGACCGGGTGTGGTCTGACGAATGTTGAGAGTGACGGAGGATACCGATGAGTGAACGTCCGAGAATGATACTGACCGGCATGCTTGTGCTCGCCCTCATGCTGGGAGCGTGCGAGGGCACGAAGAGCGAAAAGGCGAAGATGCCGGTCGACGAATTCTTCCAGACCTACCTGCAGACGATCTGCGGGAGCGCCGCCGAGTACAGCGGCGGTATCATCACCTCCGCGAACAAAGACTCCTGCGTGGACAGCATCAAGGAGAGTCTGCTCGTCTGGGATTTCTTCCATACGGGGCGCAAGACGGTCTTCAAGCAGAAGATATATCTGCTGCGTCTCGCCGAGAAACGGGAATGGCTGAGCGTGGACGCCGATCAGGCGCAGAAATGCTTCGACATCATCTCCCAGATGCATCCCTACAACCCGCTCGAGATACGACTGTTCGACATTCCCGATTGCGCGCTCGCCTTCAAAGGGCTGAAGATCATCAACGACCAGTGCTTCCAGGACGAGGAATGCGACAACGGTTGGTGCAACCTCGCCGCCGGCGCCTGTCCGGGATGGTGCGTACTGTATCGCCGGCAGGGGGAGCCATGCAATGAGAACCTCGATCGCTGTGAGCCGGGATATACCTGTCTGAGTTCGGGCTGTTCCCGGCTTTCGACCGGCGCCAAAGGAGAACCCTGTATGAGCGACGATCACTGCGCGAGTTATCTCTATTGCAAGAAGACGGAAGGCGATGACATAGGGATCTGTTTCGAAAAGAAGGGTATCGGCAAGACCTGCGCCGAGGATAACGAGTGCATCGTCGGTCTCACCTGTATCGATGAGCAGTGTCAGGGGCCGGAGATACCCAACAGTCTCGGCGCCGACTGCAGCGCCTCGAAGGTCTGCAATTATTTCTCCCGTCTCGAGTGCGGCGTGAACGGGGAGACCTATGCCTGTCGCGCCTTCCCGGCGGAAGAGTATGCGGCCTGCACTCTCCAGTGCGACAAGAAGTTCTACTGCGATCCGTTCGATCATAAGTGCTCCTATTTCAAAGGCGAAGGGGAGCCGTGCGGACAGTACTATCAGTGTTCAACGCTTTATTGCGCCAAAGGCGGCGTATGCGAAATGCCTGAATGCGAACAGATATTCTAGCGGCATTCCTGCTCGCGACCCTTTTTTTCGGGGCCTGTGCCTCCTCGGGTGCCGGTGCCGCTTCCGGTGCGCCGGTGCCTTCATCCTCGCCGGTCGTCGCAAGGAAAGAAGGGGCGCCTATTGTGCCTGAAAAGCGACGGGAGACGCTTGCCGACCGAGTGCTTCTCAAAGACCCGGAGAGCGGTCGCGTGTCGTCGTTGGCCGAACTAACGGGCGGTTCGCCCTCTCTGATGGATCTTTCGGCAAGTTGGTGCGGGCCGTGCGCCGAACTGACCGAGCGTCTCAACACGCTACAGGAACGGTTCGGCGGTCGGGTCCGTTTCCTGATGGTCGTTCAGAAGGGGGACCCCCCCGAACTGCAACCCGGCCGCCCGGCATATCCGATCTACACCTTGGAGGAAGCGCCGACGGAAATGGGCATTCGGCCTCCGGAGGTGTTGCCGACCGTCCTGTTTTTTGCCGGGGACGGCTCCCTCTTCGGCGAGATCGCCGGGCTGTACCCGGCGTTGTTCTATTACGGGGTGCTTGCCGATCTAACGGCCCGATGACCGCGCGCGATAGCGTTCGACATACCGCTCGATGCTGCGGATCTCGTCGCTGGTCAATCTGAACAGTTGATAGATGCTCCGGTTGAGGTCCCGGGCCCCTTTCTCGTCGTCACCCGACCGGATGGCGCGCACCGCCGCCGAGACCACCTCCTGCAACTGTTTTTTTGCGGGGGTGAAAGGGATGCTGTTGAAGTTCTTCTTGAGGAACTTATTGTGGTGCGGGAATTTGAGCGTGTAATAGAACAGTATCAGGTCCGAGTTGAGATAGCCCTCGGCATATTCGAGCGGCAGGTCGCCACTCTGCGGGATGATACCGGCGACATCGCTGAGGAAGTAGAGTTTTGATCGATCTATGCAGATCGCCGGACGCACCGAAAGGTAGCGGGCTATGAGTTTTGGCCGTTCGAACTGACCGGCGGCCGGTAACTGAAAAAAGAACTCCTTGTCGGGGATGACCCATGCATGGGGTGCCGGATCGGTGAAGGGGACGATCTCCTTGCCGCGGATGAGCGGTTTGGTCTGCGGGGTACGGCGCAGGGCCTCGACAGGAGGCTGTGTGCCGCGGGCGGGGAACATCCCGATGAAGAAATCGAAATGGTCGGCGCAGGTCCCTTCGGCCTGTTTCTCTATCTTCTGGAGGAGCAGGATCTCTTCGTAGGCGAGATTGTCGTTGAAGGTGAGCAGATTATTGAAGGTGATGAAGTCGTTCGGCACGGTAAAGAACGATCCGGTCGCGCGGTCGCTGATGGCGATGGACCGTTCGGGCTCCGGCGTCCGTTTCCGCCCGAGATCGAGCACCAGTTTTTGATGGTCCTTGTTTATCTCGCGCAGAGAGAAGATATCGTAAAGGAACCGTTTTTCCTTCTTGGTCACCGGCGACATCAGGAAATTCTTCTTGAGGTGGAGCAAATAGGACCCCTCCTCATGCAAAAGAAGAGCGATGTTGCGGAAGAATTGTTCCGGCGGGAAGTCGCTGGTTATCGCTTCGTCTAGGACCAGATGGAACTGATAGGGTTTGACCTTGGTGCTCTGCTCACCCGAGAAGAGGTCGAAGATCGTCGACTGGAGCGATATCTCCACCGGCTTGTCCTTGGAAAAGGGATAGGCGAACACCTCCGTGAACGGCGATAGGAACGCCCCCTCATCGTGGGAGGCGAAATGGAGGCGATGTCCCTTTTCTAGGTGACGCGGCAGATAGATCGCGTCTGAAAGGAACAGGATATCGTGTTGGGAGGAGGAAAGACGCGGAGAGGTCTCCATCGGCGCCGGATGGGGGAGCGAGAGGATGTAACTGACCGACCACGAGGAGACCAGTTCGTGTTTCAGGCGATCGCTGAAGCGGCGGTTTATCTTCAGAAAATCATCAGCCGATATCCCGGTGAGGAGCGAGGGGGATATCCGTTTGCCCAGCGTGGTGAAGTAGTAGCGATTCAGCAGGAAGGTATAGGGGTTCGCCGCGATATCATGATCGCTACAGAAGGATCGGATATCCCGGAACAGCTTAAGAAGCTTTTTCCTCTTATCCATGAAAAATGCCCCGATACATGCTTCGATACCATATAGCCATCAAGGTCAAATAGCAAAAAAAATCTTGATGCGAAAAAAAGGGGGCCGCGCGGGCCCCCTCGAAGTAGTGGTATGAGAGTTAGAGATCAGTTGTCGGGAAGCAGGTCATCGGTGGCGACATCATCGGTCGTTTCGTCACCGTCAGGAAGTTCGCCCTTGCCGAACTCGTCCTTCATGTCTTCGCAGTTCATGATGATCGGATTTCCTTCCTCGTCCTCTTCCTTGCTGTAGCAGGTGCAGACATCGGTCATGTAGTTCTCGTCGGTTTCCGCGAGGCCTTCGTTGAGCACGGCGAGGATGTCCTCGTCGGCATCGATCATCTTGGAGTAGTTCATGGCGCGCAGCGTCTCGCCGATCGCCCACTCGACATTCTTGTCGACGCAGACGAACATGGCACCGTCATACGCGGTCTCGTCGGCGTTCAGGGCCGACACGCCGCGGATACACTGCATGCGGTAGAACTGTTCCTGCCCGACGATCTCGAGCCACAGCTGGAAGATAACGACCTGATAGGTCCCTTCGACCTCGACGCCGGTGAGGTTCTCTTCGGCGGCGGCGGTCTTCCAGTTCAGGAGGTCGCTGACCACGAAGAAGGTCTGGCCGACCCACACGTCGACGAGTTTACCGGAAACGGGCCACGTGACATTGCCCATGCCGACGCCGATGACCGCGGGGACTTCCTGTCCGTCGGTCGTGGTGAGGGCGTCGAGGATGTAGTAGCCGATGTTGTTGGCGAGGTTGTAGGTCTTGCCCTGAAGGACACCGGTCATCTTGGCGAGGAACGCCGCTTCGACCTCGGTCGCCGCAGGATCGTTGATGGCGCCGGTCATCTTCATGGTGAAATAGGACTCCCATTCGCCCATGTTGTCGAAGAAGGTGTCTTCAAGCGTGCAGGCGACCGCATCGGGCACTTCGCCGTCATCAACAGGCGGAGTGTCGGTCTCGGTAGCCGGGGTGTCGGTGACCACATCGGTGTCGGTGGTGTCGTCATCGGTCGGGGCGGGGTCATTGTTGTCGCCGCAGCTCACGACGAGCATGGCGAACATAAGCGCGAAAGCAAGGTAGAAAAACTTCTTCATCTCTGAATACCTCCCAGAGAAAAAGGTTGATAAAAGCCTGAAAGAACGCTCAAACATTGTGACGCATCGTAATGGGAAAAACCGGGAAGTCAAGTTTGTATTCGAAAAAAGTTCCTGCCCGCTTTTGGGCCGACCGCGCTGTCGGGCGCGCGATGTCTTGGAAATGACGAAGAAAAAAGCCGGCAAAAAAAACATTGACAATGCCCCCCCTCTGTGTATATTCTGCCTGCTTTTCAGGTTTTTTGGCAACTGAGAACGACGCACGCTAGCGTAGCTCAATTGGCAGAGCCACCGATTTGTAATCGGTAGGTTGCGGGTTCGAGTCCCATCGCTAGCTCCATGTATTTGTGGATATGTGGAGAGGTTCCCGAGTGGCTAAAGGGGGCAGACTGTAAATCTGTTGTCGGAAGACTACGGAGGTTCGAAACCTCCCCTCTCCACCATGCTTTTTGCGCGGGAATAGCTCAGCTGGCTAGAGCATTAGCCTTCCAAGCTAAGGGTCGCGGGTTCGAATCCCGTTTCCCGCTCCATATTCGAGCCCTCGTAGCTCAGGCGGCTAGAGCGCGTCCTTGGTAAGGACGAGGTCGTCGGTTCGAGTCCGACCGTGGGCTCCAGTTGAGGATCAGAGGAGAACGATAGGTTTTTAGGTTACCAACCTTATCTTTTTTGAGGAAAGGAGGTTCAGATGGCGAAGGAGAAATTCAACAGGACGAAGCCGCATGTGAATGTGGGGACGATCGGTCACATAGACCACGGGAAGACGACGCTGACGGCGGCGATCACGAAGACGCTGGCGGCGAAGGGGAAGGCGAAGTTCGTGCCGTTCGACCAGATCGACAAAGCACCGGAGGAGAAGGAGCGCGGGATCACGATAGCGACGGCGCACGTGGAATACGAGACGGACAAGCGTCACTACGCGCATGTGGACTGCCCGGGTCACGCGGACTACATCAAGAACATGATCACGGGTGCGGCGCAGATGGACGGGGCGATACTGGTGGTCGCGGCGACGGACGGACCGATGCCGCAGACGCGGGAGCATATCCTGCTGGCGTATCAGGTCGGTGTGCCGTACATGGTGGTCTTCCTGAACAAGGTGGACCTGGTGGACGATCCCGAGCTGATAGATCTTGTCGAGATGGAGTTGAGGGACCTGCTGACGAGCTACAAGTTCCCGGGCAACGAGATCCCGATAATCCGCGGGAGCGCGCTGAAGGCGCTGAACACGGACAATCCGGACAGCGATGACGCGAAGTGCATATTCGAACTGATGGCGGCGGTGGACGGGTATGTTCCCGAGCCGGTGCGGGCGATAGACAAGCCGTTCCTGATGCCGATCGAGGATGTGTTCTCGATATCGGGGCGCGGGACGGTGGTGACGGGCCGTATCGAGCGCGGCATCATCAAGGTGAGCGACAAGGCGGAGATCGTGGGTATCAGCCCGACGCAGGAGACGGTGGTGACGGGCGTGGAGATGTTCCGTAAGTTGCTGGACGAGGGACAAGCGGGTGACAATGTCGGGTGTCTGTTGAGGGGCATTAAGAAAGAGGACGTGGAGCGCGGTCAGGTATTGGCGAAGCCGGGCTCGATCACGCCGCACACGAAGTTCACGGCGGAGGTCTATGTGCTGTCGAAGGAAGAGGGCGGGCGCCACACGCCGTTCTTCGAGGGCTACCGTCCGCAGTTCTATTTCCGCACGACCGATGTGACGGGAGTGCTGCATCTTCCCGAGGGCGTGAAGATGATCATGCCGGGGGACAATGTGAAGATCACGGGCGAACTGATAGCGCCGATCGCGATGGAGGAAGGTCTCCGTTTCGCGATCCGGGAGGGCGGCCGCACGGTGGGCGCCGGCGTGGTGACAAAGATAATCGAGTAAC
>JAKQHE010000124.1 GCA_029573155.1 bacterium
GGTCGTCGCCGTCGGAGAAGGGGTCGTCGGTCGGGGAGGCGTCCTCGTCGGCGATGATCTCGTCGGTCGAGAGGGTATCGTCGGAAAGGTCGGCCATATCGGCCCCGTCGACAGGTTCGGTGTCGGCGGTGTCGGGGAGCGCGTTCTCGTTCGCCGCCATATCGGTGTCGGTCGTCATCAGGTCGTCGACCGGCGAGTTCTCCTCTTGGGAGCAGGCGCCGAGCATCATGGCAAACGGCAGTAAAAGGAAAAGACGGGACAACGAAATACGCATGGCGTCCTCCGGGAAAAGGGTTTTCCAACGGTCACCAGCATACCGCCGATGTGAAAAAATGCAAGGGGCCGGAACTATTGACATCGGTGAACGGTCGGTTTATAACCGGTGTGGAGAGGTGGTCATTAACCTTCCGTGTTCAGGAGGATCCCATGTTCAAGAAGGCGGTTATCCCGTTCCTCTGCGTGGCGGCTCTTGTCCTTGCCGCCTGTACGCCCGAGGAACCGGCGGTGCTCTGTGTCAACAACGACGACTGCGCCGTTTTCGAGTATTGCTATATAGACGGTTCCCTCACCGACGAATACGGTGCCCCGATCGGAGAGTGTGTCGCCGCGGTCGAGTGTGACGGCGGTTCATGCGACACCGGGTACGACTGCATTGACGGCTACTGCAAGCCTTCGGTCACCCCGCCGCAGGATCAGGACCAGAATGTCGGAGACGATGCGCCGGTCACGGCGGATGATGCCCCGGTGGTCACCGGTGATGACGCCCCGGTGGTGGCCGACGACGCCCCGGTGGTCACCGACGATGCGCCGGTGTTCACTGACGATGCGCCCATGGTCACCGATGACGCGCCCGTGGTCACAGACGACGGCGCGATGCCTGATGACGACACGATCCTGACCGACGAAACGCCCGACACGGTCGAGGGCGACATCCTGCCCGACGCCGATGTGAACCCCGCCACCTTCACCGCCGAGTTCACCAGTCCCGGCGACGGCGCGACGACGAATATCGTACGCCCCGACCTCGTCATCACCTTCAGTCATCCGGTCGACGAGGCGACGCTCACCACCGGTGGCGGTTGTGACGATCCCGTCTATGTCATCACGATAACGCCCACGGTCACCATCAATGTGGATACCAGCGCGCTTTCGGCCGACGGCAAGGTGCTGACGATAAAGTTGTCGCAGGATCTCGCGAACAATACCACCTACACCGTCACCGTGCCGAACAGCATAGAGAACACCTCCGGCGCCGCCCTCTCGCAGACCTACAACTGGACGCTCAAGACCGATTTCTCCAAGCCGACCGCCCTGCTGACCATCCCCGGCCCGGTCACCGGCGTTGCGGTCGACACCGCGATCGAGATGACCTTCTCCAAACCGATGAACACCGCGACGGTCCAACTCGACGCCTCGCTCACCATCGTCGGGTCGGGTGGCGCTCCCGCGGTGACCGGCACGCCGGTCTGGTCGACGGGCGACACCGTCTGGACGCTTGATCCGGACAGCGATCTCGCCACCGATACCACCTACACCGTCACGCTGAAAAATACGATCGCCGATACCATCGGCAATACCATGAACGAGGAGGTCTTTGCCTTTACCACGATCGACACCATCGCGCCGACCGTCCTGTCGACCGACCCGGCCGACGGGACCGACCCCGCCTCGATCACCCTTGCGGCGATAACCGTCCTCTTCAGTGAGCAGGTGATCAATGTCGACGAGACCACGATGACCGTCGAAAGAACCGATGACGGCACTCCGGTCGTCGGTACGGTCTCGCTCTCGACCGACGGGCTTACCGCCACCTTCGCCCCCGCCGCGCCGCTCGAGGACACCACCGAGTACACCGTCACGCTCAACCCCGACGGCGTCACCCCGGCCGTTTCAGATCCGGCGGACAACCCGCTCGTGGGCAACGACGGTGGCAGGTATCTCTTCTCCTTCACCACCGGTGCGAGCGTCTGCAACGACGGCTACAAGACCGGACCGGAGGCGTGTGACGACGGCAATAATGACGAGGGAGACTACTGTGCCGGCAACTGCTCGGCGACGACCGACCCGGGGCTGGTCGCGGTGGTGAGCTCCGTTACTTATGACAGCACGCCGGTCGTCCGTTACTGTCCGAACAGCACCACCTACCTCGGGACGGGGAATCGGAACTCCGGCAGGTATTGCGGCGATGCTCAGACCGACTATACCATCAGCCTTGGTCGGAACCGCGCCTACATGAACTTCTACTCGGATTCGGAGGCCACGGGGACCGGCTTCGAACTGTGGAGCGGCACCCCCGGCGCATCGACACTGCTCGTGAAATATCCCGCGTCCGGATCATATCCGAACTCGGACGGCAAGTCGTGGCGGCTCAACGCGATCGATCTCCTGAATAACATGACCCTGCGGATACTGAATGTGGAGGAGAATGGCGGGACCAACTGCTATGATTATGTGAAGTTCTTCTACTGCGACAACTTCACCCACACCGATCAGGGCATCACGAGCGGCTGCGATCTACGCGGGCTCTATACCGGCACCGGAACGCCGCCCGCCCTCGCGAACTATCCGACCAACCGAATGTTCGTGCGGTTGACGAGCGACGCCAGTACGCAAGATGACGGTTGGCAACTGACGGCGAACGGGACCGCCTATCAATGTTCACCCTACAACAATTATTCCGCAAACATGAATCAGGTCGTGCCGATAATTACCGATACGGCGCCGATAGCGTTGCAGTTCACGACGCTGCGGACCGAATCGACCTACGATTTCGTGTATCTCTACACCTGTCCGCCACAATAACTAATCCTCGAAAGAGAGCGAGAAGAGCCGCTCGACCTGTTCCGGGTACTTCCGGCGCAGGAGATCGAGTCCCTGCTCTATCTGCTGTAACTTTGCGAGCCGGTGCAGGTCGGTCGCCGCGTTGTCGATGAGCCCAGCGTCGAGGAGCCGGAGGATCTGGGTGCGCTTGTTGTCGAAAAAACCGTAAGAAAGCGTTTTGAGGCTGATCTGATAGTAGAGCGAGTATCTTTTTTTGAGTTCTTTCCAGACCTCGTCGGGCATGGTATATCTCTCGATGTGGGCGATAAGCGGGGCTATGCCCTTGAGGTTGAGCGAGAAGACCGCCTGTTCGATGTCGCTCTTTCTCGACATGAGCGGCAGGAATTCGACGAGGAGCACCTTCCAGCCCGATGGGGTGGTGGCCAGTTCGAACAGATCTCCCGACGATTCCAACAGGTCGTTCCCGTACATATATTCGAACGAGAACCGGCGGACGAGGAGCGAGCCGATCTCGGCCATGCGGTCGGCGGTATCTTCGGGGGTCGCGCTGTAGAGCATATGGAAACGGTGCGGGGTGGGGATGATCTCGTCAAAGCCGAATTCGGCGAGGATGCGAAGGCATTCCCGTGATTCTTCGACCGACTCGGGGCCGTCGTCCAATTGGTGGAGAAGATGGGAGTGGATGTCTATCATGGGGCGGCGCTCTAGAAGACCACCGCGATCCCTGAATTCAAGTTGAATGCCTTGTATGCATTGAACGGGAGTCCCGCCTCGATGCTGAAACCGAAGTTCCCGTGGGAAAGTTTGAACCCGATCATCAGGCGGTCGATGTTTATGAATTCCTGGTCGAAATAGAAGGCATTGCCGCTTTCGTCACCGTAGTAGGAGATCGGATCGTCGGGCATGGGCCAGTACCCGCCCAGCCGGTCGGACCACGCCCATGAGAAGAGGTGACTGTAGGCGAAGAAGGGCATGAGTTTCAGCTCTTTTTTCGCCACGAAGGTCTTCGATATCTTAACTCGCAACTCGGCCTGATGCATGTTGAGATCGTACCCGCCGAACAGCCCGTTGTACCCGGCGCCGATGGAGACATCGGGCCAGCTCTTGAGGCCCTCGTTGAGCACATATTCCATCCCGACGCCGCCCGACAGCATCTCCGAGAGGATGTAATAGCGGAGGTTGCCATAGAACACGAGACCGAAGGAGAACCCTTTCTTCATATGGATGTCGATGCCATTGTAGAAACTCGGCACCTGCATGTCGGTGGGTTTGTCGCTGAGGGCGTTCGTCCAGTAGCGAGAGGTGAGGTTAATGTTCGTGAAGGTGTAGCCGACGCCGAGTTCGAAACCGTCAGCGCCGCGCGACTCGGCTTCGCCGTGGAACATCGGCGCGATGACGGCGGAGAACTGGGTGGCCATCTTTTCAAAGTCGGCGATGCCCTCGGGGGTGTTGCCGAGATTATACAGCATGAAGTCCATTTTTCCTCGGCCCTGTAACGGCAGACAAACGCCGACCGTCACCAGCAGAAGGAGCGCGAACCGTTTCATGTCACCCTCGGTAGTATGCAACCGGTACAGGGCACCCTAACAAAACGAGGGGGCGATGTCAAGAAAGTCCGCGAGTCGTGTTGACCGGTCGAGAAATCGGAGTATATCGAGAGCGAACGGCGGCGGAGGTGCGTTATGAACGGCGCTATCCTGCTTCTCTTTGCGACGGCGTGGCTCGTCGTCGCCTACCTGTGGTACGGTAAACGGACGATACAGCGGCGCCTCATGGAACCGCTCGACGGGGAGGGGACCCCGGCGGTCGCCCGCAACGACGGTGTCGATTTCTGTCCCGCCCACCCGATGGTCCTGTTCGGGCATCACTTCTCTTCGATCGCGGGGGCTGGTCCCATCGTAGGCCCCATCATTGCGGCGGCCGCTTTCGGCTGGGGTCCGGCGCTGTTGTGGCCGCTCCTGGGCGGCGTCTTCATCGGTGCGGTGCACGATTACCTTGCGCTCATGGTCTCGGTCCGGCACGGTGGCACCTCGATACCCGATATCGCCGACCGCTATGTTTCTCGGCGTGCGCGGATGCTCTTCATGATATTCGTAGAACTGGCGCTCATCCTCGTCGTGGCGGTGTTCGCCGCCATCACCGCAAAGATGTTCGTCACCACCCCCGAGATCGTCATCCCGACCTTCGGGGCGATACCGATCGCGATGCTTTTCGGCCTGTTCCAGTACCGATGGAGCGGTGTCGGCGGTTCGCTCTGGCTACGGACGATCCTCGCGTTCGGGGCGCTGGTGGGACTCATCTATCTCGGTTTCCTTGTGCCGCTCTCGTTATCCGTGAACGCGGATACCGCCTATCTGTTCTGGTTCGTGGCGTTGATGCTGTATGCCTACGGCGCCTCGATACTGCCGGTCTGGATACTGCTCCAACCGCGAGACTACATCTCCAGCTGGGTGCTTATCGCCGGGACGCTTCTTGCCCTTATCGGCATCCTGGTGACGATGCCGGACATGAGTCTTTCTCTCTCCGGCGACCTCGCGTCGGTGGCCGGCGAGAAACTACCTTTCTTCTTCCGCTGGTCCGATCCCGAAGCGGGGCCGCTTGTGCCGTTCCTTTTCATCGTCATCGCCTGCGGCGCGATATCGGGGTTCCATTCCATCATCGCCGGCGGCACCACCTCGAAACAACTCGCCAAGGAAAAGGACGCGCTACTGGTCTCGTTCGGCGCGATGCTGACCGAGTCGCTCATCGCCGTCATCGCGGTCATTGCGGCGGCGGGTGCGCTTTTCTGGGTGGGCGAGGGGAGTTTGACCGCCGTGATGAAGAGCGGCAGCCCCATCGGTGTGTTCGGTGCCGGCTTCGGGAAGTTCACCGAATTCCTCTTCGGGCCCAAGATCGGCGTGCTTGTCGGCATCACGATGATCAACATCTTCGTCATGACCACCCTCGATACTACCGTGAGGCTGGGGCGTTTCCTGACGGTCGAGATGGGGGGCGGGGCCTTCCCGATCCTCAAGCGTAACCGGCATCTGGCGACGCTGGTGCCGATCGTTCCGGCCTTCCTTTTGGGCGTGAGCGGCGGCTGGAAGACGGTCTGGCCGGTCTTCGGGGCGGCCAACCAACTGGTCGGCGCGCTAGTTTTCATCATCCTGACCAGTTACCTCTACAGTCGAGGCAAGCCGATACGCTACACGCTCTGGGCGACCCTCTTTATGTTGCTCACGACGATCGGCGCACTTCTCTTACTCGCGTGGGGCTATTTCCTTGGATCGCCTCCCCAGTATGTGTTGGGGAGCATCTCCGTTGCCTTGATCCTTCTTGCCCTTCTGATGGCGATGGAGGGGGTGAAACTTTTTTCCCGCGTCCGTTCCCGCGCTTGAGCATGACCATGTGAGCGATATCGCACTTCTTTTGTCTGCGACACGGAGGGCGAAATACTTGTCAAAAAGAGGACAACCGGTTATAGTGTGCCGCTGTCCGGCTTTTAAGCTCATTTTTTAAGAGGGGGAAAACGATGGGTATCCTGAGAACATCATGCATTCTACTGGGTGCCGTCATCTTGCTGTTCGGTTGCGAGAGCGGGACGAAGAAATTCGTGCCGAAGGACGATGTGGCGCTGGGTGACAGTGACGAACTGCTCGCCGACAGTGACGATATCTGGACCGATGAGGAGTGGGACTGGGAAACGAAAGATGGCGACATGATGGGAGAAGACGATCCTTTCACGGGAGACCTCGATATCGTGCCCGATAGCGATCAGAAGCCCGACACCTGCGGGAACGGTGGTGTGGACCTGGGCGAGGTGTGCGATGGGGGCCTGAAGAACTGTATCGAGATAGATCCGATGAAGTACAAGGCGGGCAAGGCGGCCTGTCTGGACACCTGTCTTGGCTGGGACACGGTGACCTGCGAGGAGTACGAATACGAATGCGGTGACGGCGATGTTGATTTTCCCGAGGTGTGTGACACCGAGGAGCTCACCGATTGCGTCGACATAGATCCGATGAAGTACAAGGCGGGTAAGGCCTACTGTCTGGACACCTGTCTCGGCTACGACACCGCCACCTGCGAGGAGATCGACGAGGATGACGACATCGTACCCGACACGACCGATGTCCAGCCCGAGTCCGAGGGGATGGTCGACCAGGACCTCATCCAGCCCGACACGGCCGATGTCCAGCCCGACCCCGACACGGTCGATGCGGACCATGTCGAGGCCGATATCCTTCCCGATAACGACACCGTCTGCACCCATACCTGTGATACGCTGAACGAGGCTTACTGTAACGGCACGGTGGTCATGCAGTGCCAGATCGGCATCGATGGCTGTCGTCATTGGGCCGAAGAGATCGACTGTTTCGATACAGGCAGGTTGTGCAACGATAACAATGAGGTGGGCGATGACGGTACTTCGAACGCCCGCACAGCGCTAACGAAGGTCAACCATTTCCAGTGCACCGCGACGCGAGACCTTGAATCCTTCGAGATG
>JAKQHE010000126.1 GCA_029573155.1 bacterium
CGCCGTCCACGGGTTCGGCGTCACGCGGTACCAGTTGATACCGTTGTTCGAGATCGAGACCCCGTCGTAGTTCTGACTGTAGCTGAACGGACTCGTCGTGATGTTGTGCATGCTGTCGTTGTTGTAACGCTTGTGCCAGAAGTCCAGATATACATAATCCAGTGCGTTCAGGTTCGCGAAAAGGATAACCTCGTTCCGCGCATACCCGCTCGTCGAGTTCTGGATAAGATGATGCGTCCCGCCGTGCGTTGGCAGATAGGTGTTGTCCGCTATCAGGTTCTGCCCGTATTGCGTGCTGCTCTCGGGCACCCAGTACGCCGCGAAATCGCCAGATTCCCATGTCTCGGTGAAGCCCACCGTCTGGGTGGGCCGCAGATTCACATTTATCGCGACGATATCGGAAGGGCTGAATTCGGGGTCGCCGTCACGGACGGTCACCCGGAAGGAAAGGGTCTCGCCGATCGGAGGCACCAGCGGCGCCTTGAAAGTGGGATGGGCGGTAGTAGGATTATTCAGCGTCACCGCCGTGCCGCCGGTCTGTTCCCACTGATAGGTGACGGGAGTGCTTGGACCGTTGTCGGGGTCATACGAAGCGGAGGCATCGAGTGTGACGATCTGCCACTCGATGACATTCTGGTCCTCACCGGCGTTGGCGACCGGCGGGATGTTATCGCCGGTACGCACTTGCCAGTCTTCCCCCGGAACTTCTATGCGGTGCACGGCGGACGAAAGATCGGTGGCTCCCGCAACGACACCTCCGGACATCGTCCCGAACAGGGCGTTCGTCCCCTCCTCGGCGCTCTCCCACGGGATCTCGCCATCGGTCGCCGCTTGAGACTGGATACCGCATCCCTCATCGTTCTGACCAGCAACGCAGTCGCTCTCGCACGAAACGACGAAGAAAAGAAGCACGACCGCCACGCAAAGACCCAAAAACTTTTTCATTGAGAACTCCCCTAAAAAGTCTCGGGTAATGGTAGCCCTTCAGGGGCAAAAAGCAACTCTTTTCTTATTTCATCTCAGGAAAGATAGTCTTGTCCGGAACTGGGCATTTCCTCTCTATTCTCAACAAGTTCCGCCACTTTTTTTATTGCGATCTTAACTGAGTCCAACAGACCTTTTTTCTGAGCAAAGCCACACGCGATGGCGGTCGAGAAACGGCATCCAGTACCGTGGACGGGCCGCTTGGTCGGCACGAGCGTGAACGGCTCTTCGCTCGCCGTCCCTTTCTCCACCACAAGCACCGTCGCTTTTTCTCCTTCGAAAGTGGTCACCACCGCCGCACCGGTCACGCGGCTGACATCTCGCGCAAGGAGGGCGGGATCGCTCTGTGTGACACCGAGCGCCGACGCAAGGGCCTTGAGTTCTCTGAGATTCGGCGTGATGACGACCTGAGGATGCGAAATGAGCCGGATAAAGGCTGCGGAAGGAACGATCTCCGACCGGGCGGCGGTCGGCCGCAGTATCGGGTCTATCACCACGCGACGGCATCGCGGAAAGAGGATATCCTCCACCTCATCGAGCCATACCTCATCATCTATCGGCAGGAGGCCTACCTTGGCGACATCGAACCGGAACTCCTCGGCGAGCGACTCCACGGCGGACCGGATATAGGCCGGCTCGACGGGACGCATCCCCGAAAAACGGAGCGAGTTCTGGACCGTCAGCACGGTCGGGACAGGAAGCGGATGGAGGCCGAGGGAGCGGGCCATGGCAACATCGGCCGTCAGTCCGGCGCCCCCGGTCGGGTCGAGCCCGGAGAGCACCAGCAACGGGACGGTCATGCGATGTCGATGAAGTTGTTGACCTTGAGTTTGGTGAGAAAGTCGCGGATCGTAACAGGGCACGATTCGAACACCACCTTCTGGTTGCGGCGCTGGAGTTGTTTGGCGAGAAAGATGATCTTGCCGAGCGCCGTTGAATCTATCAGGGTCGCATCCGAGCAGTCGAAGTAGATGTTGCCATTCATGTCGCGGACACTCTCCTCGAGCCGTTGAAAGTAATCGCGCGAGGACATTCCCCTCAAAAGCGGCGGGACCTTGACCTCAAGACCTCTCTCTGTGAGCAACGGATCCATCTTAACACACCTCCCGGATATTTTTTTGTTCTTCAACGGAAGCGACTCTAGCCACCCGCAGAGTGAAAAGCAAATTTTTTACGACAACTTTTCTATGCCGGCGTCCAGGCGATGCAACGCCTCGTCTTTACCGAGGATATGGGCTATCTCGATGCCTCCGCCGGGGGTGAATTCCTTGCCCGACAGCGCGACACGCACCGGCCACAGGACGATGGCGTTCTTGACCCCGAGTTTCTCAACGAGCCCCATGAGCGTCGCATGGAGCGTCGCGTGGTCCCAGTTCTCCGGCGGTATCGCCGCGAGCGCCTCGCGAGCGGCACGGAGGCTCGCAAGCGAGTTCTCGAAGGTGGTCTTCGACTTCTTGTGCAGGAAGAGTTCTTTCGAGTAGGCGGGCAGGGTGTCTATGAAGTCGAGTTGAGGCGGGATGTCCGAAAGTTTCTCGGTCCGCTGGTGGAGCACCGCGGCAATGGCTGGGAGCGGCACATCCTCGCGCTTCACCGTCTTCCGGATGAAGGGGATCGCCTTGGCGGTGAACTCTTCTGGGGTCAGGGCGCGCAGATATTCGCCGTTGAGCCACGCCAGTTTCACCGGGTCGAATATCGCGGGTGATCTGGATATGCCCTCAATGGAAAAGGCCTCGATGAGTTCGGGAAGGGTGAACTTCTCGCGGTCGTTCCCCGGATTCCAACCGAGGAGCGCGAGATAATTGATGAGCGCCTCGTTGAGATAGCCTTTGTCGATGAAGTCCTGATAACTCGCGTCGCCGTCGCGCTTCGACAGTTTTTTCTGGGCATCGCGCATGACCGGCGGACAGTGGACATACTTCGGTATCTCCCAGCCGAACGCGGTGTAGAGCAGGTTGTACTTCGGCGACGAAGAGAGATATTCGATGCCGCGGATGACATGGGATATCCCCATCAGGTGATCGTCCACCACATTGGCGAAGTTATAGGTCGGCAGGCCGTCCGATTTGAGGAGGACATTGTCGTCGAGCGTGGCGTTCTCCACGGTGATCTCGCCGAAGACCTCGTCTTTGAAGGTCGTCATCCCCTCGTCGGGGATCCGCTGGCGGATGACCCACGATCTACCTCCGGCGATGAGTTCTTCGCGCTCTTCGCGCGACAGGGTGCGACAGTGGCCGTCGTATTTCGGCTGTTTTCCCTCCGCCTCCTGCCGTTTTCTCATCATATCGAGCCGTTCCTTGTCACAGAAACAGTAGTAAGCGTGGCCGCTCTCGACCAGTTTGTCGGCATATTCGCGGTATATCGGCTTGCGCTCGCTCTGAATGTAGGGACCGCACGGACCGCCCACGTCGGGACCTTCGTCCCACAGAAGCCCCACCTGTCGCAGGGTGTGGTAGATGATGTCGACCGCCCCCGCGACCTCGCGTTCCTGATCGGTGTCCTCTATCCGGAGGATGAAGACACCGTTATGTTTTCTCGCCAACAGATAGGCGTACAGGGCGGTCCTCAAGTTGCCGACATGCATGTAACCGGTCGGGCTCGGGGCGAAACGGGTGCGTACGGTCATGTCTCCTCTCCGTCGTCTTCGGGTCCATCCTCTTCGCCGCTCCCCTCCCCCTCCTCCGATGTGTTCCGCCGCAGGGTCTTAATCGCCAGAACGATGTTCGCCGCGAACAACACCAGAAGCAAGGCCCACAAGAAGACCGGGAACAGGTCGGTGCGCGGTTCGACGCCCGCCCGCAGGAGCCACCCCTTCTCAGCCATCGTTATTCCGTAGTTCTTCTCAAAGAAGGTTGCGAAGCGTTTCGCTCCCCGGTCGGTCTGGAAGCCGTACGCACGGCCCCGGATGGTGACCATGGTCCCGCCGAGATTCTCCTCTTCGCCATCCTTTTCCTCCGGCATCGCCTCGACCGCCACAAAATGCGGCGAACCCAGTAGGTAGTAGATCATGAACTTTTTCTTCGAGAACCCTTCCTCTATAACGCCGCCCTGTACCGATCGGATGCCCCGTATCGTGACATAGTCACCATCGGAAAGTGTTTCGAGCGCGTCCTTATTCGGTTCAAGGGCGGTCCCTAACTCGACGGGCACGGGATCATGGAAATAGAAGAGCGCCTCGCCAAGGTAGGTGTAGAGACCGTACAGCAGGACCACCGAAGAAAGGAGGAACAGGTAGAGGTTCTTCGCCCCCAGCACGAAACGGACCGGCAGTCTCATGCGCTCACCTCCGCTCCAAAAGCACGGCTGCCTGCGCGGCGACACCTTCGCCGCGTCCGGTGAAGCCGAGTTTCTCACTCGTTTTACCCTTGACCATGACCGCATCCTCCGGCACGCCGAGCAGGCCCGCGAGCGAAGCCCGTATCGCCGCACGGTGCGGTAGTATCTTAGGCTCCTCACAGACGATGACCGCATCGCAGTTCACCACGCGCCAGCCGGCGGCGAGGACACGCCGCATCGCCTCTTCGAACAGGAGGGTGCTTCGTACCCCTTTGTAGCGCGGGTCGCTGTCGGGGAAAAGCTCTCCGATGTCACCGATACCGGCGGCGCCGAGCACCGCATCGGTCACCGCGTGCAGAAGCACATCGGCATCCGAATGGCCGAGCAGGCCACGGTCATGCGGGATCTCGACACCACCCAGATAGAGCGGTCGCCCCGCGACGAAACGGTGCACATCGAAACCGATGCCGATCTTGAACGACATGATCAACCTCCGAGCCCGGTGGGGATAAGCAGTATGAATGAAATGGCGAGATACAGGACAAAAACGAGCGCCGCGCGGACCGGCGAAAGGTCGGTGAGTATCCGTACCCCTTTGACGAGCAGGACCATGCGCCACAGAAAGGCGACGATCCAACCGATGATCGGGATGCCATAGAGCAGATCCGCCACGGCGGTGAACCCGACGAGCCGGTAGAAATGGTGGAGATGCGCCCGAGCGCCGAACAATATCGAGAACCCGAAGAGTATGAAGGCGGCCACGATGATGTTGACGACCGGAGAAAGGAACACCTGCGCCACGATATCGGCGGTGCCCATGCCGCTCATCAGGTCGAGGAACTGCGCCGGCACGAAGGTCTCGACGATCGGACGGTGATGTCGGATGATCCAGAGCACCCAGAAGAGATTCAGCGCCGCGCCGCCGATGCTGAACAGGATGCCGTACAACGGGATGAATCGCGGCCCCGCCGCCTCTTTCATGTCGGTGAAGAAGCGTTCAGGCGCCGTGATGATATCTCGGGTGGTCTGGTACAGTGCATCGGCGAATCCGAGTTCCGCCATCCGGTCCCACGCCACGCCGGAGAGGGGGCGGGGCGGGGCAAGTATATCGTCGAACGACTCCTGAGCGTCGTCCTGTTCCTCTTCGCTCTCGCCCTCACCTTCGCGCCATCGCCGCGTCACGCCATCGGAGGACAGGGGCGTTTCGACCGGCCCGCTGTTCTCCCCCTCCAGAAGAAGGTCCTTTTCATCCTTCAGCGGGTCACCGACCTTGATGACAGCGCCGCAGTGTTTGCACTGGTGAGGACCCGGCATGGGGACCGAGAGAAGCGAATCGCAACGGGGACAGGTGATTATCACGGCAGATCTCCGGGAAAGAGAGCGGTCATAGATCCGATATTCGTAGATTTCGTCGGCGACATGTGGTCTTTATGGCTTGCAATACTTTTCTCCGTCGGTGTGGTAATAGCAATCACCCGTACATGTTATCACCGGGTTGGAATCGCAATCGGCAGGGCAACCGGTGGCCAGATATTCAGGTGGGGGGTCAGATATTTTGCAATCGCTACATTCGGGAGCGGGTGATGCCTGCTCACCGAAACAGAAGGTGCCGTTCACCGGGAGGATGATGGAGGGGTTCTCCCACCCTTGATCGCAGACACAGACGGCGGAGCCACCAGAATAATCACAGTGACCGTGGCTATCCGGACATACCAGCAAGGGATTTTGGGCACAACTGGCGTTACAATCGGGCAAACAGGTGCCGGGCACCGACTGGTCCTGATAGCCGGTCGCACAAGTAGTGCAGTAGGTTCCGGTATAGCCGGTGAAGCAGGAGCAGACCGGCACGCCGCCCGAATCGGAACAGGTGCCGTGACCGTTACAGTCGGCATTGTTCGGCTGACACCCTTGGTTCGGCAGACAGTTCCCGCTCCCGTCCGAATGGAAATTGGTATCGCAGGTCGTACAGGCCGGCGGGGTTATGTAGCCGTCGTCACAGACGCAGGTCGCGGTGCCGCCCGCATCGTCGCAATGCGAGTGGAGCGCGCAAGAAGGGTTCGCGAACGCGCAGGTCGGCTCGCAGGTACCGTTGTTGTCGTTGTCCTGATAGTTCGTATCGGTGCAGGTGCATTTCGCGGTCCCGGTCGAATCGTCACAGGTACCGCCGGTGCAGGTGAGACCCGCCTTGGCACAGGTCGGCAGACAGGTCCCGTTCTCGTCGTTGTCCTGATAATCGGCGACCGGATCGCAGACGCACTTCGGCATACCGGAGGAATCGTCGCATTTATCGTGCGTCGCCGTACCGCAGTTGAGCCCAGAGTTCGCGCAATTCACCAGACAGACATTGTCGCCGTCCTTATCCTGATACCCCTCGTAACACTGGCAGACCGCCACACCGCCCTCGACCTTGCAGGTACCATGGCCGCCGCAGGTGACCCCGGAACAGAGCGCGGCATCATCGACATCGGCATCGGTCACCATATCGGGTGTCTCGTCGCCCTCCCCCACCGGTTGATCGTCATCGACCGTCAAACCGTCCTCCTCCGGCCCCTCCTCTTCGGTTGTCTCGTCAGGCGTTTCGTCGGGCGCTTCGCCGTCGTCGCCGACGGGAAGGTCGGCATCGTCCACCTTATCGGTGTCACCGCCTCCACCGTTATTCACGCACTCACCGCCGATGCAGGAATAGCCGTCCTCGCAGTCGAACGCCGTGATACAGCCGCCCGAAACGGGGTCTTCCGTACTACAGGAATATATGAGCGCCGCCATCACCATGACCGCGAGGGCCGTCAACAGGGTTGCCGTTGTCCGCATCGTCCTTCCTCCACGCGCTGTCGTTTCAGTGCCGGGAACGACGGCTATGGTAACACGGCGTTTCGTTTTTGCAAGAGGTTTTTAGCGAAAACCGGCTTTTCTTGAATAATGAATCTCCCGTGCTAGAATGGTTCCTCCACGACAAGGGAGGTTCCTATGTTCTTCGCTCGCATCGTTCTCGTGGCGTTTTTCTTTCTCGTCACCTCCTGTAACGACAGTTCGATTAAGAGAAAGAATGATACTGATGTCGTTGACCACGACAACACCGCCTTATCTGACCTTGACACCATTCTCCCTGATGAGATGACCGATGAACTGCTTCCTGATGATGATGGATCTCTTGGCGATGGGGACGATCTTCTTTCCGACGAAGATATTGTGATCCCACCCTGTGGGTCGATTCGACTCGACGGTTCTTCTGGTCATGTCGAGATCCCGCACAATGACCTTTTGAATCTTGGATCACAGTGGACCGTAGAAGCGTGGATCATGCAAAGTGGTTACGGCGCGCCTATCATTCGCAAGGGGGATGAGACCGTCGCAGGCAGCTATTATCTTTATGGCACTCAAGACAGTGTAACGCCATCCTTGTCGGCTCCCTATGGAGGGTATCGTTATGGCGAATCAACGGATCTGACCCATCAGACTTTTGCTGAGACCGCTCCCGAATTAGGGAAATGGTACCACATTGCATTGCTGAAAGACCCTAGTGGACTACATATCTTCATAAATGGTTACTGGGAAGGTGGCGTTGAGGCTACGGAAAAAGCATGGTCGATCCCCCAGAGTCTTTATTTTGGAACGTCAAAAGGCACTGCGGCTTATTTTGCCGGCCTCATAGATGAAGTTAGGATATCCTCCATTGCACGTTATTCATCCGCAGGGTTTACGCCAGAAAAGCGTTTTGCGATCGACGGCGACACCATAGGAGTTTGGCATTTCGAGGAAGGGGCCGGATTTGTTGTGCGTAACGCGAAAGAAACGGATTTGACCGGGGAGCTTCTTGGCAAGGCCACTTGGGTATCCGATTGCGTAGAAAAAAGCGGTCACTGTATTTATTCTTCCTGTTTTGCCTTAGGCGAGACGAAATGTGCGAACGACATGTTGAAAACTTGTGTGACTGATGAGAACGACTGCTTAACCTTAAGCATCGACGCATCTCCTTGCGATAATGGTTGTGCCGATGAACAACATTGTAAGGAAAGCGATTGTTTCGTGTTGGGCGCCACGAAATGTGTCGATGGGCAGGTGCGAATATGCCAGGCACATGGGTTCGGTCTTTTTTGGAGCGATCCTGTGGCGTGCAACACCGGATTTTGTGACGATATCGAGAACTGTGGGTCTTGCCAGAGCGACTGCTCCATCGAGGGATGGGTCAATTGCGGCGGCGCTGAACGAACGGTATGCGTATCGGCAGCGGATGGATGTCAATACTGGGATGGGCCTGTTTCCTGCGCAATGGGGTCCTGTCAAGATGTTGCGAACTGCTCGCCTGTTGCATGGAAAAGTATTTCAACCGGGTCACTTCACACTTGCGGCATAACGGTGGACAATATGCTCTATTGTTGGGGGCAAAATTATTTGGGGCAACTGGGCGATGGAACATTTTCGGACAAAGCGATTCCGATCCGTATCGACATCGACGGCGGTTGGCGAATGGTGACAGCCGGAGACTCGCACACTTGCGGGATACGAACCGATGGGGGCCTCTACTGTTGGGGAGCAAATAGCGGCAACTTAGGAGACGGCACAAGTGCAAACAGGAACATTCCGACTCGCATTGGCACTGACAACGATTGGCAATTCGTCGATGCGGGAGCAAATCACACCTGTGGGATAAAAATAGATGGTGCGCTTTATTGCTGGGGTTCTGGCATACTAGGAGACGGGACAGGCATGTCAGCGAATGTTCCGACCCGCATTGGTGTCGATAATGACTGGCTGTCGATATCTGCCGGATGGTCTCATACTTGTGGGATCAAGATCGATGGTGCCATCTATTGTTGGGGATATAACTTTTATGGTCAATTGGGGGATGGATCGAATCAAGACAGAATGCTCCCGACCCGTATCGGCACAGACAGTGATTGGCAGGCGGTTTCTACAGGATCAAATCACACTTGTGGAGTAAAAACGGAAGGAGATATCTATTGCTGGGGTTATAACAACCATGGTCAATTGGGGAATGGCACCGTAGTTAATCACAACATCCCCATGATCGTTGG
>JAKQHE010000137.1 GCA_029573155.1 bacterium
GCCGTGCCACGCGTCACAGTACAGGCGAGCAACGACGACTGGAACCAGCCGCGGTGCTGATCGGAGCCCTCAAGGTACAGGTCGGCCGGGAACTCGAGCCCTTTCGAGCCGTCGAGCACCGCCGCCCAGGTCACCCCCGAGTCGAACCAGACATCGAGGATATCGGTCTCCTTGCCGATGTTCTTGGACCCGCACTTCGGACAGGCAAAGTCCTTCGGCAGGAAGTGGGCCGTCTCCTTCTCGTACCAGATATCGGAGGTATGTTCGCGGAACAGGTCGGCCACCTTGTGGGCCAGTCCCGCGTCGACGATCTGCTCGTTGCAGTCCCTGCAGTGGAAAGCGATGATCGGGCTACCCCAGAGCCGCTGGCGCGACACGCACCAGTTGGGGCGGTTCTCGATCATCCCCGATATGCGCGCCTTCCCCCACGCCGGGACGAACTCGACCGGCTCGAGGTTCTTCAGCGCCTGCGCCCGCAGGCCGGTGTCGTCCATCGAGACGAACCACTGCGGCGTCGCGCGGAATATGATGGGGCTGTTGCAACGCCAGCAGCAGGGGTAACTGTGCGATATCATCTCGCCCGGTTTGTTGAGAAGGAACCCGTGGTCGAAGAGGTATTGCACGATCTGCGGGTTGGCTTTGGTCACCTTCATCCCGCCCCAGTGCGGTATCTCGTCGGTGAAACTGCCGTCGCTTTTGACCGGCGCATAGGTGTCGAGCCCGTGTTTCCGCCCCAGTTCGTAGTCCTCCTGCCCGTGACCCGGCGCGGTGTGGACACAGCCGGTGCCCGCCTCGAGCGTGACATGGTCGCCGTAGAGTATGACCGAATCGCGGTCCATGAAGGGGTGGCGCGCCGCCATCCCGGTGAAGCGGTCGGCCGGGAAGGTGGCGAGCGTCGGCGCACCCGACTCTCCTATCGCCTTGAGGAAACTATCCTTCAGGTCGTCGGCGACGATGAGTGCTTCGCCGCGGACCTTCACCGCCGCGTAGGTGAACCCGGGATTGAGCGCGATGGCAAGGTTCGCCGGCAGGGTCCACGGCGTCGTGGTCCATATCACGAAGTTGACCTTCTCCCCCGGCAGTTCGGGCAGTCCTGCCGGCACGGGGAACTTCACATAGATGGAGGGGGATGCGTGATCGTGGTACTCCACCTCCGCCTCGGCGAGCGCCGTTTCGCAGTGCATGCACCAGTAGACCGGTTTTTTCGCCTTGAGGAGCGACCCCGACCCGATCACCTTCGCGAATTCGTGCGCGATGACCGACTCGAACCCGGCGGTCATCGTGATGTAGGGGTGCTCCCAGTCGGCGAAGACCCCCAGTCGCTTGAATTCGTTACGCTGGATGTCGATGAACTCCTGCGCGTAGGCGCGGCAGGCGCGGCGGAAATCACCCGGCGCCATCGCGTCCTTTTTGCCGCCGAGTCGCTCGGCCGCCTTGAGTTCTATCGGCAGACCGTGGCAGTCCCAGCCGGGGACGAAGGTGGCGTGTTTCCCCGCCATATTCATGTACTTGACGACGATATCCTTGAGTATTTTGTTGAGCACCGTTCCCTGATGGATGTGGCCATTCGCGTACGGCGGACCATCGTGCATCACGAAACTTTTCCTGTCGCGGTTCTTATCGAGAACCTTCCGGTAAATATCGATCTTCTCCCATTTTTTGAGGATATCCTGTTCCTTCACCGGCAGATTGGCCTTCATCGGGAAATCGGTCACCGGGAGATTGAGTGTCTTACTGTAGTCCATTCGTAGGTCTCCATATCCGCTATAAAAAGCAGGCGGGATTGTAGCAGGCGGGCGGGAAGTGTCAAGTAAACACCCTCAGTCAACACCCTCAGTCGGCTTTGCCGACAGCTCCCTGCGACAGGGAGCCGGTTCCGGTTAGGCCCCCTGATGCAGGGGGCTCCGCGAAGCGGTGGGGGTGTTGGTTCAAGGCACACCCTCCGTCACTTCGTGACACCTCCCTGCGACAGGGAGGCCATGCGGATTTCATATTTTCGACAGGGAGACTGAAAGGGAGGTGATGCGGCGTTCGAGGTCGGCGCGGACCGCTTCAAGGTTTTGCAGGACTTCGTCGTTGGTGTAGCGAAAGACCGTGATGCCGCGCTTGTTGAGTTCGATGGTGCGTTCTTCGTCGTGCTCCAACTTGTAGTCATGGCTCTGGCCGTCGATCTCGATCACCAGTTTCAGTTCGGCGCAGTAGAAATCGGCGATGAATTGGCCGATGGGTTTTTGTCTGAGGAAGCGATGACCAAGCATTTGTTTGTTCTGGAGGAGTTCGTACCATATCCGTTCTTCGGCCTTCGTCGGGTTTTTGCGGTTCTCGCGGGCCAGTGCTTTCAGTTCGGACATGAAGCGGAACATTATCTCACACCCTCAATCGTCCTTCGCCGACAGCTCCCTGCGACAGGGAGCCTGTGCGGTTTGGCCAACACACACCCTCAGGCCGTTGGCCAGCTCCCTGTGACAGGGAGCCAGTTCGGTTTGGCCCCCTGATACAGGGGGCTTGCGGGGGTGTTTTGGTCCAACGCACACCCCCCGTCACTGCATGACACCTCCCTGCGACAGGGAGGCAACCATTCTTTAGTCGCATTCCATAATCGAACCATCGCTGCGTATAACCACATCCCCGCCGTAAGCATTGATATAGAGCCCATCTTTTAACACATCCATAGAAACGGCCGCTCCGGGAAGAGCAAACCACCTTTGAGTCTGCCACTCATTTTTGTCATTTTTGAACACCTTAAACAAAACGCCAAAATGTTGCCCCAAGTGTCGATAACCGGAAGCCACCACTATGCCGAATATTGGTGAAGTTACAATGGCGATTGGGTGATCCCTTGCAATCAATTCAATTTCGCCCCTTTCCGTGACGAATAGCACATGTCCGCCAAATTCGCCATGATCCGTTCCGATCATATATCCGCCATCAACTTTGATTCCCTTGCTTGTTTTATCAATGTAATATCGTTGATTTGGATTGCCGTCAACGACAGAGGTAACTTTTTGCAAAATCTCGTCCATTTTTGCCCTATCGATGGCCGTGGGATCTGTCATTTTTTCTTCGATTGCCTTACGACAAAGTTTTTTGGTCTCCTCCGGTATTGGCGATGACCTTGCCGTTACTTCCTCTAGATCTTCGAAAGAGAAATACTCGTGTGGAAAATTATTGGATCTCGGGTAGATGGTTGAATCTCCGGTATCAATATATTTCAATGCTTTTACAGCCGCGTCCCTGACCGTTCTGAACCAGTGTTTCCGGGAAATATTTGTAAGTGCTGGGATGGCCTCTTGTGCCCGTAATCTTCCTAGACTTTCAACCGTCACATATACCATGACCCAATTCTGATCATCATCAAGAAGGCCTAACAATTTCTCGGTCGCTTCTTTATAGCCAATATATCCCAGTGTCCTTACCGCACATATTTTGCAAAAAGAACCCGCGAATGGGTCATTCTTTCTTTTCTCATCTTCATCGTAACTCTTGAGAATGATCGGGCCGGCTTCGACTGCTGCGGGTCCGAATTCGGCAATATCCCTCAACAACACAAAGTTGTCATTCAAGGGGTCTTGCAGTTTCCATATGAGGGTTGATATCTCATTTTTCTCTTGAATGATCATATACACTTTAACGAAAACAACAGAAAGAAGAATGGCGACCACAAGTCCTATTTTGATTTTTGAACTCGCCTTCATGGTTCTCCCCCGCCAGAAATAACTTGTTCATTCTACCGCATGGAAGAATCATTGCAAGAAAGAATGTAAGTGTTGCCGGGATGAGCGTGTTTACCTCCCTGTCGCAGGGAGGTGGCGCGAAGCGCCGGTGGGTGTGGGTCGCACAACACCCCTCCTGCCTCCCCTGCATCAGGGGAGCATCCTTGCAGGCCCCCTGTCGCAGGGGGCTCCGCGGAGCGGTGGGGGTGTTTTTCGGCCTCCCTGTTTTCTTTGCATCCTCTTTTTTTTTCTTATAATGCGTCCCGTACCATGAGCGGGCGGAGGCGAGACCATGCGGACCATCCTTATCGTCAATGTCATCCTGTTGCTTATCATCGGCGGCTATTTCCTGTTCAAGTACCGGCAGTATCAGGAGTTCCAGCAGACCCCGATCGAGATCGCCGATCCGACCACCGTGACCATCGAAAAGGGGATGTCATGGAAGGGGGTCGCCAAAAAACTCTTTGAGAGCGGGCTCATCGCCGAGGAGCGTTATTTCTATTACCTCGTCAAGGAGAAAAAGTGGGATAAACTGCTCAAGGCCGGCGAGTATGAGTTCCAAGGGTCGCTCCTGCCCGAGGTTGTCGCCCGCACCATCACCGAAGGCAAGGTCAAACTCTACACTGTCACCATCCCTGAAGGGTTCAATAAGTACGACCTCGCGGCGCTCCTTGCGCGGCTCCCGTGGGTCCGCGACGGCGCCGATTTCCTGAAATACTGCGACGCGCCGCGCATCCTGCGCGAACTCGGCATCCCCGAGGCGACGACCTGCGAGGGGCTCCTGTTCCCCTCGACCTACAAATTCCCGCGCAATGTCGGCGTCGAAGAGATCATCGCGGTCATGGACAAACGGATGCAGGAGGTGCTCGCGAAGTACCGCGACCGGATGAAACAGCAGGGGGTCAAGCCCTATCAGGTGCTTGCGCTCGCCTCGGTCATCGAGAAGGAATCGGGGCTCCGCGACGAACAGCCGCGCATCGCCGCCGTGTTCCTGAACCGCCTGCGCAAAGGGATGAAACTGCAGTCCGACCCGACCGTGATATACGGCAAACTCCCCGCCTTCAACGGCAATCTGACCCGCACCGATCTCGAGACCGACCACCCCCACAATACCTACACGCGGCAGGGGATACCGCCGACGCCGATCGCCGCCCCCGGCGAAACAGCCATCCGGAGCGTTCTCGAACCGGCCACCACCGACGAACTTTTCTTTGTCGCGACCGGCGGCGGCGCGCACCACTTCTCGGTCACCTACGAGGAACACAGCGCCGCGGTCGAGCACTATCAGGTAAAGGAGCTCCGGACCCCGTTCGTCTGGAAAAAACGGTAGGCGGACCGCCTACCCCTTCAACGACCTCGGCCTGACGCGCACCTTGTCGCCGTCGAAATAGACCTCGAAATCGACCTCATCGCCGTATTTGCGGCGCACCTCGGGCAGACTCGCCTCGAGCGTCTGCTTTATCGCGGCGGGGTCGTACACCTTGCCGAGATGGGCGCGGGCAAGCGCCACATACCGTTTCGCCGCGTCGCCGAGTTGCGCATCGAGCCGCTCCATCTTCTCGGCACCCCGGGCTATCTCGTCGAGGTCGGGGGCCGCCGTCCCCGTCCCCTCTTCGCCCGCCACGAGTCTCTTCGGGTCCTTACTGACCCCGCCGAAGAACGCCGCGCCCGGCCGGATGCGCCCCTCCTCGATGTCGCGCATCCCGCGGTCCCACTTGATGCGGTAGGAGGCAAAACGCGACAGAAGCGTCTGCACCGTGAACCGTTCGGCCGAATTCTTGAGGCCGTCCACCACATCGTGCAGTTTCTTCACCTCGCGCTGGAGCCGTTCGTACATCTTGAGCGGCGGTTTTTTCTCGAAACCGGTGAAGTAGAAGGTAAAGGCCCGGTCGAGCCGTTGGACGAGTATCGCGACCTCTTCGATCTTGTCCTTGAGGTTCATCTATTCGAGTTCTATGAGTTCCTCGGGGGTGGCGAGTTTGACCGCCTCGACCTCCCACTGGAGTTTGCCGGTCCACTCCACGCCGGTCCTCTCGAAGATATCGTCAGCCGCGTAACCGGGGATGATGACATCGCGCTTCTCGCCCGGCTTGAGCGGGTATATCCCCTGCACCTGCCGGGTGTAGATGAGGAAGAAGACCTTGTCCATCAGCACCTTGGTGTTGGTGTCGTCCATGAACTTCACCGCGACGCCGATGTAGGAGAAGGGCTTATCGCTCTTGTTGGTGATGGTGGCGTCCATCATATACTGTTCGAGCCCGTTCTCGTACTGGACCGCACCGTTGCGGACATTCTCTACGATGATCTTGTCCTTGTACTGCTGGGCCGTCTTAATGAGCGTATCGTCTATCGGGATCTCGATCGCCTCGTAGGCACGTTGCTTCTTGATCTCCTCGATGCGGTCCTGCAGGTTGATGCCCCATTTGTCGCCGGCCTTGACGGCATAGAACCGTATCTGCGCATCGGGCATCTTGTTGCGGGCCGCCAGAGCGCCGGTGTATTCGGTCATGACGACCGCGCGCGTTCCCTCCTTGTCCATCTGGGCGGGCAACATCTTGAGTGACATCGAGACCGAATTGACGGCGCGCACATCATTCAGCCAGGTCTCCTGTTCCACCAGTTCCTTCGATTCTTCGTCGACCATCTCCCATGCCGCTTCGTAACTTTTCGCCTTGATGAGATCGTAATACTTGTCGATCGTCTTCTGCGCCTCATGCTTCGCCGAGCAGGAGAACGCGACGAGCAACGAAACGCCCAGTAACGCGATGATCTTTCTCATTGTAGAACCCCTTCGTGGATATGTGTTGTGATCGCCAACGCCTTGCATGGGGGTCAGTATAAGATTGACGAAAAGTCAAGTCAATAAAATTTGCGGTCTTTCCGCGACCGTCCTATAATGGGCCGACCATACACCACGGAAAGAGGCCCGCCATGCACCGTATCGCGCCATTCATCCTCGTCGCCCTGCTCCTCGGCCCGCTCTCCTGCGAGATAAAGGAGAAACTGCCTGATGACGCCGTCGTGCTCGAACAGATCATATTCATCGATGAGGTCCAGCAGGGCATCCCTCAGACCATCCAGATGCCCAACGGCACGGTGGTCACCTACAAGATGCCGGTGAAACTCGCCGACGGCGACATCATCAAGATACGGGAGATGCCGGGAGAACCCCCTTTTTACATCAAGGTGAAACTGCAACAGCGGGGAGCCCATGGGAAATAAACTGCTCGCCATCACCGGCAACATCGCGACCGGCAAGAGTTATGTCGCCGAGATACTGCGGCGTGACCATGACTTCGCCCATGTCAACGCCGATGAGATCGGCCACCGGGTCCTGCGCGAACCGCCGGTCCGCGACGCGATACGCGAAGCGTTCGGCGACACGGCCCTTTCGCGCGGCGAGGTGGACCGTCGGGCACTCGGCGCGATCGTGTTCGGCGACCCGAAGAAACTGGCGACGCTCGGCGATATCACCCACCCACGTATCATCGGTATCGCCCGCGCCGAGGTGGCGGCGCTCATCGAGGCGGGGCATCGGGTGCTGTTCGAAGCGGCGGTCCTGTTCGAGGCGGGCTGGGACCGCGAATTCTCCACGATACTGCTGACCGTCTGCCACGAAACGGAGCAGATAGACCGCGTGATGCGGCGCAACGCCTGTTCGATGGACGAGGCGATCACCGTGATACGGTCGCAGATACCGCAGGACGAGAAACTGGACCGCGCCACCTATGTGATAGACACGACCCACGGGCCACGCGCCTTCAAAAGGACGCTGGAACTGATAGTCAAAGATATCACGGGATAACTCACCCCCGTCCCTCTCTTGCCCGGAGAGGGGTGCCGAACGACGGGATGAATTCAGAGCTTTTTCAGCACCTTTTCCATCCGCTCCATGCCGTCGGCGATGGCGACCTCATCGACATCGAGGAAGGGCCGGAAACGGACCGATCGCTCGCCGCACGGCAGGACGATAAGACGCTCCTTTTCCCGGCAGAGTTCAAGGAACTCGTTGCGCATATCGCGATCCGGCAGGTCGAACGCGCAGAACAGGCCGCGACCGCGGACATTGGTGACGGCATCGTGCTTCTTGGCAAGCGTCATGAGCCCCGCCTGTAACACCTTGCCCATCTTCGCGGCGTTATCCACCAGTTTCTCGTCGCGGATTATCTTGAGATACTGCGACGACCGGACCATATCGACGAGATTGCCGCCCCAGGTCGAGTTGATGCGCGACTCCTCCGCGAACACATTCTTGGGCACCGACAGCACCCGGTCGCCGACCATGATGCCGCAGGTCTGGAACTTCTTGCCAAAACAGAGTATGTCGGGCGCGACACCGAAATGCTCATACGCCCACATCTTGCCGGTGAGCCCGCATCCGGTCTGTATCTCGTCGTACACGAGCAGGAAGTCGTATTTATCGGCGAGCCGCCGCAGTTCGCGCAGGAACTCGGCGCGGAAATGGTTGTCGCCCCCTTCCGCCTGTATCGGCTCGATGATGAGCGCGGCGATGTCGGCTCCGTCCTTTTTACAGACCGCCTCTATGTCACGGATCACCTTCGCCTCGCGGGCCGCGGCGTCCTTGATGTTCGCCGGCGTGAGCGGGAACACCAGTTTCGGGTTGTCGAACCGGGGCCAGTCGAACTTCGGGAAATACATCGTTTTACGCGGATCCGCGGTATTGGTGAGCGAGAGCGTGTAGCCGGTGCGGCCGTGGAACGCCTGCTTGAAATGGAGTACCTTCGTCCCGAGTTCTTTCTTAACGCCTTTCGCAAAGTTCTTGCGGACCTTCCAGTCGAACGCCGTCTTGAGGGCGTTCTCGACCGCGAGCGCGCCGCCGTCGATGAAGAACATCTTGCGCGCCCACTTCGGCATCGCTATCTCGCCCATGGTCCGGACGAATTCGGCGTAGGCGACGGTGTAGAAATCGCTGTTCGACGGTTTGTGGAGCGCCGAGAAGAACAGGTCGCCGACATACTTTCCCTTTATGGTCTTCGGGTGGTTGTACCCGATGGGCATCGACGCGAAGAACGAGAAAAAATCGAGATAGGTCCGGCGGTTCCGGGCATCGTACATATAACTGCCGCGGCTTTTCATCAGGTCGACCACCATCGGATAACCATCGGCGAGGATGTACGTGTCGAGCACCGCGTGCACCTGACGCGGGGTAAGGGACCGTTTTTCAGACATTGCTGCCTCCGTGAGTATCGGTTTCTATGAATGAGCGGATCGTCGTTTCGAGCCGTTCTGCCAACTGTTTGCGGTCGCGCGCCTCCTCGGGGGGCACCGGCGGGAACACCTTGATGTGTATCGTGCCGCTCCGGACCTCAAGCGCCCCCTTGGGTAACAGGCGGCCGGTCCCCTCGATGGCGACCGGCAGGACCGGGACCCCCGCCTCGGCGGCGAGCGTCAGGCCGCCGGTCTTGAACTGGTGGACCTTCCCGTCGAGACTGCGCGTCCCTTCGGGGAATATGCCGAGACTCCACCGGGCGAGCGTCTTTTTCGCCGCTTCGAGCGCCTGCACCGCGCCGCGGCGGCTCTCGCGGTTCACGAGCACATGCCGGTAGAGGACAAGCATCGGACCGAACACCGGGACGCGTGCCAGTTCGCGTTTCGCGAAATACTTCACATCGAGCGGCAGGGTCGCCATGAGCGCCGGTATGTCGAAAAGACTGTTGTGGTTCGCGGTTATAAGGTAGCGTCGCGAACGATCGATGTGTTCGAGACCCTCGACCGTGAGCCGGATGCCGCAGAGGGCGAAGAGCCCCCGCCCGTAATTCCTGAAGAACCATTGCGACAGCCCGCCGGGAACGAACAGGTGGACGATCCAGACGAAATGACCGAACACCGAATAGAGAAAGGTCCATGCGAGCGCGATGCCGTAGCGTATCATGGCGTCACCGGCTCCGCGCTTTTTTCTTCCTCCTTCTTCTTCGACTCCTCTGCTTTCTTCTTCGCCTCCTCCTCTTCCTTCAAGACCTCTTTCGCCGGCAGGAAGCCCTTGGCCTTCACCCCGATGTATATCTCCCCGAGCCCCGACAGCTGGTTACGCGCCGTGAAGCGGACCGACCGACCGGCGGTGAGCAGGGAGAACTCGGTGCCGCGAAGCGCGCCAACGAAAGGAGCGAGCGTCGTCCGGCCCGATGCCTCGCGGGCGGCGAGCAGGACCGTCGCCATCTCGCCGAGCGTCCGCTCTATCGGATAGGGCGCCCGCTGGAACTTCGCGGTGAACGTCTCGGCGAACTGTTTCCACGGTACGTTGGCATCGCCGAGGTCCTGCCACGGCGCGGCGACCGCGAGCCCGTCCAGCAGTTTGTTGACATTCTTCTCGAAATCGGCGTCCCCTTTGACCTCCGACGCGGCCGCCACCTGTATCGTCGTGATATCCCACGGGATGTTGAGTTCCTCCCGCAGTTTCCTCTGATTCTCCCGGATGCGGTGCTTTTCCGAGGACGACACATAGGCGAACTCGACATTCTTGTAGGCGAAGGTCGGCAGAAGGATCGCCGTCTGTTCGGGGGATCCGACGACGATCAGCGTGTCGAGATCGGCCTGCAGCGGCGTCACTTTCTCGATGCGGTCGAGCGCCCGTTTCATCATGGTGGGCGTCTTATACCTGTCGGCGTTCTCCTGTCTGAACCGGTAGAGGAACGACCGGTAGTTCTCCGGCAGCGAGAGCATGTCTTCGACATCGTCGAGGAGCGCCTTGTCGCCCGGCCCGAAGGCGAGCGCGTCGGTCACCGCGCCTCCCGCCGTCTCGATGGCCGACCAGTACAGGTCACGCAGGCGGCGACCGGCGATATCATCGGGATAGGCGATGGCGAATCGTCCCTGCCCGCGCGAGACGAGCCACGACACGATGTCGGCCGCCTCGCGGTCCTTGGTGTATTTCATGTTGAAGAGCAGACCGGGGGTATCGGAGAACCACGGCGTGAAGCCGAGAAGCGGGAGCGGCGTCGCGGCCGAGAGTCGCGCGAGATCCTCGGCGGCGAATTCGCTGAACAGCGGCCCGATACCGGCGAAACAGCGTTCCTCCTTCGCCTTGGCGAAGGCCCGTTCGAGATCCTCCTCGGTGAGATAGCGGAGCGCCACCGGGGTCAGCGGATCCTGGGGCCGCTCCTTGAGCATCCAGTCGAAGAAGACCTCGACCACCTCGTTGACCTTGCGCCACCGGTCCTCGTCGGAGAGGAACAGGCACACCTTCCCCCAGTCGGGCGTCTGGTCGAGCGACGGCAGGACGGCATCCCCGGGGACCGGGACCTCCGCGATGGGCGGCGCCATCTCGGGAAGCGCCTCGACGGGCGCCTCGGTGGCGACGGGGGCTGTGGGGGCCACGGGAGTCGCGGGTTCTTCCCGCCCCTCGAAACGAGCCAACGCACGGTCGAATTTTTCGCGGACCGCCAGATCGCGGGAAAGGAACTCATCCTTCTCGCGGTCCGACGCCGCCCGTTTCTCGGCGTTCAGTTTGGCGTACCACCGTGCCGCCTTCTCGGTGTCGCCACGGTAGAGGTAGGAAAGGAACACTATGCGCGACATCGGTATCTTTTCTTCCGGGGAAAGCGAGAGATAGACCGCGAGCGAAAAATCGATGGCGCCGTTCCAGTCGCCCGCCGCAAAGGCGCTCTCGGCGCCGAGTTTCCGGCCGTCGCGGAGGTAGTGGGTACCCTCGGGAAGATCGCGGAGCAGGAGCACCACCTTATCGTGACGACCCTGTTTTGCAAGGAAGCGGGCGAGGAAATAGCGCAGTTCCGCCTGCTCGGCGGGGCCCCACGGGTGACGCAGGTGGTCGCGCGTTCGATCCTCGCAGACCGCCGCCGCCTCGTTCGTCTCGCAGATGACCAGTTCGTTCCGGACCGCGCTGAACGAAGGGGTCGGCGGAGCGACCGCCTTCTGGAGGGAGGAGCACGCCGTCGCGATCCCCGCCAGTGTCAGGATGCCTATCAGGTACGAACGCCGCATAATACCGCCTCACAAGTCCCCGTCATACTAACGCGAGAAGGCCGATAATCAAGGAAAAGGAGCAAAAAATAAGTTGACAATCGGGCTGTTTTCACAAATATGATAACGCTTTGTTCTTTCTCAACGGAGGAGTGTCCGAGTGGTCTAAGGAGGCGGTCTTGAAAACCGTTGAGGGACGCAAGTTCCTCCGTGGGTTCGAATCCTACCTCCTCCGCCATTCAATACATGGAGAGGTGTCCGAGTTTGGCCGAAGGTACTCGCCTGCTAAGCGGGTGTGGGACTCAAATCCCACCGAGGGTTCGAATCCCTCCCTCTCCGCCACTTGTTCACTTGTGCGCCCGTAGCTCAATTGGATAGAGCATCTGACTACGGATCAGAAGGTTACATGTTCGAGTCATGTCGGGCGCGCCATCTTTTCATACCGGGTCCGGTCCCTGCGGGGGTCGGACCCGTTCTTTCACGATACGCAACGAAAATTTTACAAGTGCCCCGTTCCGCGTACGATAGCGCTCGGAGGTACCCGACATGCCGTGGGAGAACATCCTTTTCGCCTTTGCGCTGACCCTTTTCGCCGGTCTTGCCACCGGCGTCGGGAGCGCGATGGCCTTCTTCGCTAAGAAGTTCGACCCCCGTTTTCTCGCCGTTTCGCTCGGCTTTTCGGCGGGGGTGATGATCTATGTGTCGCTCGTCGAGATATTCGTCAAGGCGAAGGGTTACCTCGTCGCGGCGCACGGCGCACGGCTCGGCAACTGGGCGGCCGTGCTCGCCTTTTTCGGCGGCATCGCGCTCATCGCGCTCATCGATAACCTGGTGCCGTCGTTCGAGAACCCGCATGAGATGCGCGAGGTGGGAGACGCCCCGACCGACGCGACGCAGAAGAAGGCGTTGCTCCGGATGGGCCTCTTCTCGGCGCTCGCCATCGGCATCCACAACTTTCCCGAGGGGCTCGCGACCTTCATCGGCGGCCTGCAGGACCCCACGCTCGGCATCAGCATCGCGGTCGCCATCGCGATCCACAACATCCCCGAGGGTATCGCCGTGTCGGTGCCGGTCTACTACGCCACCGGCAGCAAGAAACGGGCATTCACCCTTTCCTTTCTGTCGGGTTTAGCCGAACCGGTCGGCGCACTCATCGGTTATTTCCTGCTCCGCGCCTTCATCGGCGAGACGATGTTCGGCATCGTCTTCGCGCTGGTGGCGGGGATCATGGTCTATATCTCGCTCGACGAACTCCTGCCGACCGCCGAGAAATACGGAGAACATCACCTCGCCATCTACGGACTCGTCGCCGGGATGGCGGTGATGGCGGTCAGTTTGCTGTTGTTCCTGTAAAGGTATTAAGGAGTTATCATGTCCCGCGCCATATCGCTCAAAGGGGTCCGTCACCACAATCTCAAAGGGTTCGACCTCGAGATACCGCACGAAAAGATCGTGGTCATCACCGGCGTCTCCGGTTCGGGCAAGACCTCGCTCGCCTTCGACACCATCTACGCCGAAGGCCAGCGCCGCTATGTCGAATCGCTCTCCAGTTACGCCCGTCAGTTCCTCGAACTGTCCGAGAAACCCGATGTCGAACATATCGAAGGGCTGTCGCCCAGCATCGCGATAGAACAGCGCGGCCTCAACAAGAGCCCCCGCTCGATCGTCGGCACCACCACCGAGATCTACGACTACCTGCGGCTGCTGTTCGCCCGCGCCGGGACGGTCCACTGCCATCAGTGCGGCCGTGTCGTCGAAAAGACCCCCGCCGCTCGCATCGTCGAGGAGATACAGCGCTTGTCGGGCGAGAAACTGCGGCTCGTCGCCCCCGTCGTGTCGGGACGCAAGGGGACCTACGAGAAACTGTTCGACGACCTGCGCGGCGAAGGGTTCGTGCGGCTCCTCATCGACGGGACCGAATACCGGCTCGACGGCGAGATGCCGAAACTCGACAAGCAGAAGAAACACGACATCGGTATCGTCGTGGACCGGATCGCGGTGCGCGACGGGGCCGACCTGAACCGCATCCGCGCCTCGGTCGAAACGGCGCTCCGGAAAGGGGAAGGGAAACTGCTCCTCCATCTCGCCGACGGGACGATGAAACTCTACAGCGAGCAGTTCGGGTGCCCGTACTGCGGCATCTATTACGATGAGATAGAGCCGCGATCGTTCTCGTTCAACAGCCCCGCCGGAGCGTGCCCGACCTGCAACGGGCTCGGCTTCACGATGCGGATGGAAGAGAAACTCATCGTGACGAACCCCGAGAAGCCGCCGACCCGCGGCGCGATACCGTCGCTGTGGAACTTCACGACGCAGATGATAGAGCAACTGCTCGACCACTACGGCGCCGATAAAAAGACGCCGCTCAACAAGTTGCCCGAAAAAATACGCAAGGCGATACTCTACGGCAGCGAGGAGCAGATAAAGTTCTCGGTGAGGACCGAGAACATGAAGCACGACTTCGACCGCCCGTTCGAGGGGGTCATCACGGCGCTCGAGCGGCGGTACCGCGAGACGACGAGCGAGATGATCCGCGAGGAACTGGCGAAATACCTCGTCGAGGGGGTGTGCGACACCTGCGGCGGGAAACGGCTCCAGCCCAAGGCGCTCGCGGTGACGGTGGCCGGGATGAACATCCACGAGATGGGCGAACTGCCGGTGGAGGATCTCGCGAAGGTCTTCGGCGACGAGAAGCGGTTGGGCTTCACCGACTTCCAGAAGGAGGTGGCGCACAAGCCGGCAGCCGAGATACATGCGCGGCTCGGCTTTCTCGACCGCGTCGGGCTCGGGTATCTCACGCTCAACCGGAAGACCGCCACGCTCTCGGGCGGCGAGGCGCAACGGATACACCTCGCAACGCAGATCGGGAGCGCGCTGACCGGCGTCACCTATGTCCTCGACGAGCCCTCCATCGGCCTGCACGCCGCCGACACCGAGAAACTGATATCGATCCTGCGCAACCTGCGCGATCAGGGGAACAATGTCATCGTCGTCGAACACGACCGCGACATCATGGAGGCCTCCGACATCATCGTCGATCTCGGTCCCGGTGCGGGACGCAAGGGAGGCGAACTGCTCTATGCCGGACCGGCGAAGGGCATCGGCGCGGTGAAACGATCGCTCACCGGCAGATACCTTTCCGGCGAACTGGCGATACCGGCGCCGAAAAAGCGGCGCAAGCCCTCCGGCTGGATACGGCTGACCGGCGCGCGGACCAACAACCTCAAGAACATAGATGTCGCCGTCCCGCTCGGGGTGCTGTGCGCGGTGACCGGCGTGTCGGGTTCGGGCAAATCGTCGCTCATCATGGAGACGCTTCTCCCGATGCTCGAAGGGAAACCGGCGCCGGCGAAGAGATTCTCGGTGACAGGCACACTCGACGAGTTCCTCGAGATAGACCAGTCGCCCATCGGCCAGACACCGCGCAGTAACCCGGCGACCTACACGCAGGCGTTCGGCCCGATACGCGACCTGTTCGCCCAACTGCCCGAATCGCGGGCCCGCGGCTACCTGCCGGGCCGGTTCTCGTTCAATGTCAAGGGCGGTCGGTGCGAGCGGTGCGAGGGGGCGGGACTCATCCGCATCGAGATGAACTTCATGCCCGACACCTATGTCACCTGCCCCGACTGCGGCGGCAAGCGGTTCAATCCCGACACGCTCGAGATAAAGTACAAGGGAAAAAGCATCTACGATGTGCTTGAGATGGAGGTGGACGAGGCGGTCGACCTGTTCCAGCCCTTTCCGGCGATACGGCGCAAACTGGAACTCCTCCACAACATCGGGCTGGGCTACATCGCGCTCGGCCAGCCGGCCCACACGCTGTCGGGCGGCGAGGCGCAGCGCGTGAAACTGTCGAAGGAACTCGCAAAGAAGAAGGCCGACCGGACGCTCTACATCCTCGACGAGCCGACGACGGGGCTCCATTTCGACGACATCAGGAAACTGCTCGTCATCCTGAACCGGCTCGTCGACCGGGGGGCGTCGGTCCTCATCATCGAGCATAACCCCGACATCATCAAGTGCGCCGACCATATCATCGATCTCGGCCCGCAGGGCGGCGGCAAGGGCGGCGAGATCGTCGCCTGCGGCACGCCGGAAGAGGTGGCAAGGAGCGCCCGGTCGCTCACCGGCAAGATGCTGAAGAATATCCTGTGAAAAAAATCCCTCTCTTTCCCTCTTGACTCTCATCCTCCCACATGGTAGATTCTTTTTGCGTGGGATATCATCACTTTCAAGGGAGGTCATTATGAAAGGCGGGGGTTATGAGTGTTTCCGTGTGGTTGCCCCCCCCCTAATCGTTCTTTTTCTCTTCTTTCTGCTCTCTCTTTCTCTTGAGCCCTTACAAGCATCGACGACTGGAGCGGGTGGTTCGGGAAAACCGCTCCTCGTAAAGATGAGAAAAGATCTTTTCGAGAAGATAATACTTAACAAACTCAACGAAAACCTCGGGACTATCCCGCTTGATAGCCAAGGACTCGTCACCGCAAAACTCGTCGCGACCGATGTTCTTCTGGGACGAGAAACCTTTAGTCGAATTAAAGAGTTTTATGTTGCCGAAGATATCCTTTTCCCCTCAGAAATCAACGACGAACCCTTAAACGAAAAAAATCAAATGCTTATTTTCATAAAGTTTTCTGATATATCTTCCGGTTCGTTGGAGATTGATCGATATTACAATGACTTTTTCAAAACTTTTTCTTATTCCCCTATGTATGGGTCCCTTAATTATGACGAAAATGCCCCCACCATGTTCGTTACAGCGGCACTTATGCTTATGCCGGACACCAACGATCCAAGCAAGAAAATATGGCGCACTATACTCTTGCATCTTCAGATAACTGACTTGCTTGATATGCTAGCACCTATGACCAACTTAGAAAGCGTTATTTTTTCTTCTTTGGCGAACAAAGATATCCCCTGTGTTGATTTGATCTCGATGAATCAATCTTTCCCCGTTCAAGGGTTGACAATAGAAAGCGGAAACGCCGAGTTGGCGATTTCCCCCCCCTCTTCTTTTGCGCTCGAATCGCAAGGCATCGCCGCTAATGTTACGGTGGGAACCGAACCTATTGCTTATGATTCTGCTCCCATTTTGCCTGCTGGAAGCTATGAAGAAATTCAACAAGCCGGTACGCTTGAAGAAATACATTTCTCGAATGATATTTTTACGCGAATATTCAGCGAAAAATTGAATAATGCTGTCAATGACAGCGGAGCTCCTATACGCATAGAAGATGGTCGTGAGGGCGTTTTTTTTAAGTTCTATCGGAACGAGAATACGCCTTCTGGCGGTTATCTGGGATTTGATTTGCATGTGGATGGCACATTATGCATCGCTTCGTTCGACATCCTATTCAACATAAGTAAAGATTCTGATGGCTCCCTTAAAATGGTCAAAAGTGACTGCGTCTGGCAAATCAACAACTTGGGGTGCGAAATTCTTTACGATATCATTGCGGGATTCATCCCGGGTAGCACCGATGCGTGCGATCTTATCGACTCTGTCGCAAACAGTTCCCTTACCATAGACATCTCCTCATTGGCAACAACTTTTATCAATAAAGTTGTTAATGAAGGATACGAACGAGTCATATACACTTATCGTGTCGAAATTGTACCCGGATTTAATTTCTTTTCGGATGTCGTGAATGATCTTGTTCTCGACATACAGGGGCAAAATCCCTTTTCCCCCAACTACGCTTCGGCTCCGTATTATGCTCGCTGGAATTGGATGTTCGCAGATAACGATCAAGACGGCTGGATAAACATTGATGATGTTTGTCCCTTTTCCCGAGACAACGCCATCTGTGATCGTGACGGCGATTTTTTGCGCGACGATGTCGACGAAAAGGTCTATTACACCGTCGCCGATCTTTATCCATCGAAACGGGATGAGACCCCCGCCAACAAACAATGCTCCCTCGCTAGTGGAGAGTGGGGTTTCCTTCGCCTTTGCCATTACGATGTCACCGTTCATCATAACGAAACGATCAAAATTGATTCCTCCATCGGTCTGAAAGAAACATGGAACGGCGATCCGACCGACCAGACCTACCTCTCGAGTTACCACTGTTACTGTGGAAGCGACGATCTTTCCCGACAAGATTGTAATCCCAGCGGGGCCTGCGGACTTAATCACGCAAAACCGAACGAGATAAGAAACGGGGATTATAGCAACCAACTCTCTTGGCAACCGGTCAACCGGGCTCCGAACCGTCTCTACACTGACACCCCCTGCGAGGGTTCCGGTTCTATCTTACCCTATCGCAAGCGCAATGCAATTACGGGAACCTGCGCGGCAGATAGCTCTGTCGCGTGGGAATGGCAGGAAGATCTCGCCATTATATACAATGTCACATCCATTGCCGAATGGGACGATGTGAACCGGCTCTCTCTTTACGGCGGGCGAACCCAGAAGGAGTATTTTACCGAAGTTGATCCCATCTTTCACGCCGCCCGCTTCTCCCATGGCCCCGCACGAACTTTCGAACAATCGGCATATACCGTGGGTTTCGGAAGCGACGAAAAGATCAACCCATCCTACTTCGAGAACTCGCGGGTTACCGGCGATGAGGTCATAGATTATAATATTTTAAATAGCAATTTTATGCCCAACTGGGCTTCGTCAAAAGCGGAGATGGTATATCTCATGAAATGGTTCACGCAAGAACCGAGAAATACCGTGGCGGGGAAATTCAATCATTGGCATTATCCGCATGAACTCATGCATGACTTGATCTATCCGGGTCTTCTCGACCCCAGCGGTCCTGTTTCCGAGCCGGGGTTTTTAACGCCCGATTATTTTTATCGCGCTTCCCTTGTAGCCGATCATCTCCAATTGAGCAAAAATCCGGTGCAACCGGGGCGTCAGGCAATCGTTGCGACTGCGAGCGGTCCGGCGGTATATTACTGGAAGGAAAGTTCTCATTTCCTTTCGCCAGCACATAGCGGCGCATACGAAACGGTAGGTAAACCGATCCGCAACGGCGTGGATATGAGGTATGCCTCGTCCGCGCAAAAATCGGGTGTTTTGTATGCCGCCGGATCGCTTGTGCGTTCAATGGAACCGTCAATTGACGACGATCCATTCGCGAGCTACAACTTTGCGCCGATTTTTGGCAAGATTGTAGACGAGGGGAACAATTTCAACTATATATCACTTGCATCCATTCCGGCTAACGGAATCCGCACCCTCCGACTTGGCACGATGAATATGACGCTCTATGTGCTGACTTATGGTTCCAACAACCATTTAGCGGTTTTTTCCTATGACGAGAACGGCGATGTATGGAATATGCGGAGTACGACGATTCTTCCATCCGATACGCGGCCGTCGTTTGCTTCGTTGACGGTGACGGAGGATGGCATGTATTTTACCGTCACGGGAACGGGGGGCACTTCGCTCTACCGATTCTCCGAAGAGAATGGCATCGAACAGATGGTTCTCCTTTCGTCGATTCCTATCGCGACGATGAAGGTTTTTGCCGCTGGTTCACGGGTAATTGCGGCTTCTCTTGACACACTGAAACAGAACACCTCGACTCTTTACCGTTACGAAGATGGTGTCGTATCAGTCGTTGATGCAACGGTTGATTTCATGGGTTTTACGCCCGCTGTCGAAGAGGAAGGATATTGTCTCAGTGAAGAGTCGGGCATCCTCCGCAGCGGTTCCATCCTCGGTCCGATTTGCCAACCCTTCACGCACCCGTGGTACAAGACCTTCTCCATCGGCACGACCGTCTACAGCGTCGCCGGGAAGGGCGACCGGCTCTATGTCGGCACCAACAGCACGATCCGCGTCTACGACATCAGCGACCCGAACGCGCTGGTGCTGAAGAGCACCTTCACCACCAACCGGCGCGTCTATGACCTCGAAGTCGCCGACGGCGACATCATGTACGCCGCCACCAGCGGCGGCATCTACCGGTTCGATACCGTCAACCCCGACACCCTGACCTCGCTTCAATTCTACAGCACTCCCTACAACTACCAGTACCGTATCCAACTCTACAATGACAAACTCTATGTCGGCGACGACAACGGCATCAACATCCGCGATAAGGAGACCTTCACGCGGCTCGCCTATGTGAACATCGGCAGTACCCTCGACTTCTCCATCGCCAACGGAGAACTGGCCATGTACTGGGACGACTTCTGGTCATCGGGTCTCGATATTCGCGATGTCGATATCCTCATCCGGAAGGCATGGGAA
>JAKQHE010000180.1 GCA_029573155.1 bacterium
GATGAGCTGATCCAAGGCGTTGAGAACATCCTTGTTGGTCGATAGCATCAGCCCGGGAGCAGCGGTGTCGAGGAATATCGTCCGGCTCGCGGCGAGCGATTCAAAGCCGAGGGCGTTGCGGAGTTTCAGCGCGATGGTGCGAGAACCGTCGGTGGTGACGGGAAGCCCGTCGTCAAGGTCGTGGCTTTCAATGCGGTAAGCGCCGTTCGCCTTCTCCGGTTTGGGATATTCTTTCCGGCCCAGCGCGAACCCGGTGTCGTTGGCGACGACCACGGTGTCGAAGTTGTCGTTCGGTGCGGTGAATTCTATCGCGATGATCTTTTTCGGGGTCTTGAATTCGGTGGCGGTATCGATGGTGGTCTCTTTATCATCGTCGTCGGTGTAAGAAAGGGTCATGACCGGGGCGCCCGGCTTGTTCCCTTCGCCGGCTGCCGGTCCTTCCTGCATGACGCAGGCGTTGTTGACATCGGTCACCGTGCCGCGGGTCAGGGAGAATGCCTGCGAGGTGCAGTAATAGACGATATTGTCGGTGCGCACCTCGGGAACATCGTCAAGCCCGACGATGTCGGAATCGTCGCCGTCGGTGTCGGCGGCACGCATCGTGAGCGTCAGGGACATCGAGACGCCGTAGGGGAGCCCGGTGAAGCGGAGCGTCGCGTCGTCGTCGCCCATCCAGACCGCCTCGGTGGTCTTGGTCTCGGCCCCGTACTTCAGTTCGCCCCACGCGAACAGTTGGGTTAGGTCGGGTGGCGTGAGGTCGTTCCCCTCGCTGTCCACCCACGAGTAGTGGAGCCGGATCCCCCCCCGGTTCGTTGCTCTCGCAGGCGACGAGGAACAGCGCGACCAACACGACCGATAACCACGCGATACGGTTCATGATGCCACCCCGCAGACGAATATTTTCTTTGAAGCATTGTATCACTTTTTCGTCGGGAAGCAAAAAAACAGAAGGGCGAATTACGACATGATCACCTGCGGCTGGAGTTTCTTCTCGAACTCCTCCGCGGAGAGCGGTTTGCTGAAAAAATAGCCTTGGAACTGGTCGCATCCCTGCAGGACGAGGAACTCCAACTGCTCGGGTCGCTCGACCCCTTCGGCGACCACCTTGAACCCGAGGTTGTGCGCCAGTTTAATGAGCGAGATGACGATGGTCACCGACCGTTTGTCCTGCGGGATGTTGTCGATGAAACTCTTGTCTATCTTGAGTGTGTCGATGGGGTAATCCCTGAGGCGCGAGAGCGCCGAATACCCGGTGCCGAAATCGTCTATCGAGAGCGAGATGCCCATGTCGTGCAGTTGCGCGAGTTTCACGATGGCGTCCTGTTCGTTGCGCGCGATGCCGCTCTCGGTTATCTCGAGTTCGAGCCACATCGGGTCGAGCCCGCTTTTATGTATCGTGCTTTCGATGGAGCGGACGAGGTCGGGGTGACGGAACTCGAACGGCGAGAGATTGACCGACACCTTTTTGGGAACGAGCCCCTGTTCCTGCCAATCGCGGTTCTGGCGGCAGGCGCGGTACAGCACCCGTTCGCCGATGTCGAGGATGATGCCGTTCTGCTCGGCGAGCGGTATGAAGCGGTCGGGCATGATGAGTCCGGTCGGGGCGTGCCAGCGGATGAGCGCCTCCATGCCGAGCAGGTAGCCGTAGCGGTCAACCTTGGGTTGGAAGAAGGGGACGAACTGGTCCTGTGTGACGGCGGTACGGAGCATCCGTTCGAGATTGATGCGTTCGGTCATGTCGGTGTTGAGTTGCGCGTCGAAGAACCGGTGGGCGCCGCCGCCCGCCTCCTTGATAGCGAACATCGCGGTCTCGGAATTCTTCAGAAGATCCTCGGGTGATTTGGCGTCGTGGGGGAAGAAACAGAGCCCGATGCTCGCCGATATGCGGATCTCCTGCCCGATGACCTGGAACGGGCGCTCGATGGTCTCCCAGAGTTTGGCGAGCACGGCGAGCACATCCTCGACCCGCGCGAGATCGGAGAACAGGAGCATGAAGCGGTCGTCGCCGGTGCGGCCGATGACATCGTTGTCGCGCACGAGCGTCCGGAGCCGTTCGGTGAAGGCGACGAGCACCGCGTCGCCGCCGGACGGACCGTATATGCTGTTGATGTGCTTGAACTTGTCTATGCCGACCGAGGCGATCGAAAAGACCTGTCCGCGGTTGCGCGCCCGCATGATCTCGACGCCGACCCGCTGCATGAACGCCTCGCGGTTAGGCAGGGTGGTGAGCCGGTCGTGCGAGATGTAAAAGGCGGCCTTGCGTTCGGTCTCGGAGAGCGATTCCCGCATCCGGGCGCTCCGCAGTATCTCCTCCTCGAGCCGCCGCTCCTTTTCGGCGATCATCCGGCGCGAATCGCGCTCGAGGACGATGATCTGCGCAAGCCCCTTGGTCAACAGGCCGAAGCAGGCGGTGATGATGATGTCGAGGAACAGGAACACGATGCCGTACAGTATCCACTGGTCGATCGACCCGACGCCGAACCGGCTCAGGTCGAGGTCCATCGAGGCGAAATGGTAAGAGAGGAGTATGAACAGCAGGATGTTCGCCATGATCGCCGACAGCGCGGCGCGGAAACTCACGAGCGTCGCGACGAGTGGCGGGAACGAGAAAAGGAACAGATAGCCGATCAGAGGCGAACTTTGGTAAAAGACGCTGGAGAAGAAGACAAGCAACGCGATCGTCATGCGGGTACGGACGCCGAGCCGTCGCAACCCCATGATCCCCATGACGAGCAGATAGGCCGATACCGCGAGGAGCGGATAGACGTAACGATCTTCGGCGAAGGCGCTGTGCAGGGTGCCGACGCAGGCGGCGAGTCCCACGACCCAGGTGAGCGGATAGATGACGGTGAACAGTTGTTCCCGCCAACGGTCGAGGTCTATCTCGGGGTCGTAACGGCTTACTTCGATGAGGTGTTTCCCGAACTCGATGAACCGTCCGATCATGGTTTCCCCCGCCCGGCGAGGTACCGGTCGGTGAGCGCCGTCGCGAGGCCGGTGTAATCGGCGGCGGTCAGGGCCCGCAGCCGCTTCCGCTCTTTTTCCGGGACCTTGGCGAGCGTATCGATGAAGGCCGCGAGCGCCTCGCGGGACACCCGCTCACCGCGTGTCAGTTCCTTCAGCCGTTCGTAGGGCCGTTCCTCGCCATACCGCCGCATCACCGTCTGTATCGCTTCGGCGAGCAGTTCAGGGTTCGCGTCGAGGTCGGCGCGCAGGGTCGTCTCGTCCAGTTCCAGTTTGCCGAGTCCTTTCAGCGTACTTTTGAGGGCGATGAGGAGGTGGCCGAACAGCGCGCCGAGATCGCGGAGCGTCGTCGAGTCGGAAAGGTCGCGTTGGAACCGGCTGACGAGCAGTTTCGCCGAAAGGTGCTCCATCAGCGCGACGGCGACGCCGCAGTTCCCTTCGCTGTTCTCGAAATCTATCGGGTTGACCTTGTGCGGCATCGTCGAGGAGCCGACCTCGCCGGCGACGGTCCGCTGGCGGAAGTAGCCGAATGAAATGTAGCCCCAGACATCGCGGTCGATGTCGGTCACCGTCCGCGAAACGCGGACGAGTGCCTGCAGGAGTTCGGCGATGTGGTGATAGGGATTTATCTGGGTCGTGTAGAGGAGCGGGGTCACATCGAGTCTTTCGCGCAGGAACCGTTCCGACGCGGCGATCCAGTCGATCCCGGGTAGAGCGGCGGCATGGGCGTTGAAGTTGCCGGTCGCGCCGTTCAGTTTCGCCTCGGGGCGCCAGTCGCGCAGTTTCGCTATCTCGCGGTCGAGCCGGGAGGCGAAGACGACCAGTTCCTTGCCGACGGTGGTCGGGCTCGCCGGCTGGCCATGGGTGCGAGCCATCATAGGGACGGCGCGCCACTGCGCCGCGCGGTCGGCCAGCGCGTCGCGCAACTCTTCGATCCGGCCGAGCAGCGCGTCGCGACCGTCGCGGAGCATCAGGGCGTAGGCGGCGTTGTTGATATCCTCCGAGGTGCAGGCGAAATGGGTCCACTCGCCGAGCCGCGCGAGTCCCGCCGCGGCGAGTTGTTCTTTGACGAAATATTCCACCGCCTTCACATCGTGGTTGGTCTTCTTCTCATATTCTTTGACGAGTTTCGCCGCCTCGAGGTTGCATCCCGCCGCGACCTGCCGGATCGCCTCGATGTCGCCGGCGGTCGCCGGGGCGAGTCCCAGATCGCCGAGCAGGAACTCGAGCCAGAGCGTCTCGACGAGCACGCGCCGCCGTATCAGGCCGTATTCCGAAAAGATGTCGCGAAGTTCCTCGACCTGTTTCGCATAGCGACCGTCGAGGACCGAAAGGGCGCGAAGTTCCTGCATGCCATACCTCGGTCAGATGGGCGCATCATAACATAAAAAGAGGAAAAGTCCACCCGCGCGCGATAAAAAATAAGTTGACAAAACGGCGTTCTCCGGTAACAATGGCGCCGTTGGTCGGGTGCTTAGCTCAGCTGGTAGAGCATCGGTTTTACACGCCGGTGGTCATAGGTTCGAGTCCTGTAGCACCCACCATTTGGTTCTTTGAGGCGCGGTCGTAGTTAAGTTGGTTATAACGCCGGCCTGTCACGTCGGAGGCCGCCGGTTCAAGTCCGGTCGACCGCGCCATTTTTCTTTTTCCCCGCAAGCCAAAAGTTGACTTTGCCATCCCCGTACGATATTTTTCCGGGCACGAAAAGGGAGCGCTCATGCACTTCGTCTCCTCATGCATCACCGACATAGGCCGCCGGCGCTCCAACAACGAGGACTGGCTGCTCGAGTGGCCCGACCGGGGGCTCTATGTGGTCGCCGACGGCATGGGCGGCGGCAAGCACGGCGAGGTGGCCTCTCATCTGGCGGTCGAGGCGGTCGAACAGTTCCTCACCGAACACTTCCCGGTCGTGCAGTCGTTCCGCCTGACCCGGAGCGAGGAGAACCGCCGGCAGGTCATGGATCTCGTTGCCGATGCGGCCCGCCACGCCAACACGGCGGTGTACGAGGAGGCGAAAAAGAGCCGGAGCGCCGGCAAGATGGGGACCACGCTGACAGGCCTGCTTCTTGTCGATACGGAGGGGTTCCTGTTCCATGTGGGCGACTCGCGACTTTACCTCATCCGCAACGCGATGGCGATACAACTCTCGGCCGACCATACCATGCAACGCGACTATCAGGAGACCTACGGCGCCGTGCGCGGGATAGACGCCGGTCTTTCGAACACGCTGACCCGCGCCGTAGGGCTCGCATCGTCGGTCGAGGTCGATGTCCGCGCCATCGATGTCCGCGTCAACGACAAACTACTGCTGTGCACCGACGGGGTGCATCGCTATATCTCGCCCGGTCGTATCGAGGAGATCGCGCATCACCTCTCGGTGCCGGGGGTCGACGCCGCCGAGGAGCGGCGGTTCCTCGACAGCGAGGTGAAGCGGCT
>JAKQHE010000165.1 GCA_029573155.1 bacterium
TCGAGCCCTTTTTCACCACGAAGGATCGCGGGAAAGGGACCGGTCTCGGACTTTCCACCGTCTACGGCATCGTCCGGCAGAACAACGGCTTCATCAATGTCTACAGCGAACCGGGGCGCGGCACCACCTTCCGGATATATCTGCCTCTCTGCACCGAGCGGCCGCCCGTGGAGCCGAAGACGGAGGCACCGGTCGCGACGGTCGGCGGCGGCGAGACGATACTGCTTGTCGAGGACGAAACGATGATCCGTGACATCGCCCGCAAGATGCTCGAGATCCTCGGCTACACGGTGATATCGGCCGCGACGCCGGGCGAGGCGATACGGCTGGCGCGTGAACACGCCGGCACGATACATCTCCTGTTCACCGATGTGGTCATGCCCGAGATGAACGGGCGCGAACTCGCCCGGAACCTGCTATCGCTCTACCCCGATATGAAACGGCTCTTCATGTCGGGCTACACCGCCAATGTCATCGCCCACCACGGGGTGCTCGACCACGGGGTGCATTTCCTGCAAAAGCCGTTCTCGATGAACGATCTGGCCCACAAGGTACGCGAGGCGCTCGCCGGATCGTAAGGGATCGCTCCACCTCACGCCACCGGCTTAACTTTTCCGCATAGGATATCATCGCACAAGCGGGACTGGCCAATAACATTCGCGCGAGTTTTTTCACCCATAGGCAAAAATACTCGCGAGTTTTTTTGACTTCAGGCAAAATTACTCGTATCCTGTGCCGGTAGCGAAATGGGAGGAAAACTGACATGAAACGGTATCTTGAAGCGCAGATCGAAAAAGACCTGACGAAAAAGATGGTCTTTCTCGGCGGGCCACGACAGGTCGGCAAGACCACCATCGCCAAGCGCCTGCTCGGCGGCAAAAAGGGTTACCTCAACTGGGACATCGCCGAGGACCGCGACCGGATACTGAAACGGGAACTACCCGACACGCCGCTCCTCGTGTTCGACGAGATACACAAATACCGCTTGTGGCGCGCCTTTCTCAAAGGACTCTTCGACCGCGACGCCGCCACGCGCCGCATCCTCGTCACCGGCAGTGCGCGGCTCGACCTCTACCGGCACGGCGGCGATTCGTTGCAGGGACGCTACCACTATCTGCGGCTCTTCCCGCTGTCGGCGGCCGAACTCGGCATGAAAACGCCGAAGGAGTTGGCAACGCTTCTGACGCTCGGCGGCTTCCCCGAACCGTTCCTGTCGGGCTCCGAGACCGAAGCGCGCCGCTGGTCGCGCGAATACCGAACGCGGCTGGTGCGTGACGAAGTGGCGAATCTCGAACAGCTCCGCGATCTCGACGCGATGGAACGGCTCATGCTACGGCTTCCCGAACTGGTCGCCTCTCCGCTTTCGGCCAACGCCCTGCGCGAGGACCTGCAGGTGAGTCACAAGGCGGTGTCGCACTGGCTCGATATCTTCGAGCGGCTCTACGCCATCGTCCGCATCGCCCCCTTCGGCGGTCCGGCCATCCGGGCGGTCAAAAAGGAGCGCAAGCACTACCATTTCGACTGGACGCTCGTCCCCGATCCCGGCAAGCGGTTCGAGAATATGGTGGCGATCCATCTGCTGAAATATGCCGCCTACCGCGAGGACACCGAGGGCTACGACATGGAGGTGCGCTACTTCCGCGATGTGGACGGGCGCGAGGTCGACTTCGTCCTGTTGCAGGACCGCAAGCCGATACTTTTCGTCGAGTGCAAGTACGGCGATGACGATATCGCGCGGGGTCTCCGGTACCTTTCAGCAAAATATCCGAAGGTGCCTGCCTATCAGATCCATTTCGAGGGGAAGAAGGATTATCTGACCCCCGAAGGGATACATGTCTGCCCGGCGATCAACCTTCTGCGCGAGTGGATCTGAGGAACCGTTCCACTTCACGCCAGCGATGCAACTTCTCCTTATAAGATATCATTGCGCAGGCGGGGCTCGTCGAGGGAAGTTCCAGTATTGTGAGGCGCGCGGTGACCGCGTCGGGGAGCGTCGGCCAGATGTGGCGGCGGAACGCCTGCCGCGCCTTGCCGCCGTTGAGCGCCACCGCCCGTATCGTCGGGTGTTTCCTCAACAGGTCGCCGATGGCGTTGGGCACCTCGCTTTCACGGCGGATGTCGCCGTCGCCCGAGCCGATCCGTTCGCAGTGCTTGAGGACATCCCACAGCGCGATGCCATGCCGTTTCAGGGCGGCGAGTCGCTGTTCATACGGCAGTTCGGGCACCGCGCCGCAAAGTGTTCCCATGATGCGCCAGAAACTATTTTGCGGGTGGCCGTAATATTCGCGCATCGTCAGCGATCGCTCGCCCGGCATCGAACCGAGTATCAGGATGGTCGGCCGCTTGCCGACGACCGCCGGGAAACCGGTGAGTTTTTTCTCGCACATACCGGTTCAGAATTCTTTAAAACTATCGTTGTCAATGGTCTTGATATCCGCGGACTGACGATCATCTTCTGTCTCGCCATTTCGAACTTGGGAAGCAAAGCCAATTAGGTTTAAAAATGTCACAAAAAAGATCACCAAGTGAAGAACAACGCTCACTCTTTGATCTTTTATAGAAAGCCAAACCACATCTGCAAAAAAAACGCCCAGCCCTAAAACAAAATATTTTTTCTCCTCTGACTTAAGAGAGAAAAACACAAATACGATAGAAGTACAAACAGCAATTAAAAGGATTAAGGTGTTTGTTTTCCAGTTAAAAAAATCAGATACTTGCAAAAGAGAGAAAATCCGGTTTGTAATTTCAAATCTTGCCGCCGTGCCAAAGAGAATATAAAATTCACCGCTATAAACATTGGCCAACGCATCTATAATGTCCAGCATAACTATTCCTGCAAAAAGACTTCCTCTTATTTGGCTTCCTCTCCCCTTATTGGACATTATCGCATCTGTCCACGATATCTTCTTTATAGTAGTCTCATCAGCTATTACTTGGTGATTTGCGAGTATTGCCTCGTCAATCAGTTTGTCTTTGATAAAATACATGATTATTTTGGGGCCAACAATCTTTATTACAAAACCCGCAAGCAACATAACGGCTATAGATATTTTCATGATGTTTTTGTACATTTTTGAATCGGCTAGTACGACACCTGACATTGTAGCGCAAATTGTCACGAGAGCAACGAAAAAGAAAAAAGCAAGGAACAGATAATTAGAAATTGCCCTCGCCTTCTGCTGTGCATCCAAATCGCTTATTCTCTTTTTGGCCATACGGCCCCCATTTTTCCCCACACATCGGCATGTTACGATTCCGCCGGTTCCTTGTCAAGAAAGCGGTCATTTTCCTTGCCTCTCCTTTCCTTACTAATATAATCGCCCCCGGTCGGTAGTGAATAACCTCTTTTAGGGAGATCCCCATGGCCATCATCCTCGACGGCAGCCATCTGACGATCGAACAACTCGTCGCCATCGCCCGCAACGGCGAAAAGGTAGAACTCTGCCCCAAAGCACTCGAACGGATAAAACTCTGCCGCGCGATGCTCGAAGAAAAGGTCGCCAAGCGCGAGATCATGTACGGCGTCAACACCGGCATCGGCGAATTCTCCGAAGTGGTCCTCGCCGACGACCAGATAGAACAGTTCCAGCGGTGGCTGGTCTACAACCACTCGGCCGGCATCGGCGACCCCGCCCCACTGGAGCATGTCCGCGCCGCGATGGCGGCCCGCATCAATGTCCACGCCCACGGCAACTCCGGCTGCCGCCCCGAGATACCGCAGACCTTCGTCGCGATGCTGAACAAAGGCGTCACTCCGTTCGTCTGCAAGAAAGGGTCGGTCGGCGCCTGCGGCGACCTCGCCCCGATGAGCCAGATAGCACTGACGCTCCTCGGCGAGGGCAAGGCCTACTACAAAGGTGAACTGCTCCCGGCCAAGACCGCCTTCGAAAAGGCGGGCATCGCGGTCCCCGGCCTCAAGGCGCGCGACGGACTCGCCGCGATAAACGGGTCGAACCTCCTCACCTCGATAAGCGCGTTGACCCTCTACGACGCCGACCGGTGGCTCAAACAGGCCGAGATCGCCGCGTCGATGTCGCTCGAGGCGCTCCTTGCCAACATGAAGCCCTATCATACAAAACTCCATGAACTGCGCGGCTTTGCGGGCGCCGTCCGCTCGGCCGCTGCGATACGGAAATGCGTCGCCGGGTCCGACCTCCTCACCGGCAAGGTGAAGACCAAGGTGCAGGACGCCTATTCGATGCGCTCCACCCCGCAGGTCATCGGCGCGGCGCATGACGCCATCCGCTGGGCCCGATCGCAGGTCGAGACCGAACTGAACGGCGTGGGCGACAATCCGATCTTCATCCCCGAGGAGAAACTGACCCTTTCGGGCGCCAACTTCCAGGGGACACCGGTGTCGCTGCCGATGGAGATGGTCGGTCAGGCGATCACGATGGTAAGCGTCCTTTCGGAGCGGCGGATGAACCGGCTCAATAACCCGGCGCTGTCGGTCGGCCTGCCGCCCTTCCTCACGAAGAACCCCGGCATGTTCTCGGGGCTGATGCTGTCGCAGTACACCGCCGATACCCTCATCGTCGAACAGCGCATCCTGTCGGCTCCCGCCGCGACCCAGTCGATCCCGGCGGCGGCCGATCAGGAGGATTTCGTTTCGATGGGGATGAATACCGCCCTCAAGAACCTCCAGATACTCGAGAACGGCAACGGGGTGCTCGGCATCGAGTTCATGGCGGCGGCGCAGGCGCTCGATATCCGCGGTTTCAAGACGGGCGACGGCGTCGCGGCGGCCCACAAGGTCATCCGCGAAAAGGTCGCATTCCTCGAGATCGACCGCCCGCTCTACCCCGACCACACCGCGATGCAGGAACTGGTCCGCACCGGCGCGATACTCGACGCGGTCGAAGCGGCGGTCGGGAGTCTCGGCTGAGCCGGAATAAAGGGCCTGCCCCCTCTGTTATTAGCGGTGTTTTTTTGTAGGGTCGCCGCATGACGTTTCTTTCGCCACTACACCTATTCGCCCTGCTTCTCCTGCCGGTCCTGTGGCTTATGCTCCGCGGCAGATCGGCGACGCCGGCATCGCTCCTCTTTTCCGACCATGCCGGCCTGCGGAGCGTCGCCGACACACGGTGGCGCATCTGCCGGGTATTCGATCTGATCGCCTTTATCCTCCTCGTCGTCGCACTTGCCCGGCCCGTCGCGCTCGACCGGGTCGTCACCCCGCCGGTCGAGGGCAAGGATATCGTCATCGCCCTTGATGTGTCGGGGTCGATGGAGGCGCTCGATTTCCAACCCAAGAATCGCATCGAGTCGGCGAAGGGGGTGATCGAACGGTTCGTGCAGGGACGCCGGAGCGACCGGCTCGGACTCGTGTTCTTCGCCAAGGACTCGTTCCTGCAGGTACCGCTCACGACCGACTATACGATGTTCGTCAATCTCCTGCGCCGCCTCGAGACCGGCGTGATAGATGACGGCACCGCCATCGGCAACGGGCTCGGGCTCGCGCTGTCGCGGCTCGAGGATTCGAAAGCAAAATCACGGCTCGTGATCCTGCTCACCGACGGCGACAACAACAGCGGCAATATCAGCCCCGAAACGGCAGCCGAAGCGGCGAAGACACTGGGCATCAAGGTCTACACGATACTCATCGGCACCGACAAGCCGGTCCCCTTCCCCGCCGGGAAGGACATCTTCGGCCGACAGACCTTCCGCACCGTCCCGATGAAGATAAACCCCGAACTGCTCAAAAAGATCGCCGACACGACCGGTGGCCACGCCTACCGCTCCCTGTCGACCGACGAACTCGACCGCGCCTTCGCCGAGATAGACAAACTGGAAAAAAGCCCGATACCGGCCCAGAAGTACCGGCTTTACGACGAGTTCGCCCCCTACTTCATACTCGCGGCGATACTTGCGATACTCCTCGGGCGGCTCTTCGCGCTCCTGTTCCCGCTCTACCCGGAGGTCGAACGATGAGGTTCGGCACGCCGCACTACCTGCTTATCCTGTTCCTTTGGCTGCCGGCGCTCATCGTCTATCTCGCCGTCGCGCGCCGCCGGCGCGACCGGTTCGCGGGCTCTTTCTCCCCCGGTCATCGCGACCTACTCGTCGCCGTTTCGCCGAATGCGCTCTGGACGCGACGGTTGTTCCTGTGCATGGCGCTCGCCTTCCTTACCTTCGCCGCCGCCCGGCCCCAGATGGGCGAGACCGAGATACATCTTTCGGGACAGGGGGCCGACATGGCGGTCGCCTTCGATGTGAGTCTTTCGATGCTCGCCGAGGACGAGGATGGCCCCCGGTTCGAGAAGGGGGCGCGCCTGCTCGCCGATGCAGTAGCGGAATTGGGAGGTGATCGCGTCGCCATCGTCCCGTTCGCCGGGTCGGCCTTTCTGCAGTTGCCGCTCACCGCCGACCATAACACCGCTCTCGCCGTCACCTCCGCCCTGCGGCCCGGTATGATCGAGCGCCCCGGTTCCGCGATCGGCGCGGCGGTATCGCTCGCGCTTGAGACGCTTAAAAGCGGTCCGGAGGAGAGCGACAAACTACTGGTCATCGTTTCCGATGGCGAGGACCCGGCGCTTGACTTCGAACAGGTACGCCGCGAACTGGAAGAGGCAAAGATCTCTCTCGCCTACCTACCGCTGGGCACCACCGAGGGGGCGCCGATACGCATCGGCGAGAGTTATCTCAAGGATGAACGAGGCGAAACGGTCGTGTCGAAACTGAACCGCGAGTTCTTCGACAAGTGCCGCGACGGACTCGGCGCGATCGAGATAACGCGCGGCGAAACGCTGGCATCGTTCCTCAGGTCATTCCGGAATCGCGCCGGGACCGATGAGAAGCGTGTGCAACTGTACCGCGAACAGTTCCCGGTGCCGCTCGCGCTCGGCCTGTTGTTCTTCACCCTCTTCATCGTCCTGCCGAGTGGTCGCAAGGAGGAGAAAAAATGAACCGGGCGACCCTGTTCCTTACGGCGCTTCTCGCCTTTTCGTTCTCGCCTTTCCAGCGGGAGATCCCCGAGAACCGGGACGGCACCGCGAAATATGAACAACAGCAGTACGGCGAGGCAGGCGAAAGTTTCGAGAAAGGGGCCGAACGGATCGAGGATTCACCCGAACTTTCCTACAACCTCGGCGCGGCGCTGATGAAGAAGGGCGACCTCGACGGAGCGCGGAAGGCGTGGGAAAAGGCGCTCGCCCAGAGCCCGGCACCCGAACTCAAAGGGCGCATCTACGACGGGCTCGGCGCGCTTTCGGCGAACAGACAGCAGTATCAGGAGGCGGCGGAGTTCTTCAAACGGTCGCTCCGGAACCATCCCGACCGAGACACCGCCGCCAATCTGGAGATAGTGCGTCGGCTGTTGCAACAACAGCAACAACAAGAACAAAAACAACAAGAGCAGAAACAGGACCAACAACAGCAACAACAAGAACAGAAGCAGGACCAGCAGGACCAGCAGGATCAGCAGCAGCAACAGCAAGAACAGAAGCAGGACCAGCAGGACCAGCAGCAGCAACAGCAACAACAGCAGCAACAACAGCAGCAACAGCAGGAAGAGAAAAAAGAGGAACAACAACAGGCGGCACAAGCCGAAAAGAAAGAGAAAGAGGAAAAGGACAAAAAAGACGAGAAGCAGACGCTCGCGCCGTTCCGCCAGCGCAAAAATTTACAAATCACCCCCTTCATGCTAGAGAAACAGGGCGATCCGCAGGGAGGCCAGACCTGGTGAGAACCGGCTTACTTTTCATATCGTTATCACTCCTCTGGGGTTCCCTGTCGGCCACCTCCGCCCGGATGGAGGCCGACCGGCAGAGTTTGTCGGTAGGCGACATCGTGTCGCTCGTGCTCACCATCGTTGATGATGAGAAGGAGGATGTGGTCGAGGTCAAAGAGCCGGAACTGCCCGGATTCGAGATAGAGGATCGCGGCGAATCGACCTCCTCGTCGGTCAGCATCATCAACGGGAAGGTGAGTTCCCGCAAGGAACGCCGTATAACCTATGTACTCCGCGCCCGGAGACCGGGCCAGTTCACGCTCGGTCCGGCGATCCTCGTGCTCGAGAAGGGGCGGGAGATCCGGTCGGATCAGGTGCGTGTCACCGTCACCGGCACCGCGTCCCCCGGCTCACCACCGACACCCGGCGCGCCGGCGGGCGAAGAACCCGGGTCGGCGGCATCGGACGCGGGGGGCGAACTGTTCGCGCCGCTATCGGCGTGGGAGAAACAGACCGGACATTTTTTCGTGCGAGTGACGGTGTCTCCCGCCGCGCCGCGCCATCAGGGCGAACCGCTCATCGTGAGTTATTACCTCTTCACGCAGAAGAACCTCATATCGGATCTTTCGTTCTACCGGCTTCCCTCGTTCGAGAACGCATGGAGCGAAGAGATCGAGTCGCCGCGCAAACTCTCCTTCGGCCGCACCAACATAGGCGGGACGGTGTACGATCACGCCCTGCTCAAACGATATGTCATCGTGCCGGAAAAGAACGCGGTGCAGGTGGGCGCGACGCAGATGATCCTCGAGGTCATGACCGGCAGTTTCTTCGACGCCCGCAAACGGACCCTCTCCTCGATAGCGCTTTCCCTCGACCTGACGCCGCTTCCCGATGCCGATCGTCACCCCGGTGGCATCGTCGGCGATCTTTCGATAACACAGGACCGGACCTCGATGGAACTCGGCAAGGAAAAGCCGCTCGACACCCTCACCTATACCGTGACGGGCTGCGGCGACCTTCACCACCTCGATCTCGCCCCACCGCCCGTGGACGGTCTCAAGATATTCGCCCCCGACACCACGACCGACCAACGCTTCGACGGCACGCGGCTCTGCGGCGTAAAGACCTTCAAATTCATGGTCAAGGCCCAGCGCACGGGGGATATCGAGATACCGGCGGTGACGCTTTCCCTCTACGACCGGGACAAGGGGTGGGGTACTGTGGCATCACGACCGGTCACGGTCCGCGTCGGCGAACTCGCCACAGCGACCGATGAGGCGAAAGAGGCAAAAAAGACGGTGCGGTACGAACTGCTACGCGAACTGCCGGCGGGCATCGCCGTGCATGACCTGACGCCGTTCACCGCACGGCCGGTATTCCTCGGCCTGCTCGCGGTCCCGCTCTCGCTTCTCGCCGGCGCACTGCTCCTCTGGGCGGCCCGGTCGCTCCTGCGCGGGCGCCGCGAACGGGAAGAGTTCATCCGACGCGACTGGGAACGACGCATCGGCGCGGCGACCGACCCGGCAACGCTCCTCAACACCTACTACGACGCGGTCGCGGCCGTCACCGGCGTGAACCTACGCGCCGAACGGGCACGCCGCATCGAACAGCGGATCGCCCTGCAGATCAGCCCCTTCACCGAACTCGCCGCCGAACTGCAGGGAGCGGTGTATGCCGGCGGACGATCAGGCGACATCGCTCCGCTCCGCGAACGGGCGGCGACGCTCTTGCGCTCCGCGCGGAGGATGACATGATAAGATCGCTGACGCTTGCGCTCATACTGCTGGCCTCCGGCATCCTCGCCGCCGATGACCTCTTCGACGCCTACACCGGCGGCGACCATGCGGCGGCGGCCGATATCCTGCAAGATCGCCTGGCGGAGCACCCGCACGACCCACTCCTGCATTACAACCTCGGCGTTGTCGAAGAACGGCGCGGGAACCGGGGGGCGGCGGTCTACCACTACCTGCAGGCGCTACAAGCAACCCCGGCTTTTCCGGAAGCACGGAACAATCTCGATCTGTTGACCGCCGAACTCCATGTCACCGTGCCGAAACAACTCACCGAGCCGTCGAGCGGGCTCGCCACCGTAGCCGTTCCCTTCTTCCTCTTTCTTTATCTGTTCGTGTTCGCGTTGATACGACATCTGTTCCGCCCGGGATGGAAACTGCGCCTCGCGCTCATCCCGCTTTTCATGTTCACGGTGCTGTTCGCCGCGCTGTTCGTCATGCGTTACCGCGCGGCGGGGATGCCGGTCTACGCCGTCGCGCTCTCGGCCGGCGAGATGCGCAGCGGCCCCGACGCGGCGCTCACCGCGGTCGGCAACGTAAAGGAGGGCGAGGTGCTCGAGATCGCCGCCTCATCGGACGGCTGGGCCAAAACGAAGAGTTTTCAGGACAATATCGAGGGGTGGCTCCCGGCATCCCGCATACATCACCTGACACGGAGGGTAGAGTGAACATCAAGACATCGTGCCTGTGCCTTGTCGGCGCGGCCTGCCTCGCCGCCGCCTGCGCCTCGGCGCCGGTCGTCGCCGGGGCCGAATCGGAAGCGGAGCGGTTGTACCTCGTCGGGATGGCCTATCTCGAGGACGGCAGTTTCGAAGATGCGCAGGAACAGTTCCTCAAGGTCATCTCCGACTTCAGTTACAGCAAGTGGGAGCCGTTCGCCCGCATCGGGCTGGCCGATTCGCACTTCAAACGCGAGGAGTTCTCGGCCGCCCGGGAGATATACAAACTTTTCCTGCAGATGCGACCGGGGCACGAACTCGCCGACTGGGCCGCCTTCCAACTCGGCAACTGTTTCTTCGAGGAGCGGCCGAGCGATTTCTGGCTCCTGCCGCCGTCGGAGGAAAAGGACCTGTCGGACAGCGTGGAAAAGGCGGTCGAACACTACCGTCTCTATGTTCGCGACCACCCGCAGGGCAAACATATCGAAGAGGCGAAGAAAAACCTCGCGCAGGCCGAAACGATGCTGGTATCGCGGGAACTCAGCGTGGCCGAATTCTATCTCAAGAAGGAGCGCTGTCCCGCGGTGAAGATGCGGGTCGCCTATATCCGCGGACAGTTCGAGAAACTCTTTGATGATGGCCCCTCCCCCGAACTGCAGGAGCGGCTCAATGCGCTTATAGCCCGCTGTCCGATGGACGACTGACCACCCCGGTTGACTCTTTTCCCTGTTTCGGATACGATCCGGACCGGAGGTGTTCCCCATGCGTCCCTCTATGGCCGCGTCACTCGCCTTCTTTTTTCTTTTTTCCTGCGCCAAGGAACGCACCCCGTACACCGGATTGGATCTCGCCGGTCCCGGAGAACCTTGCGGCGGCATGGTGTTCTGTGAATCGTGGCTGGTATGCCGTGACGGGTACTGTGAAGAACTGACGCCCGACATCGATGATGACGGGATGAACGGATCGGACCCGCCGGACCTGCCGGACGAGGAGGAGAGGCCCGACGCCGACCTTTCACGCCTCTGCGACGGCTCCATCCCGGTAACGGCGGCAACGCTCCCCTATTTCATCTCATGCGAGATCATCACCGGCGATCTCCTCATCGAGGAGACCCTGCTCAGCGCGGTCGAAGGACTCAAAGAGATACGCCGTATCGACGGCTCACTCATCATCC
>JAKQHE010000183.1 GCA_029573155.1 bacterium
CCCGTCGAGACCGGATCTCGCCGACCCGAACGATGATGAGGCGTTCAGTCTCGTCGGCATGCGCCACATCGTCCGGCATTACGAGCACCTGCTCGCGTGGATCGTCGACGAACCGGAGCAGGTATCGCTCGAACACTATGACGAAGAGGAACTGCGCGACATCATCATCTATGCGGCGCGCACCGGACGGACCGAAGCGCTCGATCTGCTCATAGAGCGGACCGGCTTCGATGTGACCGTTCCCGACGCGCAGGGGCTGACGCTACTCGACCACGCCCAGCGCGACAAGCAATACGAGGTGGTACACTATCTCATCAATCGGGGCGCAGGACACGATACCGAACTACTGCCCTCGCGCACCGAGGAGGCCTAGCGCCGTCCGTATCCCGTCGGCGGCCGAGCTGACGATGCCACCCGACCAACCGCTTCCTTCCCCGCAGACGTAAAGGCCCTTGAGGTTCTCCGCGCTGCCTTCCTTGTCGCGGAGCGCTTGTACCGGGCACGATGTCTTGCTCTCGATACCGAGAAGCACTCCCGTTTCATACCCCTTCAATTTCCTCGCGAACCTGGCGAGCCCGCTTCTCAGTGAGGCGATCACTCGCTCCGGCAGAAGCATCGAGATATCGTACGGCACGACGCCGAGCGGGTAACTCGACGCAGATAACGCACCGCCGCTTTTCCCGGCAAGAAGATCGGCTATCGTCATCGCCGGAACGGCATACGAACCGGTCGCCGCGTACCAGCGCCGTTCAAGCGCCTCGAGTTCGTCCAGCGCCGCACCGGGCGCGATGTCGGGCAGGCCGAAGAGTTCGTCGGGATGGACCGCCGCGACGATAGCCGCGTTGGCGAACCGACCGTCGCGCTGATAGCGCGACATTCCGTTGACGACCGACAGCCCTTCCTGCGGCGTCGCCGGGACGACCGTGCCGCCGGGACACATGCAGAACGAATAGACCGGCAACAGACCCGTCGCGTCGCTCGTCAGTTTGTATTCGGCCGCCTTCACCCCGTCGAGCCGTTTCACCCCCCACTGCGCCTCGTTGATGAGTTCCTGCGGGTGTTCGGCGCGACAGCCGACGGCGAACGGTTTTGTACGGAAGGGAACGCCGTGTCGCAGGAGCATCCGGAAGGTGCGATACGATGAATGACCCGGCGCGAAAAGGGCGGCGACGACCTCGAGCGTCCCGCTTTCGGGGCCGCTGAACGAAAGCGCCGTCACTCGACCGTCCGCGACGACGAGGTCGGTCACCGTCGTGCCGAACCGCAGCGTCACCCCTTCGTCCCGCAACAGTGCGCGGAGTCGCGGCAGGATACGGAGCAGATTGTCGCTCCCGAGGTGCGGTGCGGCGAGATAGCGGATCTCCTCGGGGGCGCCCGCCGCGATGAGCGTCTCGAAGATGAATGCCTTTTCCTTCGTTATCGTTTTGGTGCGAGAGGTCAATTTACCGTCGGAGAAAGCACCGGCGCCCCCTTCACCGAACGCGTAGTTGGAAAAGGGAGAAAAGGCGCCTCCCTGCTCGAACCGGGCAATGTCACGGGCCCGCGCCGCGACCTCCGGTCCCTGCTCGAGGAGCGTCACGGCAAAACCGCTCCGCGCGAGTACGAGCGCCGCGAACAGTCCCGCCGGACCGCCCCCCACCACCGCGACCTGACCGTCACGCTTACGGCGGGGGATATCGAAAGACGGCGCGACCGGCATCTCGCCGCCGTCGAGTTCGGGCGAACTCACTCCGACCCGCACCTGCCAGCGGATATCGTTCTTGCGCCGCGCATCGAGACTTTTTTTAGCTATCGTGCAGGAGAATTCGGCGATCTTGAGCGCTTCTGCCACCGCAGCGCGCAAATCGGCATCGGTGTGCCCCGGTCTGAGGCGCAGGTCTAGTTCACGATAGCCCATAGGTGCTACTCGAATATCCTCATGGTGCGGATCTCTTCGATGAGTCCGAAGATGTTTTTGAGTTCTATGATGTCGACCCCTTTCACCTTGGGCTTGTGGCGCAGGACCGGCACATAGATCCGCTTGAGGCCGAGCCGCGCCCCCTCTTTCAGCATCAGGTCGATCCCCGGCACCTCGCGGATCTTGCC
>JAKQHE010000187.1 GCA_029573155.1 bacterium
TTCCTCTCCTCTGCCTCGATAGTAATAACTCTTGAAGAGACGGTACGCTATCGGTGTCGCCGCCTCGCCGCCATGCGCTCCGCTCTCGACCACAGCGACCGCTACCACTTCGGGACGGCGCGCCGGGAACAGGCCAACGAAAAGCGCGTCGTCGGCGGTCATCGACCGGCGATCCTCATCCACGATGTCGATCTGTTTCCGTTCGATCTTCGATATGATCTGGCTGGTACCGGTCTTCCCGGCGGCGGCTGGTATGGTGTGGTCGGCGTACCGGAAGGCGGTGCCCCCTTCCTCGTTGACCACGGCCCACAGAGCGCCCATCACCTCACGACGGTTCTTTTCCTTTATCTGAACCGCGCGAAGCACCTCCGGCTCTATCGGTTCGCGCCGTCCGTGATCGTCCAGGAGCGACGATACTACCCGCGGTCGCAGGACGAGCCCTCCATTCGCGATCGCCGCATAAGCAACCGCTAACTGCAAGGGGGTCATCCGGACATCGCCCTGCCCGATGGCGAGGTTCATGGTGTAACCCTTGTTGAGCGTCTGTCCACGATGATTGTGGTTGAACCACTCGGTCGTCGGAAGGATACCGTCCTCTTCCTCCGCGAGGTCTATGCCGGTGCGACGCCCGACATGGAACAGCCGCGAGAACTCGGTGAGGCGATGGTGCCCCAGCCGTTCGGAGAGAAAATAGAAATAGATGTCACAACTTTCCTTGAGCCCCCGCCTGAAGGCGGTATAGGCGTGTCCCCACTTGTTCCAGCAACACTTCACCTCGGCGTCGAACATCAGACATCCGGTACAGAGAAAGGAGGTGTGCGGTGTCACCACTCCATACTCGAGCCCCGCGAGCGCCGGGATGACCTTGAAGGTCGATCCGGGGAAGAACGACGACTGGATCGCCTTGTTGGTGAGGGGACGCAGGACGCTTTCGGAGTATTCGAGCCACACGCTGGGCGATATGCGCCTGCCCGACAGCAGCGTGGGGTCGTAACTCGGGTTGGAATAGAGCGCGAGGATGTCGCCGGTATGGATATCCATCATGACCACCGCCCCAGCGCGCTCACCGAGCGCCGCCTCCGCCTCTTCCTGCAGATAGGAAAGGACGGCTGTCTGCACCGATCGCCCCTTCCTGGCCGGCACCGTCGGCGGCACCTCTCCGGAGGATCGGTCCTGCTTCTCGATGCGGCGGCCGACATGGTCGATCACCTGCCACAATTCGCCGTACACGCCGTGAAGTTCACGCTCCCACGAACGCTCGATGCCGGTCTTGCCGACGAAACTTTCCGGATCGTACCCGGGGTATGCTGAGAGATCGCCGCGGGATATGCGCCCGACATAGCCGGTCAGGTGGGCCGCAGTGATGCCCAGTGGATATACACGTCGATACGAGGAGGATACAGCGACGCCGGGCACATCGGTCAGATAACTCGACAGGCGGAGCATCTCGCTTTTGGGCAGTTCATCCCTGACCGTGACCGGCGTATAACGGCATCGGCCGCGGCAGGTCGAAAGGAACTCGACCAATTCGCCGACCTGCCGATCGGAAAGTCCGAGTATCGAGGCAAGGCGCATGCTGCTCTCCTCAACCTCATCGCCTGTGAAGAAAGCGGGCAGTATCTGGATGCGGAACTGCGCCGATGTGGTCGCGAGTGTCCGACCGTCGGCGGTAAGTATGTCGCCGCGCGCCGGGAATATCTTCTCGCGCAGGAGATAGTTGTTCTTCGATTTCTGCAGGTGCTCCCCGCCACGGTACAGTTGGAGATACCCTATCCGCACCGAAAGGAGAAGAAGCGAGATGAAGATGACGCCCAGCATTACCCGCGACTTGCGGGCGATATTGCGGACCTCCTCCTGCTGGTCGAGTATCCTCATAGCCACGCATCCCGGGTATAGAGCGACACGATCGGGCGGCGACGGAACAGGAAGAGGAATAGCAGTACCGCGAGGTTGACCGTGGCCGCCGCAAGCCCGTCCGCGAGTCCCGCAAGACCGGTGAAGAGGAAACGATAGATCATGACATCGGCTATCACGAGCAGTGATGAGAGAAAGGTCGTCAGGAACAGGACCAAGGAGAACTGGAAGGTGGTCACCTCGAGCGTGAGTCGCGTGAACACATACAGGTGCCCGAAGAGGAACGCGATGAAGAACAGGGGAAGATCGTGAGCCAACAGAACGAACAGCACGCCGTTCAGCAGGAACGATACCATCCGCATCCGCTCCTTCTTTTCGTAGCACAGGAAGGTGAAGAGGAATGGCAGATGCGGGAAGTAGTGAAAGGGAAGGTCGAACAGGTACAGGAAGAACGAGAAGAGCGCGAACAAGGCCGCGAGGCCGGCATGGAATTCAAGGGAGAATCTTTTCATCGACGAACGATCCTCCGGCGATGATGAATACATGATTCAATTTCCCTTTTTTAAAAAGAGGGAATGTCTCTCCGCGATAGAAAAGGATATTGTTCTCGTCCTCGATAAGCGAACCGATGACCCCGATGGGGATATAGGGCAAACTGTAGTTCTCGCTGAGATTCGCCGAGAGCATCTTGCGACCGACGGCCGACGGCTCGTTACAGACCTTCTCGAAGAACTGGATCGAAAGCGTCTGACCGTTCCCGCGGAGTATCGCGGTACATTCCTCTCGTGACTCAAGAATGGCGGGAAGACTGAAATGACGCGAGGTGATAAGATCGACCTCGGCGGAATTCGCCCCGAACGACCTGACGAGCCCCACGAGCCCCATCGAGGAGACCACCGGTGCGTTTAACGCGAGGTGCTTGGCGAACTCCCCGTCGTAATGTATCGTGATGCGGGTGGGATTGACGGATGACTGACTGAGAAGGCGGGCCGGTATGATGGTATAACCGCTATAACGGTCCTTTATCTTGAGCAGTTTCGCCAGTTCTTCGTTCTCGCGCTTTATCCCCTCGCTCATCATGATCTGGAGCCGAAGCCGTGCGTTCTCCTCCTCGAGCGCGATGTTCCGTTCGCCGACCGTATGGAGGTCGCGCAGGATGGCGACCGATGTGAAAAGACGGGACACCCGTTCGCTGACGGCGATCCTGGCATCACGAACGATCGGTGCACGCCACGACCATTCGGTCAGGAGCCGGGGCAAAAGCGCCAAAGCGAACACGAACACGGCGAACAGCGCGATGAGCAGGTATCGCTTCCGCACCTCAGGTCAGCGAAACGGTCTGTAAAAGGTCAATGTTCTCTAGTATCCGCCCGATGCCGACGACGACCGATTTGAGGGGATCGTCGGCTATGATGACAGGCAGGTTGGTCTCCTCGCGCAAGAGGATGTCGAGATTCTTGAGGAGCGCACCGCCGCCGGCAAGCACGATCCCCTTATCCACTATGTCGGCGGCAAGCTGCGGCGGGGTCTTCTCGAGCACCGACCGGACCGCCTGCACAATGCCACCTACGCAGTCGGCGAGGCTCTCGCGGATCTCCTCAGAGTTCATCTCGATGGTCTTGGGTATGCCGGCGACCAGGTCGAGCCCCTTGACCTCCATGAAGGTCCTTTTCTCGTCGGGAAAGGCATTACCGATGATGCATTTTATCTGCTCGGCCGACTTCGGACCGACTTGTAGATTGTACTTTTTCTTGATGTAGTTGGTGATCGCCTCGTCCATCTTGTCGCCAGCTATCTTGACCGACACACAACAGACGACACCGGCAAGCGATATGACCGCCACCTCGGTCGTGCCGCCACCGAT
>JAKQHE010000192.1 GCA_029573155.1 bacterium
CGCACCATCGCGCTGAAACTCCGCAACGCCCTCGGCTTTGAATCGCTCGCCGCGAGCCGGACGATATTCCTCGACACCGCTGCTCCCGGGCTGATGCTATCGACCAACAAGGATGTTCTCAACGCCTTGGATCAGCTCATCATATCGGTCAACGCCACCGAGACACTGCATGGCGAACCGACCGTAAAACTGGACGGGACGTTCCTTACCGGTCCCGAGAAGATGGGGAACTCGTGGGTGTACCGCCCCGCCCTCACCGACGGCGATCACACCATCACCGCCACCGCCACCGACCTCGTGGGCAACACGACCGAACCGGCGGTGGAAAAGAGTTATTCCGTTGACTTTCTCGCCCCTGAACTCGATGGCGAATCGGTCATCGCCCCGACCCGCGTGAAAGCGGAGCAGACCTACAAAGTCACCTTCACGACGAAGGAGGACCTGACCGGCGGAAGCGTGGCGGTGACCCGCAAGGAGGAGACGCTCGACTGCGAGCACGACGGCACCGCCTACACCTGCACCGGCACGGCTCCGGCAGGGACCGGAGACACCACCGACCCGGTCATCATCACGCTGACCGACCCGGCGGGCAACCCCGCCAGTTTCAACGCGGGGAATCTCACGATAGACCGGACGGCTCCCCAACCGACCATCACGACCAACAAAGACTCTTACAATGCCCTTGACCAACTCATCATCACCGTCAGCGTCATAGAAGAACTTGACGGCGCCCCGGTCGTGACCCTTGACGAGGCACCTCTCGACGACCCGACACCGGAAGGGAACTCCTGGATATACGCCCCGGCGTTGACCCACGGGGATCACACCATCAAAGCGACGGCCACCGACACCGCCGGCAACACCACCGCCGCCCCTATCGTCAAGACCTACAGCGTCGACGCCCAGTACCCCACCGCGACCGTATCGGAACCGGACCCCGACAGGATATCGGGGAGCGGCAAGGCGTCCGTGACGGTGACAGGAGGGGCAGGCGAGACCTTGGTGCATGTAAAACTCAACGGTAATGACTGCGCCGGCACCGGCCCCTACACCTGCGACTTCGACGCCCCAGCCGGTAGCGGCGACACGACCGAAACGCTCGTCGTATCGTTCAGCGACGAGGCGGGCAACACCACGACCGTCACCAAGACCGTGACGGTCGACCGTACCGCACCGGTGCTGACATTCAAGAAGAACAAGGATGGCATCTATAACAAGAACGACATCGGTCAGATCCTGCTGAGCATATCAAGCACCGAAGAGCTTTCCGAACTGACGGTGAACGGCACCACGCAGAACGACCCGACAGGACTCAGTTGGGATATCACTCCCGACACGAGCACGAACACTCATACCATCATCGCGACGGCGAAAGACAAGGCGGGCAACCCGACCGCCGTAGCGTTGGAAGAGAGTTACACCATTGACGCGACCGACCCGACAGCGACGATAGGGGCGCTTTCGGCGACACGGGTGAAGGAGAACACCGAGGTGACCTTCACCGTGACAAAAGCGGGAGAGGAGGATCTTGCCTCCGTTACGGTGCGAGACAGCGACGGCACGCTAAAGGACTGTCCGGACGGCGACTGCGCCTACACCACGGCGGTCGGTACCGTCGGCACCGACACTACGGAGACCGTTACCGTCCAGTATACCGACGCGGCGGGCAACACCGTCATCGTTCCGGCGGGCACCGTTCATGTCGATAGGACCGCGCCGGTGCTGACCTTCAAGAAGAACAAGAATACGATCTACAACAAGAACGACATCGGTCAGATCCTGCTGAGCATATCGAGCACCGAAGAACTATCCGAACTGACCATCAACGGGAATACCCAGGCGGACCCGGCGGGCCTCAGTTGGGACATACCTCCCGATACGAGCGACGGACCCCACCCCGTCACCGCGACGGCGAAGGACAAGGCGGGTAACCCGACCGCCGCGGCGCTGGAAGACGGATACGCCGTCGACATGACCGATCCGGAGGCAACGATAGGAGCCCTCTCGGCGACGCGGGTGCAGGGGAACACGACCGTCACCTTCACCGTGACAAAAGCGGGAGAGGAGGATCTTGCCTCCGTTATGGTACGTGACAGCGACGGCACGCTGAAGGACTGTCCGGACGGCGACTGCGCCTACACCACGGCGGTCGGCACCGTCGGCACCGACACTACGGAGACCGTTACCGTCCAGTATGCCGACGCGGCGGGCAACACGGTGACCGCGAACGCCGGGACCGTCTACGTGGATCGCACCGCGCCACGCATGGTGGGCACACTCATCTCCCCGAAAGAGGCGAGAAAAGACGCCCTGGTACAGGTCGTCGTCACCTTTGACGAGCCGGTGAGCGGCGCTAATTTCGGCGGCGACGGACTTGCCTTCACGCGGACCGACGACGGGAGCGACCCTCAGCGATACACCTATGAGTATCCGGTGGCAGGCACCGAGACCAAGGAGAGTTACGCCCTGACCCTTGCGGCCGTCGATGCCGCGAACAATCCGGTCGCCGACACCGGCATCGGCATTCTTACCATCGATCTCCTCGCCCCGACGGTAAACGACCTTCTCGTCTGTCATGATGATACGACCGATGACCCGTGCGCGGTCGATGAAACGCTGTTCAGCGCCGTCACGGACCACAGGGAGATGAAGATATCCTTCTCCTTGAGCGAGGCGGCCGACACCCTTTCGGTGCGACTCGGCACGACCGAACTGACCGCCACGAACTGCACCGCCTTCGCGGGACCGTCGTATATCTGCACCGCGACCGTCATGGACGCAGCCGCCGGGACCGACCCGCGGATGGCGGGAGATCTCGCCACGGTAAGTACCGGCGATGACGCCGGGAACAGCGACTTCGACTCGAAAAGCGTCGTTTACGATTTCCTGCCACCCAGCGTGGCCGGCGACGCCACTATCGTGCTGACCCGACCGGACGATTGTCCGCTCCTTTCCGACGAACTCGCGCGGGTCACCTACGGCACGACCGTCAGGGCGCAGTTCTCGGTGAGCGAGGAACTGGACGGCGATGAACCGGTATCGGTCATCGCTCAAAAAGATACGCAGACCTTCCCGCTGGACCCGGATGCGAACGCCGGGTATTCCTTCACCTACCTGATGACGATGCCGCTCAGCGGCACCTTCCCGCAGGGCGATTACGTGCTTGCCGTAACGCTCCGCGACACGGTCGGCAACGAGGCCGAGCTATCTCCGACACTCACCGCGCCGGGGATCTATCTCGACACCGCCGCGCCCGCCGACCCCGATGTCGCGACGGCGGACAGGATCGTGTACCGGCGCATCCCGTGGGGGAGTGACGCCACAGGGGGGGTGAAGTCTTTCAGCATCTCGGCGGGTACCGACGCGGTCGACGCGACGACCGCCTTCGTGATCGCCTTCGACGGCGACGACCCGGCGACCGACGCCCAGATAGGTATCGGACCGGTGACGAACCGCTCTTTCGCCGATATGGAACTGAACCGCGCCGACCGGGCCGAGGTCTATCTCGCGGCCTACGATACCGCCTGCAACCGGAGCGACACCGTCAGAGTGCGCGATGTCGAATGGACCGCCACGATGGGGTACAAGGTCGCGGGAAGCACCTTCGAGAACCCGAACCGCTACAAAAAACAGAAATGGTTCACCGACA
>JAKQHE010000166.1 GCA_029573155.1 bacterium
CGGTGACGGTCGTGCCGTCGATGTGGATGCGGTTGACCGCGGCGGTGAGGTCGGTGGTGAGGACGGGAGAGAGCGACGGGACGATATTACCCGAGGTCCAGACCGGGTTGCCGCCGATGCTCTTGAAGGAGTTGCCGACGAAACTGCCTATCGTCGCGCCGTCCTCGATCATGACCGCCGTGCTCTTGATGTGGGCGAAGGTCGAGGCGTCGACGCGGACCGACGCGTTGTCTTCCACCCACAGTACGCCGTAGGTGCCGCCGCCGTACTCGAAGGTGACCTTCTCGAAGGCGTTGCCGGCCGACGCGGTGTTGTAGATGTAAATGGCGTCCCAGTCGCCCGCCGCCGGTATGGTCTTGGAGGAGGTGAAGCGGGTGTCGCAGTCGGCCGAGCCGATCGCGATGATCGAGCCGTTGTCGCGCACGACGATGGAGCCGCCGTTCTCCATTTTGATGTTCGCGCAGGCCCGGATGGTGAGCGGGGCGTTGACGGTGAGCGTGCCGCTGATGACATGATCGTGCTCCCACACGGTCGCGACGCTGATGGTCTCGCTCTCGTGGGTCGAGGTGGTGATGGCGTTGATGAGCCCGCAGCCGCCGAACAGGAAGGTCAGTGCGGCGAGCAGGAGGGAACCGACGAACGGTCTGAACATGGGGAACTCCTTTTTTAATGACGGATAAGATACGGGGGGCACTATAGGAATAACGGCGGCGAAGTCAAATTTCCGCCCCGTCGAGGGGAGGGTGAAAACTTGCAAATCGCGAGAGGGACGGTACCGTTGACGAAAGAAGATATCCAAAGGGTGGCGGCATGATGTTCCTTCTTTCCATTGGCGGCGGCGCGGTGGCGCTGTTCCTCGCGGTCGCCCTGCTCGCCAAGAAGGAACGGCATCTTGCCGAGAATCTTTTGTCGATCACGCTCCTGTTGCAGGCGTTCGACCTGTTCCTGCGCGGCTACATCGAAGGCCAGGGGTACCGATCCTTCCCGTTCCTCATCGGGCTCGACCGCTCCCTTCCTCTCCTGTACGGGCCGATCCTCTACCTGCTCGCCGCGTCGGCGGCCGGGCAGATACGCCGCTTGACGCCGATCCATCTGTTGCATCTGATACCGTTCATCTTCCACCTCCTGCTCATGGCCCCGTTCTACCTGAAGAATCAGGCGACGCGCATATTCCTGCAGGAACGCTACATCCCGGGCGTCGCGATGCTCGAGCCGTCGCCGGTCTTCCTGTTCGGGTTGAAGGCGCTCGTGCTCCTCTGTTATCTCATCGCCGCCTTCGCCGCGATGGCGCGCTATGAACGGCTGCTCCGCGAGTTCTATTCCGACATCGAGCGCCACGCGCTGTCATGGCTCCGCCTGCTGTTCCTCGTGCCGGTCGCCCAGTGCCTCATCCTCTGCGGGAGTCTGCTGTTCCACCTGCTCTATCTGCCGTGGTTCGTCCGGATCAATGTCCCCGGCGGCTACTATGCGCTCCACCTGCTGTTCGCCGCGCTCGCCGGCATGCAACTGTTCCGCTCGCCCGGACGCTGGCGGTCCACCGTCGACATCGAGCGTCTGCTCGAACCGGAACCGGTCGAGGGAACGGAGGCGAAGGAGAAATATCAAAAGACCCGTCTCGAACAGGGACTCGCCGAGGAATACCGCGAACGGCTCATGCACCACATGGAAGAGACGCGGCCCTACACCGATCCGCTCCTCACGCTCCCGCAACTGGCCAAGCAGGTCGGCATACCGGCCCACCATCTCTCGCAGGTCCTCAACGGCCTCTTGGGGATGAATTTCTACGCCTTCGTGAACGGTTATCGTATCGGGTACGCCAAGGAACTGCTCGGCAAAGCCGACGGCCCGGCCAATGTGCTCGAGGTCGCGTTCGCGGCGGGGTTCAACTCGAAGTCGGCGTTCAACACCTATTTCCGCAAAGAGACCGGCATGACCCCGACCGAGTTCCGGCGGCAGACGATCGGCCGAACGGAGGGAGGCGGTGGAGAAAAGAAGAAGGCGCAATGATGCAAGAACAAGCAAGAATATCGAGCGGTCAGAGGGAGGTTGCCCGTTAAAGAGCAAGGATTTTTGTCCAGAGAATAAAAGGGATTAGCCTAGATCAAGGTTCGGCAATAGGGGTTGGGACGAATTTATCATCGGTTGTTCCGTCGCCAAGTTGGCCATAATAATTGTCTCCCCAGCAGTAGAGACTGTTGTTTGTCCTTATCGCGCAGATATGGCTGCCTCCGGCCGCAAGTTTGATCCACATAGCGTTGCCTATCTTTGTCGGGGAAGATTGAGTATCATATGTCCCATTGCCAAGAGGACCATATCCCCAGCAGTACAACTTGTTGTCTGGTTTTGTCCCGCAGATGGAACGATATCCGGCAGTTATATTGGTCCATGCATCGTCGCCTATTTTTATGGGGGTTAAGAGGCCTGTCTCATAGCCACTTTGCTCAGACCAAATATTTCCCCAGTAGTACAGCTTGTCGTCTGTCTTTAGCCCGATGGTGTAATGTCCTCCGGCTGATATATCGGACCATGTATCTTCACCTATCTTTGTCGGGGTAAGCTTGTCGTCGGTTGTTCCATCACCAATTTGGCCATAATAATTACCGCCCCAGCAATAGAGTTTATGGTCCTGTTTTACCCCGCAGGTATGATTCAGTCCGGTTGTTATATGAGCCCATGCCTCGTCACCTATCTTTGTCGGGGTATATTTATCTTCGGTTGTTCCATCGCCCAGTTGACCACAATAATTGCTTCCCCAGCAGTAGAGTTTTTTGTCCTGTTTTATCCCGCAGGTGTAATAATATCCGGCTGATATGTTGACCCATGTCTCGTCACCTATCTTTGTCGGGATGCGTTTATCATCGGTTGTTCCGCCGCCCAGTTGGCCATAATCATTACCGCCCCAGCAATAGAGTTTGTTGTCTTGTTTTATCCCGCAGGTGTGACTCCTTTGGGTATAACCACTGTAGTCATAACCACTTCCAGCTGATATTTTGATCCATGGGTCGTCGCCTATCTTTGTCGGAATGCGTTTTTCGTTGGTTGTCCAATCGCCAAGCTGGCCAGCATCATTATTTCCCCAGCAGTAGAGTCTGTTGTTTGTTTTTATCCCGCAGGTATGACCATCTCCGGTCGTTATCTCAAGCCATTGAGAGACCCATGGAGAAATCGCTATATCGTTATCTGTCTGCACATCATCGTCGGTCGAATCGGAGACTTCGTTTTCTGCCAAATCCGTTGTTTCCTCGTCATCGGTCGACTCGTTATTGTCCGGATTGAGGTATTCGTTATCCATCGAACCAGTTGTTTCCTCGGTGTTGATCAGATCGTTGTCTGAATTAATATCGTCTCCCGGCGTATCGATGTCCGATTTTACACTTGAACCGCTGTTACAGGCGACAAACAGCACCATGGCCGCAAGAATCGTAAGGTACTTCGTCATGACCAGTCCCTCCCCCGAGAAGGTCGTTCTTCTATCTCGTCGGCGCGAGTTGCACGAGCGGTTTGATGCCGTTTATCTGGCGTCCCTTGCGCTCAGCCAGCACATGAATGTCGAACTGATTCTGCAGGTTAAGCCACAGTTCGGGGGTGGTGCCGAAGAATCGCGCCAGTTTCAGCGCCATCTCGACCGAAAGTTCGCGGCGGCAGTTCACCAACTCGTTAATGGTGCGGAACGAAACGCCGAGTATCTGCGCCAGTCCGCTCTGCGTGATGCCGAGCGGCGCAAGGAACTCCTCGCGCAGCATCTCGCCCGGATGGGTCGGGGTCCTGTTCACACGCATGGCCATCTCCCTCAATGATAATCAACTATCTCCACATCGTACGCGTCGCCGCTCTCGAACCGGAACACCAGCCGGAACTGATCGTTGATTCGGATGCTGTACCGACCCTTCCGGTCGCCGCGCAACGCCTCAAGCCGATTTCCCGGCGGCACGCGGAGGTCGTTCACCGTTGCCGCCGCGTTGAGATAATCAAGTTTCCGTAACGCCACCCTCACAATATCGGACGGCAACCGGCGGCTCGTCCCGTTGACGAACAGCAGTTCGGTTTCCCGTGACGCGAAGGTCTTTATCATGTTTCGAGTATAACGCGTGGCGTGCTAATGTCAAGGGGGGGGGTCAAAACTTTATGGTCGCCGACGGAAAAAAGGGAGATCAAAACAAGTTCCGGCGGCAGGCGGTCAGTTCACGACATTCTTGAAGACGAAGGGGTAGGTGACCACGACGATGCCGCCTCCCTTGGGTGAGGGGAAGCGTATCTTCTTGATGACCGAGGCGACACAGGTCTCCACCGGCTCGCTCTGCATGGTACTCCGTTCGACCTTCGAGGTCGATACCTGCCCGCTCTTCGAGATGGTGAAGTTTATCGCTATCTTGCCGAAAAGAGCCGCGTTCCTGCTCAGTTCCTTTTCGTAGCACCAGCGGACCCGCGCGAGGTTCTGCCGCACATAGAAGTCTATGACGGCGCGGTCGAGCGCCCCCATGATGACCGCCTGTCCGCCGCCCGCGTCGATGTTGGCGAGCGTCTTGCCGCCTATCCGCCCCTTGTCCATGCCGTAGCCGACGGTCGAGCCGTCGCCACCTTTCCCGCGAGTGTGGAAGCCGCCGATGGCGAGCGCGTTGCCGCCGCCGCCGGTGCCGAAGCCGCGTGTGCTGAGCCCGCCCGAGCCGAACTGATCAACTCCCGACAGCCCGGTCACCGACCCGAGCGTCCGTTCGAGCCCCGCGCCGAGTCCGCCGCCGCCGAAAATACGGTCGAACGCCCGCGCGCCACTGGTGAGTGCGCCGACGATGCCCGAACTGCGGGTGACCTTGTCCTCGAGCCCCTTGCGCGACGAGCCCTGCGCGTTGGCGACCCTGCTCGTCTTCGATCCGACGCTTCCCTCCTCGCCGAGCGCCTTGCGGGCCTGCGCCGCGTCATGGAGCCCGTCGTTGTCGCGCTTGAGGATGATCTTTTTCACCGGCTCCGGTTCCTCGACCGGCACCTCGTCGAGCGGTATCGGCTTGAACTTCCCTTCGATCGGCACCACGACGAAATCGGTCTCGATGGGTGGCGTCTCGACGATGGCGTTGATGAGGAGCAGGCCGATGATGAACAGGAGCGCGAAGAGCGACAGCGCGGCGGTGTCCACCTGTTCGAGTATCGGCGCCGGCCGCACCTTTTCGCGTACCGTCATGCGGATGGCCACGGTGACCGGCCCGAACTCGAGCACCGCGCCGCACCCCGGTCCCAGTTCGAGCGTCTCTTCCCGCTCATCGAGATACGCCGCCACCTCGCGAGAACTTTTCGGCGTGTAGATCCGTCCGTTCATGGCGCGGGTCAGCCGGAGCGTCGCCACCCCGTCGCGCACCGCGATGAGTTCGTGGAGCGGCTCGTCCCACACCGATTCGTCCACCACGATGTCGGCCGCCTCGGCGTGACCGATGCTCACCGCGCCGCGCACCGCGATGACCTCCATCAGCGTCCCGTTCCAGATGACCCGGACCTCCGGGTAACTCCGCGTCGCCGCAATCTCTCCCGCCTGCGGGACCGGTATCAGGGGAAGATCGTACAGCAGTCGTTTCCTTTCAGCGTTCATGACACCCTCCTTCGGTTAGTGTTCCTGTCCGGCATCGGCCGACCGCCCCGCCGTTTCCGAAAGCAGTTCCGCCTTCTCGGCCAGACGCAGGAACTCGGCCCGATACCCTTCGTCGTCAACCCCTTTCGCCCCCTTCGCCGCCGCGATGACCGCCTTCCAGTCGAACTTCCCGGCATAGGGCGACTTTTTCAGCAGCATCCCGAACCCGACCACCGCCGCCGCGAACCGGACATCCTCCGACGCTTCGGTAAAGACGCGGCGCGACGCGACCGGCACCGGGCGGGTCAGCAGTCTGCTCGCATCTTCTTTCGGTTCCTTGTAGCGCAGTTTCACGAGCGCGAGTTCGCCCGTCGGGGCGTCGCTCGCGTCGGCCTGTTTCTGATACCGGAGCGGATCGACCGCCGGCAGTTCCTCCGAACCGACCGGGACGATCTCGTAGAACGCGGTGACGGTGTGGCCCGCGCCGATCTCGCCCGCGTCCTTCTTGTCGTCGTTGAAATCCTCTTTGGCCAGACGGCGGTTCTCGTAGCCGATGAGCCGGTAGGAGGCGACCGCCTTGGGGTTGAACTCTATCTGTATCTTGACATCCTTCGCGATGGTGAGCAGCGTGCCGCCGAGTTGCTTCACGAAGACCTTCTTCGCTTCCAGCAGGCCGTCGATGTAGGCGTAGTTGCCGTTACCCTTGTCGGCGAGTTTCTCCATCTTGGCGTCCTTGTAGTTCCCCATCCCGAAGCCGACGACCGAGAGGAATATTCCCCGGTTGCGCTTTTCCTCGATCATCTTCACCAGCGTCGCGTCGTCGGAGATACCGACATTGAAATCGCCGTCGGTCGCGAGGATGACGCGGTTGTTCGCCTCCGCCGCGAAGATGTCCCCCGCTGTCTTGTAGGCCAGTTCTATCCCCTGCGCCCCCGCCGTCGAACCGCCCGCCCGCAGATCGTCGATGGCGGCGAGTATCTTTTTCTTCTCGCTTCCCGCCGTCGGCGGGAGGACGAGCCCCGCGGCCCCGGCGTAGACGACGATCGCCACCCGGTCCTGCGGCCGCAGTTCCTTCACGAGCAGAGAGAAGGCCTTCTGCAGGAGCGGCAGTTTGTTCGGCGCGTTCATCGAACCCGACACATCGATGAGGAAGGTCAGGTTCGCGGGCGGCATCTTCCCGGCCGCGATCTCCTTTCCCTTGAGCCCCACCTGCAGGAGGAGATGACCCGGCGCCCACGGACAGTCGGCGAGCGCGGTGGTCACCGAGAAGGGGTCGCTCCCCTGCGGCTCGGGATAACGATAACTGAAGTAGTTGATGAGTTCTTCGATCCGCACCGCGTCGACGGGCGGCAACTGATCGGTGGTGAGAAAGCGCCGCACATTGGCGTAACTCGCGGTATCGACATCGATCGAGAAGGTCGAGAGCGGGTCGTGAAGCGCCGAGCGGAAGCCCTCCTCCTCTTTCCCTTCATACTGTTCGGTGTCGTAGGTGTACGACTGCACGACCGCCGCGCCGGCGGCCCGGCCGTAAGCATGGACCGTTATCGAACCATAGCCGTACCCATACCCGACAGAGCCGCCACCGCCTACGCCGGTGCCGCGGGTGCCGATCCCGCCGGAGCCAAAAACGGCGCCATCCATCGACCGCCGCGACGAACCCTGCGCCTCTTTCTTGAAACTCTTCTTGTCGTTCTGACGCCCTTCGTCGCCGAGGGTCGTTACGGCGTCGGCCGGTTTTTCGACCGGCGCCGACTTTTCCAACTCCTTGATCTTTTGCACGACACTGCTGTCATCGAACCTGACGATCCCCTCGTCGGGGTTCTCGTGCGCCTCTTTGGTCACCTCGCCCACCTTGCAAGCGAAGAAGACCACGGCCGCCGCCGTCGCGACCGCCGCCAACCCTACGATCCTTTTCATGGCCGCCTCCATCATCTCGGTTGTTCACTTGCATCGCCATCGATGCCCTTCAAGCCCACAGTGCCACGCTTTTTTTCAGGAATCGTCTCAGTGCGTGAGGGAGAACGGGAGGGGCGTTCTCCCTTATCGGTCAGAACGCCATCTTCGAAGATTTCTCTTGACTTTACGGCGGAAAATCTTAGATAATTCAAAGAATTCAGTGAGGGGAGGGGGTCATGAGAAAACAGCTCGTGGTGTTCGGATCTTTCCTGTTCTTGTTCATGGTCTCCTGCTCCGCGCCGGTCGATGAACCGGTGGACGAGGAGAGTTTCACGCCTGATACCGTGGTCGTCGACACTGCCGAGAGCGAGAACTCGCTACCGGAGACCGACCCCGCCGTCGGGGAGACCGACGATACCGACCTGTTCGCACCGGAGGAGGATGCCCTCCCCGATGAAGGGGAGGTGGTCGAGGACGGTCCCATGCTTGACGATGCGGTGACCTTCGACGAGGACGATATTTTCGTTCCCGACAGCGACGCGACCTCCACCTGCTGGGAGCCGGAGGTCCTCATCGCGATAGACCGGACGCTCTCGATGCGGACCGCCGTTGACGGCGTCACAAAATGGGACATGGCGCGACAGGCGATCGCCGCTATCGGCGAAAAGTTCGCCAGCGGTATCTATTTCGGCCTCGAGTTCTTTCCCAAGACGGTCGAAGGGTGCTACACCATCGCCGAGATAGAAGCGGGAAGCAAAGTGAACAATGTCCAGTGTCTCGAAGGAGAGGTAGTGGTCCCTCCCGCCTACGACAACGGCGAATTGATAAACAGCACGATGGAAAGCGCGAAACTCTGCCGCTCGTCACCGATAAAAAGCGCGCTCCTCTCGGCGCGGGACTTCTTCGTCGCCCACCCGCCCTCACCGGCCGAGCGCAAGCAGTTCGTCATCCTGCTGACCGACGGCAAGGAGACCTGCGAGAAGGCGACGCTTTCCTGCGGCGCGCAGGAACTGCTCGCGGCGGGGGTGAAGACCTATGTGGTCGGCTTCGGCGGCGCGGTGAATCCCGACTATCTCAATCATCTGGTCTGCGCCGGCGGCACCGCCCCCGATCCGAACGCCTGCCTGACCGGCACCTCGGGCTGCACCGAGGCCTATCTCGGCATTGATCCGCTCTACTTCACCGCCGAGGACGGCGATCAACTGCTTCTGCAACTGGATGAGATCGCGGCGAAACTCGCCGAATGTCAGAGTTGACGTATCAGAACAAGATCAGCGAACAGCCGCCCGACGATCCTTTCTTCGTGTCGGCCTCATCGGGGACAATGACCGTGTCGGCGTCGGCGAGTTCGTCGGTCGTCTCGTCGTCGGGCACGACATCGTCGGGGTTCTCGACGCACTGGTCGGCGCTGGACCGGGTCGCGTTCGCCGAGATGTAGGCGACGACCCCTTCGGAAGAGGCGACGTTCACGAAATGGAGATAGTAGCGGGCGCCCGCCTCCAAGTTCTTGAGTTCATAGATGTTATCCACCGGCTCGACGACCGTGTCGAGTGCGACGACGACCGGGTAATCGTCTATGGTGTAGGTCACCGGCTCATCCTTGCGGACGAACAGCCAGTAGCGGGGCGCGGTGCCGCCCGATTGAGAGGTCGAGACGCCGCGACCCGTGACCGTGAGCGTGTCCATGCAGGCCGGCATATCGAAGTAGAACTGGACATAGGCGGGGGCTATCTTCATCTCGTCGCCAGACACATCGGCGGTGAAGGAACTGGTCGGTGCGCCGTAGGCCGTCGAGGTGCCGCCCGACATGATGTAGGTGACCGGACGGGTGATGTCGCGGGCCCGGACCTTCTCGTTGAACCCGCGCTCTTCGATAAGCGCCGCGACGGCGTCCTTGAGCGGGGCGAACTTCGGGTCGTTCTCGACCTCGGAGAGCATGATGTCGGCGTAATCCTGAGGACTTGCCTCGGGATCGGCGAAGGAAAGGAGCATCCGTATGAAGAGGCGCGCGAAATCCTCGCGGGTCAGGTCGTTCTTGAGCCCCTCCTGATACAGCGCCCAGTTCATACCGACGAAGGGGAGCCCGTCCTCATGCGATTCGCCGGTGAAGTCCTCGTTAACGAGACGACCGTTGTCGGCGCGGCGCATGCAGTAGAACCCGTCCTCGCCTTTCTCGTAGCCCGCCAGCGCGGCGAGCCCCTCGGAGGCGTACTCGCCGAGACAGGCGTCCTGCGACATGATGAAGGAGAAGCTGTCGGCGATCCCCTCGTTGATGCTGATGGGGACATTCGAGAAGCCGTACTTGTCGGGGTAGGGCGTCGGCGAAAGTCCCGAGGTCGCCATCTCGACGGCATGACCGAACTCGTGGTATATCACATCACCGTCGTAGGCGAAGTCGGTCTTGGTCCCCTGGCCGAAGACGAGCATGTCGCCCTGATAGGGGAAATCGGCGAAGAAGATGTCGGTAAACCCCGGCTGGACCGGCGAAAAGAAGGCGTTGTCCATCGGCGCGAGGCCACCCCCCTGCTGGGGCATCTGGAAATTGGCGACGACGATGAGAGGACTCGGGTTGGCCGACCCGGCGTTGTGGCCGCTCAGGTAGTGGAACCCGTCGAGTTCGAGGTCGCGCAGGAACTTGTATATCTTCGAGGCATGGTAGTACATCGAGACCTCGGGATAGATGTCGTCGGCGTCGAACTTCATCGCCACCCCGTCGTCCCAGTCCTCGTAGGTGAAATTGCCGTTGACATTCTTGTCGGCTATCTGCGTGGTGGTGCAGATGGCGAGCGTGCCGTACCCGGTCACCTCGACGGTCTTTCCTTCGTCGATGCAGTTGGCGGCGACGATGGCGCGCACCCCTTCCCCGTCGGGAGCCGAGGTCAGTTTGCCGTCGGTCGGATCGATCCACGGGAGTTCGACCTCGATGGGGGTCTTGTTCCGCTTGGGGTTGGTCTCGAAGACCTTGGCCATGTCGGTCGGCTCGGCGAACCGCGTGTCGTTACCGCCGCCGAGCAGAGCGCCGTCGCGGGCGTCGATGTAGTAGAACCGGCCGTCGGCGAGCGACACCGGGGTCAGCCGCACTTTCCACGCGAGGCGCCACGAGCCGTGGTGCCGCACGATCCGTTTCTCGGCCCAGTGACGCGGCGCGGAGAGGATGGACCGGCCGGTCTGCGCGGTGAAGGCGACGCGCGCGGCGTCGGCGGTCGAGAGGACCGGTGTCGTGTCGATGGAGGGGATCACGCCGAGCGAGTTGGTCACGCGGTAGACCGCGCCGTCACGCAGGGCGACGGTGGTGAACGCCCCCTCGACCGGCACGCCGTTCACCGCGTAACTATACCGGAACAGGCGGTGATCGCCGTGGCCGACCTGCCGCACGAGCGTCGGTTTCGCGGCGGTGCGGGGCAGATAGGTCGGCAGGAAATCACGGGTGAGCCAGCGGGTGACCGCCGTGTCGTCGGCCGGCAGGGTGACCGTGAGGCCGGTGACGAAGGAGGGGACGCCCTTTTTGAACGCGATCCGCGGCGCGGCGACCTCGGCGGCGCCGAGCAGGAACGCAAAGGAAAGAAGCGACAAAAGCAGGATCTTTTTCATGACGATGCTCCGTTATATATCAGTGGTTCGCGCAAAGACACCTCATGACTCTTAAAAGAGCAAAGAACATTCCGGGGTTAATGTCTCAGTGATATCGGCGGAGTAGGGGAAGCGTGTTTATATTGCTCCCGGACGGGACCTGTGCTAGGATGCGCCGTTCGTTTGCTTGTGCGCGAGGTGTGCGATGGCTGAACAGATCATGGCGGTGCCGCTCGGCGGGTTGCGCGAGGTCGGCAAGAATTGCCTGCTCCTTATCTACCACAAAAAGGCGCTCATGGTGGACTGTGGTATGGGCTTCCCGGGCAACGACTATCTGATGGACGACGACTTCTTCATCCCCGACTTCGACGCGCTGGCGACGCTCGGCGTCACGCTCGAAGGGGTGGTCATCACGCACGGTCACGAGGACCACATCGGGGCGATACCGTACCTGCTGCGCGACCACGATGTGCCGGTCTATCTCACCGAGTTCCCGGCGGGCCTGCTCAAGGAGCGGATGGGTAAGGTGGCGCGGTATCAGAATCTCGTGGTGCTCCCGGCCAAGCGCAAAGCGCCCATCGAGGTCGGCCCGTTCACCGTCCGGATGCTCCCGGTGCCGCACAGCATACCGGAGGCGAAGGGACTGCTCATCGAGGCGGGGCCGTTCAAACTGCTCCATACCGGCGACTTCAAGTGCGACGGCTCGGGCCACTCGCCGTTCTACAAGAAGGTGCCCGAGGATATCGACATGATGTTCGTCGATTCGACCAACATCGAGCGGGAAGGGGTCTCGAAGCAGGAGCCGGAACTCATCCCGAACCTCCGCCGGATCATCGCCGGAGCGAAGGGGCGCATCATCGTCACCGCCTTCTCGTCGAACATCGAACGGATAAAGAACATCCTCGCCGTCGCGCAGGAAACGGGCCGCACCGTCGGGTTCATGGGTCGCAGCGTCCGCACCTACACCCGCATCGCCCAGCAACTCGGCTATCTCGAACTGCCCGGTTCGATCGTCACCGACGAGTCGCAGTTCTCCACGATACCGGACAAGAAACTGCTCATGATCGTGACCGGCTCGCAGGCCGAACCGCGCTCCATCATGAAACGGCTGTCGCTCGACATGCTCAAGGCGGTGCCGCTCAAGTACGGCGACACGATACTGTTCTCGTCGAAGATAATACCGGGCAACGAGACCGCCATCGGCCGCATGATGGATTCGCTCGTCGAGAGGGGGGTGAACCTCTTCTACGAGGCGACCGCCAACATCCACGCCTCGGGCCACGGGCGACGCGACGACCTTCTGCTCGCGGCGCGCGAGGTGAACCCCTCGCTCATCGTCCCGGTCCACGGGCACCTGCGTTTCATCGACCATCATTGCCGCGTGCTCGAGAAGGAGGGGTTCTCTTCCCGGCTCATATCGGACGGCGATGTGCTCGTCTACACCAAGAAGGACTCGGAACTGCGCCAGCGGATAGACCTGCAGAAACGCATCGTGAGCAACTACAGCACCGAACTGGTGGACATCGAGACGATACGCGAGCGGAAACGGCTTGCCCGCTCCGGCGGCATGACGGTGGTGCTGTCGGTCAACCTCATCGCGGGGAAACTGGTCACCCCGCCCCGCTTCCTCTCTCTGGGCATCGCCTCGGCGAGCGCCATGAAGGCGATAGAACGGGCGCTCCGCGATCTCATATACGATTATTTCGCCGACAAAAAGAACGCCGCGCGCGAGCCGGAGGAGATAGAGGACGATATCCGCGTCATCGTACGCCGCTACCTGACCGAACTCACCGACAAGAAGCCGGTCGTGACGGTGGTCGTCACGGAGTGAGCCCCGGTCACGGGGGCTACTGCAACTTTTCCGATATCTCTTTTATCCGGTCGGCGTGGGCGAGGATGAACAGGATGTCGTTCTCCTTCAGTTCGGTACTGCCTTTGGGGAGAATGATGCGCTCGTCCCTGATAATGGAACTTATCAGCACATCGCGGCCCAGCGATATCTCCGCTATCTTCCTGCCCACACAGGGGGCGTCCCGCGGTATGCGGAATTCGAACATGTCGATGTCGCTTTTCCGCGTGCCGTGGATCTCGACGGTGTAGGGCGAAACCGGGGTCTTTGGCGCATTGAGTTTTAACCGCCGTGCGAGCGGAGCCAGCGTCATCCCCTGCAGAAGGCACGAAAGGAATACGACGAAGAAGATGAGGTTGAATATCATCCCGTGCGGATCGAGATTGAACGCGGCGGGGTAGGTGGCCAGAACGACAGGGACGGCGCCCTTGATGCCTCCCCACGAAAGGAACAGTTTTTCCTTTACCGAATACCCGAAGGAAGCGGTCGAAAGAAAGACGGCCGCGGGCCGCGCGGCGAAGATCAGGAGCGCCGCGACCAACAGACCCTCCTTCCAGATGTGGACGAATTCCCGGGGAAAGGCCAAAAGACCGAGCATGAGGAACAGCGAGACATTGCCGAAGGTCGCGATGCCTTCCATGAAATGACTGACCCCGCGTTTGGCGGCGAACTCGCTGTTGCCCAGACGATACCCCATGAAAAAGACCGCGATGATGCCGTTGGCCTTAGCCAGATCGGCCACGCCATATGTCAGCAGTACCACGCCGACGATCAGCACATAATAATTCCCGCGGTTCTCCGATTCCAGTCGGTCGAACAGGAACCGCGCGGCATAGGCGAACAAAAGGCCGAACAGGATGCCCCCGGAGAACTGCCAGAGCAGGTCCAGCAGGAACCGGGCCGTCAGGGCGGAGGTCCCGGTCGCCAGCCCCATGAACGCGAGCGTCAGCAGTATCGCCATCGGGTCGTTGGCGGCCGATTCCACATTCAGCGTCGCCGAAAGCCGGGGCTTGAGCGGGTTCTCTTTGGTGATCATGAACACCGCCGCCGCGTCGGTCGAGGAGATGATGGAGGCGACCAGCATCGCGTAGAGAAGATCGAAGCCGAGGAGAAGATGTATCAATGCGCCGAGCAGGACCGCCGTGAGGACCACGCCGAAGGTGGCGAGTACCGAGGCGGGGGCGGAGACCGGATCGAACTGTTGTTTGGAGGTGCGGAACCCGCCGTCGAACAGGATGAAGATCAGCAGGATGTCGGCGATCTTTTTGGTCAGTCCGGCATCGCTGAAATAGAAGAGGTTGAGGACATCGCTACCGACGATCAGGCCGATCGCGAGGAAGAGGAGCAGGAGCGGAACGCCGAAGCGGGAACTTATCTTGGTCGAGTAGACGGCGAGGATTATCAGGCACGCGAAAAGCAGAAGCATCTCGTCTCCTTCGGGTCGATCGGTGAAATCTATCAGAAGCGTACCGATAAGGCAAGAAGGAAAGGGCTCTTTCCGTTTCAGCCGCCCATCAGCACGATGGCGGCAAGGACGATAGCGATGGCGGCCAGTTCGCGCCGTGTCGGCCGTTCGCCGAAAAGCGCTACGCCGCCAACGGTGATGAGGGCGATGCTACCGGCGCTGTAGAACGGGAAAACGACGGAGGCCTTCAGGGTCGCAAAGGCCTGTATCAGGAAATAACTCGAGAACAGGTTAGGCACGCCGACGGCCAACCCCACGAAAAACTCTTGTGTGAAAGGGACATTTCTTCCTTCCGGTCCCTTGTCAAAGGGACCTTGACGGGATTTGCATAGCGCCGCCGTCGCGATGAGGAACGCGGTGAAGAACACGGCGAAAAGGAAGAGTTCCTTGTACTGCGGCAGGGCGTACTGCTGGAACACCTTGTTCGACAGTTCGGCGCACCCTACCGCGAGGAACATGAGGATGAGCCCGGTCCCGATCCGACCGCTCCTCTTGCCGCTCTGTGACAGCGCGATGGCGACGAAGGTGAGCGCGATGCCGCCCCACTGCCACGCCGAGGGCCGCTCATGCCAGAAGAGGACCGATACGAGGATAGGGATGAGTATCGCCGACTTCGAGAAGGCGCCGGTGAGCCCGACGCCGCTCTCGCGGATGCTCTGCTGGATGCTGATAAGCCCGAGGAAGTAGAGCAGCCCCGCCGGGACGCCCCAGAGCACCGCCCAACCGATGGAACCCCCCAACGAAAAGACGCCGGACCCAGAAAAGACCGCACTCGCCTCGGCGAGAAAAGTGGCGACAAGATCGTCCGGAACGCCGTCGGGGATGAGCGCGCCGCCCGCGAGGAGGACCGACAGGATAGCGGCGGCGAGGTAGTTCGCGGCGACCACGGGAAGCCGACGGTACGCGCGGAATTCGGCGTATTTGAGGATGAGCGCCACGGCGCTGCTTGACAGTATCGCACAGAGGAGGAACAGCATGAGGCAGGGTAGCGCAAAGTCCCGCGAAGCGCAACTTTACGGGGCGGTCGCCCCGCGCGGCGTCACTTTGCGGTGAGCGCCTCGATGGCCTTGTTGAGGATGGGGTAGATCGCCTTCTCGGCGTCCTTGAACGAGCGGTGTATCGCGTCGGCCGCGCTGACGGCGGTCGCGCGCTGGTTCTCGCTGCGGGTCAGGATCGTCTTGCCGGTCTGGTCGGCGAGCGTGATGTTGAGCGTCCAGCGGGCGTTATAGTATTTGTTCTTGAGTCCGGCGTCCTCGACCGTGAAGACGGCGTTCAGCCGTATCTTCCCTTCGGCGGCGCCTGTCTCGAGGAAACCCATCTTCTTGAACGCCGCGTCGAACGCCGACTTGAGCCGGTCGTCCTTGTCGTTCTGGACGGTGATGGACACCGGCAGATCGCGCACCTTCTCGTACAGCAGGTCGGCGACCGCCGAAAGGGGCCGCGAATCCTTGAGCGCCGCGAGCGCGGGGGCCGCGATGATGCGCAAGGTGTTTTTCTGCGCCTCGTTCTCGCGCGCCTTTTCGACCGCCTGCCGCAGGAACACGAACGCCTTGATCGGCTCCGGCTCCGCCTTCGCCCGCCCGAGCGCCTTTTCGACCTGCGCGTCGAGATCCTTTATCTTCTCGACATAGAGCGGCGCGGTCTTGGCCCGATCGAGGTAGGCGATGACGTAGACCTTACCGGTCTTCTTGTCGGTGCAGTTCTCGCTGAACTGGACATTCATGAGTTTCTGATTGGTCTGTATCTTCGAGACATCCGATATCGAGGAGCGGTAATCCTCCTTGCCCCCCTTGGTCTCGGAACTCTCGCGGACCGAAAGTTCGTTCTTGATGGTCACCTCGAAGATGGCCGAAAGTCCGGACATCGCGCGGGACTGCGCGCCGGAAAGCGAATCGCCGTCGCCCACCGCCGAAAGGAACGCCCCTCCGGGATAGGTCCCCTTCGGGTCCTGCATGAGCGCCATACAGTCATCGCCGGCGAAAGCGGCGAACGATCCGAGCAATACGAGAGAGAACAACAGTTTTTTCATGTCACCGACTCCCCAGATAGAAGGTTTCCAATACCTGCAGATCTCCCTCTTTGACCGTGACGGTCTTCTTTTCCTGATGTATCACGCCGCCGCCGTAGTAGTAGGTGACGGTCACCTGATGTTCACCCGGATCGAGTGCGAGTTCGCCCGCGAAGGCCTCGCCGGGGAAAAAGTAGGAGAGCCGCAGGTCGGCCTTCTCGGTGGCACTTGCGATGGTGCTCGTGCCGAACCGGGTGATGGCGCCGACCAGCCCGCCCCCCGCCTTGTTGGCGGCCTCGGAAGCGACGACCGCCGCGGCGAACTTAACGCCGGCGCGGATGAGCGTCTTGACATAGGTCGACGCGATCTTCTGGGCGAAGGTCACCTCGGCGACCCGCGATATGTTCTCGATGGGGAACAGGTCCATCTTCTGCGCGCCGTCCACGACCACCTCGATGCGGTGTGCCATCGGGCGCTTCGACACCATCTCGGGGAATTCGACCGTGAAGTTGTAGCCGGGGGGCATCAGCGGTATCGGTATCCGCATCTGGGGATACTGGAACAGCGCCCGCACATCGGCCTTGGCGCCGTCCTTCTTGTCGTCCAGCCGCGAACTGATGTTGATGCCGCCGCCGAGCGTGTTGACATTGAGTATCCGCGCCATCTTCTCGGGGCCGAGCCCGTTGAAACTGACGACGCTCACGACCCCCTTGCCTTCCGGTATCGCGGTGGCGAGCGCCTCGTCCTCGAGCGTGATGGCCTCTTCGGGGTTGGAGAGTTTTATGTAGACGCCCTTCTGGCCCGACATCGCCTCCATCAGTTTCTTGCGGTCTATCTCGGCGTCGTCCCACGCCTTTTCCATGCGGTACAGGAGCATGCTCATATAGTAGGCGAGCGCGCTCTCCTTGAACACCGGGAGTTCCTGCTTTTTGACCTCCTCGTCCTCGATGGGGTACTTGTCCTTCAATTTGTTTATCTTGATGTGGACCTTCTTCGCCTCGACCGCCGCCCCTTCGGCGTCATTGAGCGCGAGGTAGTTGAGCGCCTTGAAGATGTTCACATAGACATCCTCGTAGTCCTCGCCGGAGTATTCGCGCGTGTTGTCGTTGACGATGGCCGCGCCCGCCTCCTTCGAGATGCTCACGGTGTACAGTTCCTCGATGGCGTTCTCGGCCTGCGTGAGCAGTTCGTTGCTCTGCTGGTACTGGCCGGCGTAGTGCATGAGCATCCCGAGGTCGAGATAGAACAGCACCCGGTTCTTTTCGCCGTATTCCTTTTCCTTCAGGTCGCTTATCTGCTTGACGACGCTGACATAGTCGCCTCTCCGCAGTTTGTCGTCGACCCCCGCGTACTGCGCCTTCGAGGTCCCGCAGGCCACGAGGAAAAGCGCCGCCGCGAGCATGATGGAGATGATACTCCCGCGCTGGAACATGAGAACCTCCCTTGTTTGTGAGAACTACGGTGAGACCGACGGTGCTACCACTTACTCTTCGCCTGTTCGACGACCTTCTTTATCTTCTTGCTGCCGATCCACACTTTCTCGTTCGACTCGATGTTGACGAGTTCGAGATCGACCTGATAGAACACCACCTTCTGCCCTTCGACCGCGTCGGTCACCGAACTGATGGTCCCCTGCAGCATGAAGTCGGCGCCCGTCTCGCTGGCCAGTTTCTTGGCCGAGTCCTCGGTCGCGTTCGACTGCTGGTCCTCCTTTTCGCTCCGCAGTTCGCCCCGTTCCGCCTTGCTCGCGACGAACTTGATGCGACCGCCGTTGATGAGTTCGCGTTCGAGGTCCTTGATGAAGACATCGGTCGCGATGTGTTCGGAACTCTTGTTGCGGATGCGGCCGACGATGACGACCGGCTTTTTCCCTTCGTTCGCGCCGTTGAAGTCGTCTATCCACGCGCGCGACAGCACATCGCGGATCATCTCCTCGGCGACCAGCCGGGAATCGGTGTCGTTCCACCGGCCGCTCAGATCGATCGCCTCATCGGACGCGGTGCGGGTGACCTTGTGGCTCTGGGACGCGCAGGATACCGAAAAGATGACCGCAACGCAAAGCATAAGTACCGTCCATTTCTTCATGATGTCTCCTCCATGTATCAGGGTTGGTGTATAACGCCGTAACGCGTACATCTTGTTTTTTCGGGCCTCTTTTGTCAAGAAAAACGGTTTTTGACCGGCGGTCGTTTTTTTGCTATGATACGCCGTCACGACCCTAACAGGAGGCGCCCATGACGCTCAGGAAATCGCGCAACAAGGTCATCTTCGGCTGTCTCGGCGGCGTATCGGAGTATTTCGGCTGGGACCCGACCATCGTCCGGGTCGTCTATGTGCTCCTGTCGATACTCAGCGCCGCCTTCCCCGGCCTGCTCGTCTATCTCATCCTGTTCATCCTCATGCCGTCGGCCGACAGCGAGGTCTGACGGCGTGCGCTATCGGGAGGGATTGAACGGCGGGTTCTTCTCGGCGATCCAGTACGCGGTCGCCGACCGTGGCGGACTCGTCGGTGAGAAGGCCGAGGGGCTGACCGCCTTCGAGCACGGCGCGCCGGTCACCGCGCGGACGATGTTCGATCTCGCCTCGCTCACCAAGGCGCTCTTCAC
>JAKQHE010000284.1 GCA_029573155.1 bacterium
AGTGGGAGAGCGTGCTCATCGAGGTGCACGATGTCACGGTCACCAACGAGGACCTCGGCCACGGCCAGTGGGAGGTGACCGGCGGGCTCGTGGTGGACAAGAAACTCTTCTATTATCCCGGCGAGCGCTCGACCGGCACGCAGTTCGAACGGATAACCGGCATCCTCGTCTACACCTACGACGCATTCAAGATCGCCCCGCGCGACGCGGACGATGTCGCGCCGGCCACCCGGTGAGGAGGGTCGCGGGGATGAAAAGCACCTGCGCCATCTCCCTTCTGGCCGCGCTTCTCGCCGCCGGCTGTCTCGGCGAGTCGTACGGCACGGCGCCCGAAGATCCGGCGACGCCGCGCGAATTGGTCCTCCTGCATACCACCGACTCGCATTCCAAGTATTTCCCCTTCTGGATACAACCCAACATGTTCGACCGCGCGATGGGCATCTCTTCGCGCAATCCGCACTGCTGGGACCTCGACTGGGCGGGCGGCGCCGCGTGGTGCGACGGCGCGTGGATCGCCGAAAAGGGACGCTTCAAGTTCTGGGAGGATGGCGATTATATCTACCTGACCGAAGAGGAGATGACCGCCCGTAAACTCGTGTCGGAGGATGTGAACCGCGACGGGACCTGCGATATCCACGACTGCGGCATCGTCTGGGACCGCGACCGGGACGGGACCTGCTCGTTCCCCTACGACACCGCGACCGGCAGCTACCGCGCCGCCGACGGAACGGTGATAGATCCGGCCGACCGTATCGCCTTCACTGCGGCGAGGAATGCCAGCGAGGATGTGGACCGCAACGGCCGGTGCGACGATCTCGATTACCGCCCCGAACTTGCCTCGACCGGCGGGGTCGCCCGCATAGCGACGATCCTGCGCCGGATCCGCGAGGAACGCGCCGCCTTCCCCGTCATCCACATCGACACCGGCGACGCCTTTCAGGGGGCGCCCCAGTTCAACCTGTTCCGCGGCGAGGTCGAGATGCGCGCGCTCGCCGAACTCGGCATCGACGCGATGGTGATAGGCAACCATGAATTCGACAACGGCACCCGCTTCCTCGTCGAGGCCTACGAGCGATCGGGCGGCTTCCCCCTGCTCGCCTCGAACTACCTGTTCGACGACCGCGTATCGACCGGACTGGCCGGGATCCTCCAGCCGTTCATCATCCTGCATCGCGGCTCACTGCGCATCGGGGTGGTCGGCATCGGGAACGACTCCTCGATGACCTCGATGAGCGACATCGGCAACAAACTCGGGTTCTACGGGCTCGATCCGGTCGAGACGGCGAAACTGTATGTCGGTCTCATCCGCGCCCAGTGCGATATCGTCGTCATTGCGAGCCATCAAGGACTCGAAGGCGACTACGAACTGGCCGCGCAGGTGCCCGGGGTGGATATCATCCTCGGCGGCCACCACCATGTCGTGCTCGACCCGCCGAAGGTGCTCACGGGACCCGACGGCCGCGAGGTGCTCATCGTCCACAGCGGCGTCGACCTCAAGATCGTCGGGGAACTGCGGGTCATCGTGAAGGACGGTCGCGTCGCATGGCATGCCTACACCGTCCACCCCAACACCGACGCGGTCGCCGAGGACCCGGCGATGACCCACGCGCTCCAGCCCTACCAGGAATCGCTCAGACTCACGCAGGATCTTACGACGGTGGTCGGCTACGCGAAGAACATGATACGGCGCACCGATCCGAACGGCGGCGACTCGCCGCTCGGCAACCTCGTGACCGACGCGATGATGCGGCACGAACTGGTGCGCGCCGAGATCGCGGTGACCAACAGTCTCGGCATCCGCGCCGACATACCGGCCGGCGACATCCGGCGCGAGAAACTATATGAGGTCTTTCCCTTCGAGAACACCATCACGACCATGTATCTCTCGGGCCGGGAACTCAAGGACATGTTCGACTATATCGCCCGTCGCTCGGCATCCCGGGGCTGCGTGACGCAGGTGCAGGTCGCCGGGCTCTCGGTCGAGCTGGACTGCTCGGCCGACACGGACCTGCAGGAACGCTACAACTCCTACGCGCTGACCAAGGAACTGCGCATCGGCGACGCAACGGTGATAGCGGACTACGAGCTCAAACTGCCTCACACGCTGTTCAAGATGGCGACCAACGACTACATGGCGCGCGGCGGCTCGGGGTTCGACATGCTCCTGCGCAACACCACGCGCATCGACACCTCGATACCGATCCGCGACGCGCTCGTCGATCTCATGCGGGAGCAGGGAGAGATAGACCCGGCCGATTTCTCGTCCGAAAAGACGGGGGTCCGCCGCATCACCATGAGGAACTGATGAGAAGGTGCCTGCCGATCATCGCGTTGCTGTTCCTTGTCGCCGCCGCCTGCGCGCCTCAGGGAAGCCCCGCCACCGCCGAGGGAGTACGCTATTTCTCGGTCTCTTTCGCGCCCGGCACCGATACCGGAACGCCAAGCGCCCCGCTCCCTGAAACGACCGAATACGCCTTCGCGGTGACGGTAGAAGCGCGCGACCTGTGGGGCGACCGCGTGACCGGTTTCTCGGGCGAGGTCGAGGTGAGCCTGCTCGGCGCGACGCTTCGATCCTACCGGCGAATATCGCTCATGAACGGGACGAGCGACCCGGTAACGGTCCGGTTCGGCGACGGATACCGCGTCGAACGCATCGCGGTCACGGCGATAGCGACCGAAAAGACCATTGTCGATGCGCGCGAGATACGGCTCCCGACCGGTCCGGTCGGCGTATCCGACCCCATATATCTCATTTCTCCGCGCATACCGGCGGTGCAGGGGAGCCTCGCGAGCGTCGATGACGGCGGCCCGTCACGACTCGAGAAACGCAATCTGACGATCCGCGGCCCGTACGACACGGCGGCGGGGCGACATCGCGACCTCGTGGTCATCGCGGCGATCGAGGGGGGCTTCTATCTTTCGGAGACCGACTGCGAGGAGTTCTGCTCCATATACCTCTACACCCACTCGACCCCCTATGTCGAGGACGGCGACGACCGCGCGGTGGTGGCCCCCGGCATGCTCCTCGCCGAGGTGAACGGCTCGGTGTTCGAGTATTTCGGCTTCACTGAACTCTCCTTCCCCACCTTCACGCCGCGACGCGACGGCGACGGGCGCATCCTGCGCGACCCGGCGGCGATACCGGCGCCACGTGATGTCACCGCCTGCGTCGATGCGGCCGACGATCTCTGCCTCGAAGGCCACGAGGCGATGCTCGTCACGGTGACCGGCATCGCGGTGGACGACTTTGACGAGCAGGACGAGGCCTGGTCTCTCTACAGCCAGTTCCCGCTCCGGACCTCGGCGGGAGGCGTTGTCATGGCGCAGACCGTCTACACCGCCCCGTCGTTCGATCCGGTCGCGATGAAGGGCGTGCCGATCGTTTCGCTGACCGGGCTCCTCAAACAGCATACGAGTTCCCGTCCCTCGACCTGGATCCTCGTGCCGCGCGACGGGCAGGATATCGTGACAGGAGGCATGTGATGGACCCCCTCTTCCTAAAGACACTTGACGAACTGATCGAGCACGACAAACAGCGCGAGGCCGACGGCTTCCCGCGCCGCATCCGACTCGGCCGCCTCACCAAGCCGCTGCCGGGGAAAAAGGCGCAGGTCGTGGTGGTCCCGACGACGACCGAGCCCAAGTTCTACCATGACGACTCGGTGACCGAGGACGGTGAGGGGGGCGAGTCGGATGCGGCGCGGGAAGCCGTCGG
>JAKQHE010000197.1 GCA_029573155.1 bacterium
CAGGCGATGATGACGGTGATCTTCGTCATCCTCATGCCGTTCATCTATCTCTCGGGGTTCGTCTTCCCAGTAGATTCGATGCCCGAATTGTTCCAGCATCTGTCGAAAGTGATATCGCTCACCTACTACCTTGAGATCGTCCGTTCGCTCTTCCTCAAGGGCTCGGGTTTCGATGTGCTTTACAAAGACCTCGTCGCGCTCACTATCCTCGGCGTCGTCACCTTCGCCATCTCGGTGGTCCGGTTCCGGAAGTATATTTAAGGACTTGCGCGAATAGAGTCACCGTTTATACGGCGCTATCGCTTTTCTGAGTTCGTCGTGCAGTTTGGGGAGCCATTTCGGCGGGTCGGCGGGTGCTTTGAACGGCGCACCGCCGCGGACATCGTTCGGCAGGATGATGACGGTGACTTTCGAGACGCCGGTCTTCGCCACGAGGGTGAAGAGTTCCTCGATCGGGCCGTCGCCTATCGGTATGCAACCGATGGTGACGCTCGATCCGTGGATGAAGATATCGCCGCCGAGGTCGGTGCGCCCGTCCTCCTTTGCCCGCGCCCGGTCGAAATCGTTCGGGTAGCCCACCTTCATCGACAGGTAGAAACTGCTCATCGGGTTGAGATGCTCGATGCGGTATATCCCTTCCGGTATCTGGTAGTCGCCCTGCCGCAGTTTCGGCCCGACATCGCCGCTGTTGGCGGTGAACAGATAACTTTTAATGTACTTGCCGTCGGCCCAGAGTTCCAGCATCTCCTCGGTCTTGAGCGCAACGAGTGTTATGCTCTTCGGCGGATAGGTCGCGCCCGCTTTGGCGAACTTCGGCATCAGGTTCTCGTCGGTCGCCTTCTCGCAAGCCTTCACGACCGACTGCACCGTCCGCTGTCCCGTCACTTTACCGAGCGCAACAAGCCCCGGCACAAGCAGCAACATCAATAACAGTGGCCACGGGATGAACGATATCTTTTTCACGGCAGTATCGCCGGATCGACCGGTATCGCGCCGGGCCAGTTGAGGAGCGTCCCGAGAGAGAAGCCGGTGAACTCCTGCTCCGGCACCGGGATGGTCCCCGCCGCGGCCCAGAAGTGGAGACTGCCGGGGTCGAAGACGATGGCGTAGATGGCGCCGTTGGTGGCGAGCGACCGGTTGTCGTCGAAGGTGCCGAGCGGGCTTTCCTCGCCACTGTTGGCATTGATACGGTCGCGCAGGACCCTGACCACTTCGGGTGGATCGAAGGTCCCGTACCGCGATTCGGTACCGTCGGGCGGCACCAGTTGCGAGAAACGGGTGAAACGGCGGAGCGACGATTCGCCGGCCGGGTCGAGGTCGAGCGCCTCCATGTCGGGGTGGACGAAATGGTTGGTCATCCAGAGGACGCCATTTTCCATCTCGCGGACGGCGGTCTTTTTCGCGGTCATCTCGAAGACCCCGGCGCGGCCGAGGTTCGCGTCGGCGATACCGATCTGTTCGACGCTCATGTGGTTCTCCCCCTGCATGAACGCGATCGCCTCGTCGAGCGACGCGGACCTTTTCAGCATCTGACCCATCATCTGGACATGACTGCGCCCGCTGTAGTCGCTCTGCGAGCCGTCAACGCCGTCCGACTCGTTCGAGGCCATCGAGAGCCCGGCGACATTCATCCCCGAATAGGGCGACAGGTTGCCGGGGAACCCGATGAAGACATGGGGCAGGCCGTCATGCGGCTGACGGACGAGGATGGTCGGGTACCAGAGGAGAAAATCTATCTCGGCCCAGTCGAGTATCCGTCCGTGATAGGTCCGGCCGTCGACGGTCGCCGGTCCGGTCACCATCATCTGTGAACAGCCGGGGCGCAAAGAGCGCGCCGCGAAGGGGAGCGAGTCGAGTATCTCGACCATCACATCGCCAAAGTTGATGAACAGGCACAGTGCCATCGTCCAGCCGACATCGCCCGCCGCCGCGACCATCCCCTCACACTCCTGCACGATGTCGGGATAGGAATTGAGTTCGGCGAACTTGTCGACCTGCGCGAGCGTCGCGATCTGTATCTGACCGTTGATATCCTTGACATACTGCGAGTTCTTGATGCCGTTCTCTATCTGGTCATGGAGCAGTTGCCCCTGCTGAAAGCCCATCTCGTACGGCGTACCCGACAGCCACACGACGGTCCAGATGCCGTGCTGTTCTCGCTTGGGCGGCACCGGCATCCACGGCCCAGTGTCGGCGTCCGCATCTGCGTCGTCGTCGGGCGACTCATCGACGAGGATATCGTCAACGAGATCATCGGGGAAAAGTTCGTCGGGAATTATCTGATCCGGCTGGTTCGACTGATCCGGCTGGTCGTCGACGAACTCCTGTTCGGTCGGCGCCTCGTCGACGGCCATGATATTGTCGACCGCGACATCATCGGGAACGGGGGCATCGGCATCGGTGACCACCGATCGCTCCGCGCAGGAGGAGAACGCCCAAAACACCACCATACCCCAAAAGGGAATTGCCGCTCTCCTCATGTTTCCTCTACTCTCTTCCCGCCTTTACACTTTTATGATAAGCGAACGCTTCGCAAAAGGCAAATGCGGAGCAAAACGTGAAAAAGGGTTGACTTGCCTGACCGGCAGGTTACACTTTGCCTGTCCGCCCTGCTTTCTACGAACGGAGGTCTCCGCATGAAAAGGCTGCTCGTTTACGGTATCGTCGCGCCCCTCGTTCTCTCCGCCTGCGCACAACCCGATGACGACTCCGTCGCGTGCACCCTCGATGCCGATTGTGGCGATACGACGATCTATTTCTGCGATCCGGTCCATCAGGAATGCCGCGTACGGTCGGGCGTCGATCTCGACCAAGCCGATGACACCGACGGGAACGCCGGCATACTCGACGACGACCAACCTGACCTGAACGAAGTCGAAGAGCCCGACGGCGACAGCCCCCTGCCCGACGCCGACTACGCGGGGCTCGACTGCTCCCCCGGATCGACCGAACCGTGCTCCTATACCGGCCCGGCGGGTACCGAAAATGTCGGTCCGTGCAAGGCGGGGAACCGCACCTGCAAGGAGAACGGGACCTGGAGTGGGTGTAGCGGGGAGGTCCGCCCACTCTACGAGATATGCAATAACGGCATCGACGAGGACTGTAACGGCACCACCGATGACGGCAGCGACATGGACGGCGACGGCTATACCTACTGCCTCGGGGACTGTTGTGATGCGCCGGGCGACTGCCCACTACCGGCCGCCGTTCACCCCGGCGCCTATGAGGTGATCAACGGCATAGACGACGACTGCGACGATGAGATCGACGAGAAGAATGACGCCTGCGACATCGGCGTGACGGTCAGTCAGGATGTGGCGTCGAGCGCCCTGTCCCTTGCCAAGGCGGCCGGTTTCTGCGAACCGTGGCTCCTCTCGGCGACGCTCGGACTCGCGGGGCCGCAGGCGACCGAATACATCTGCGATTCGGGCGGTCTTTTAACTTGTCCGAAATACAACCGTCTGAGCCTGCCGTTCCCCTACTTCGACACGACCTATCAGACCTATGCGGTCAACCCGAAGTTCGGCAGCGTGCTCGAGAAGAAACAGGGCGACAATATCGCCATCCTCTCCACCGGGCCGTGGAACGGGCCGACCAAGGACGCATCGGTCGCGACGCTCGCGGCGGGCGACATGAAGACGGCGAGCACCGTGCCGGAGGACTGGATCAACTTCCAACCCGACTGCACCGCGCCCAAGGCGCCCTCGTGCGGCGGCGCGGCACCCGACCCGACCACGCAAAACTCCTGTGCCGGGAAACCCTTGCCGGTCGTGCAGGACCCGATCATGCTGACCGTGCGACTCAAGGTGCCGCCCAACGCGGGCGCCTTCCGCATCAACACCTATTTCTGTTCGGTCGAGTATCCCGACACCGTCTGCAGCGCCTCCAACTACAATGATTTCTTCATCGCACTTCTCGATTCGACCTTCAACACCGTCAACCCCACCTCGCAGCATCTCAACCCCTACGACAAGAATCTCGCGAAGGACGTGCTCGGCAATCCGGTCGGCGTCGACCTTGCGCCGGCGGGCCTGTTCACCATCTGCAGCGAGGAGAACAACAACTGGGGTTTCTGCACCGGTGACGCCGAACTGGCCGGGACCGGCTTCGACAATTTCGGTGGGTGCGGCTGTACCGGGTGGCTGGTGACGCAGGGAAATGTCGTCCCGGGCGAGGAGATCACCCTGCGGTTCGCGGTCTTCGAACAGGGGACCGTTTCCTACGGCCCCGACCACTCGTGGGATTCGACGATACTGCTCGACAACTTCGAATGGCTCGCCGACGAGACCACCCCCGGCACCGGGATACAGGAATAACGCTGTTCAGCGCGTGACCCGCAGGCGATTCACTTGACGACGACTCCCCATTCGAGGACGGTGAACCCGTCGCGGATAAAGGGTTCGATGATCGGCTCGTCGAGGTGCGCCGCACAGTCGCCGGTCGCACGCACCGTGTAGAGGAGACGCTGGACGCTGTCGGGCGCCGGAACGATGTTGAGCGTGATGAACGGGGCTATCTCTACGGCGGTCTGGGGATAGACATCGTAACAGGGGCCATCGGTCAGGCGCGGTATCCACCAATCGATGAAATCCTCTACCTCGCGCCCCGCGAACCCATAGGCGGCGAGGTTGCCACGGAAGAACTGCTCCAATCCGGCCGTCGCCACGGTCCATCCGTTGCGGTACTGAGAGAGGTCGGGGGTCTGCGCCTCGTAGAAGAGATAGCCGTACGCGCCGTCGATGATGCCGTCGGGGGTCACCGTCACCTCCCAACTGCCGCCGTATGCCGGTATGGAGGTGGTCACAAAACCGCCCTGCGGGAAGCCGAGCGTAACAGAAATGTCAATGAGTTCAGTCGGATAGAGATAGATGTTCGGTTTGTCGACCTGCGCCTGCGCCGGTATCAGCAGGTCGAGATAATCGCCGGGGCCGGTGGTCTCGACATACTCGTCGTACATCGAACTATCCATGTCGGTGAAGGCGAACTGGTATCCGCCCGCCGGCAGGTTGATGACGAAGCGCCCGTCGCCATCGGTCGTGAAGCAGCCGATCGCCGTGCCGTTCGCATGGGAGACGGTCACGGTCGTGTTCGCGAGCGCCGTCGGCCCGAAGTATGTTTGCGCCATGAAGATGTGGCCGTTCACCTGAGCCGGCATGATCGGGTCGAGATCGACCGTTATCGTGTCACCGAACTGTGCGAAGGTGAACTCGGTGAAAAAGCCGACGGCCGTCTCGTAGATGAAATAGGAAGGGGTATCCCCGTTATAGGGATCTTCCTCGGGAACATCGAGGGTGATGGTCCCCTCGGTCCCCATCGTGAGGTTGGCGAGCAGAGTACCCCAGCCGTTCGAATAGACCGTGAGCGATAGGTCGGTCGCGATATCGTTGAGACCGTTCTTGGAATAGGGCACTCCCAAGGTGCACCCCGCGCCATCGGTGTCGGGTATTTCGTCGGTCACCGTGTCGTCGGTCACCGTATCGTCGGTCACCGTGTCGTCGGTCATCGTGTCGTCGGTCACCGTATCGTCGGTGACGGCATTGTCGGTGACCACCACCTGATCGGTGTCGGTCGCCGGCTTATGCTCCGTCTCATCGCCGCAGGCCCACAGCAGGAACGTCGCCATGATGGCAATCCAAGTTGTTCTTTTCATTTGTTGTTCCCTCCTTTCTCGCTATTCGTAAGTGAACGAACCTTCCTCTTCGACCGGCCCTTTGGTGTCCTACTCCTCCCCTATTTATTTATGGACAAAAGACATTATACGCCAAAAAGGTTCGGATACACTATAAAAAAAAGAAAGGCTCCCTTCTTGCTCCTTTTTTTGTCTGATCATCGCGGGTCATGACATCGGACAGGAGGAACAGGATGGGAAAACATCTTTGGGGACCGCTTATTATCTTGATGCTTTTCTGTGTTTCCTGTGGTGACGGCTCCCCCGTCACCGGCACCGACCCGTCGATCGCCGACGAGGATGCGGTCACGACCGATGAGCTTCTCGAACTCGACGACGATCCGCTCCCCGACGCCGACACACGCTTCGACCTTTTCATCGCGGCGCTCAAAAAGGATCTTGCCGAAAGCGACGCGTACGGCGTCTCGACCGCGGTCATAAAGGACGGCGCGATCATCTTCGCCGCCGCCTACGGCTCGAAGGATCCGGAGGGAACGACGCCGCTGACGCCCGATACGCTCATGCAGATCGGTTCGACCACCAAACAGATGACCGCCGCGGGACTTCTGCGCAAGGTCGAGGCGGGGACGCTCGCGCTCGATGACACGCTTGAGGAACTGCTCCCCTCCCTTGAGTTCGCGCGCGACGCCTCATGGGACGACGCGCTCACCCCGCACCTTCTGCTCAGCCATCAAGGCGGCTTTTACGACTGGATACCGTGGAACGGGCCGCCCGACGACACCGAACTCGCCGACAACACCTACGGCGTCTATGACGAACTGTACTATCTCATGAACCCGCCGGGCGCCTTCTGGAACTACTCGAATCCCAACTTCGTTCTCGCGGGCCTCATCACCGAAACGCTCGACACCCGGAAATGGCCGGACATCATGCGCGAGGACCTCTTCGTCCCGCTCGGGATGGATCGGACCTTCCTGCGCAAGAGCGAGGTCGAGAAGGATGGCGACTACGCACTCTCCTTCGGGCTCGGCATCGACGACCTGCAAAGCGGCGAAAGCGGACCGGTGACGATGGAGATGATGCCCGACCCCGGCTGGGGCCGCCCGGCGGGGCTCGTCTGGACGACGCCGACCCAGATGCTGAAGTGGGCGCGGTTCCTCATGGAGGGGGACCCCGCGGTCCTCGCCGATGACCTGCGCGAAAAGATGGTCGAAGAACAGGTGGATACGCTCTACGGCATGGGGACGGTCCATTACGGCTACGGGATCTTCGTCGAACGCGGCTACCTGTCGGAGGCAGGCGAATGGTACGAGGTGCCGGTCTGGGAGCACGGCGGCAACACGCTGTCGTTCACCAACATCCTCTATGTGTTCCCGGAACAGGACTTTGCGGTCGCCATCTGTTCAAGTGCCTATCACACCGATTTCTCTCACAGTCTCGACGCAGCGGTCACGTCACTCGCCGGACTACCGGCTCCCGTGATCGACGCTCCGGTATATACCATCGACCCGGCACGATTCGACAATCATATTGGCACCTATTACGACCCGAACAATGTCGGCATGCTCATCGTTACACGGGAAGGGGATCAACTGCTCGTGGAGGCGCCCGACCTTGCGGGATACGGCCTGAGCGTGACGCCGCAACTGACCGCTATCTCAAGCGATATCTTTTACTTATACATCGACGGCACCCCCTACGACATCACCTTTATCCGTACCGGGGAGGAGGGGCCGTCGACCTACCTGCGGCAACGCGCCTTCGTCGCGACCCGTGTCGAAGATGAAATGGCCTCGCGTCGCGCTCCTTCCCGCGCGGCGATCGAGCGCTGGCTGTCGCATGCGCGGCTTGACCAGATACCGTTGCATCTGTCGCCACGACCTTGAGGCAGGAACGGCGACGGAAGGAAGACGGGGAAACGCTTGCAAAAATGGCGATGCTCAAGTAGGATCCTCCCCATGAATGGTCGTTTTCTCATCATGCTTCTGTGCATACTTGTTTCGGGAGGCACCATGCCCGCGAACGAAAAAGCACCGGCCGCCGCCGCGCCGGCCACGGTCTACTTCACCCGCGACCTCTCCCCGGCGGGCCTCATGAAGGCATTCGAGAAGGTGCGCCCCGCCGTCACCGGAAAGCGGATCGGTCTCAAGGTCCACTTCGGCGAGGATGGCAACGCCTACTACATCAAACCGCCGCTCATGAAGGATCTCGCACTCTCGCTCAAGGCGACCTTCGTCGAGACCAATGTCCTCTATCCCGGGAAACGGCGCTACACCGAGAGCCACATCGCGCTGGCCAAGGAACACGGCTTCACCTACGCCCCCATCGACATCCTCGACAGCGAGAAGACCATCGAATACCCGGCCAAAGGGCTCAAACACATCAAGAAGGCGATCGTCGGTTCGCACATGGTGAATTACGATACCATCGTCGTTCTGTCGCACTTCAAGGGACACATGGGGGCCGGATTCGGCGGCGCGATAAAGAATGTCGCGATGGGACTCGGCGCCATCGCCGGGAAGATGGCGATGCATGCATCGACCATCCCGACCGTCAACACGAAGAAATGCACCAAGTGCGGGCTCTGTGTCCCGCAGTGCGCCGGGAACGCCATCACCATCGAACCCAAGGTGGTCATCGACCCCGAAAAATGCATCGGCTGCGCCAAGTGCATCGGCGTCTGCCCGACGCGGGTCTACGGTGTCCCGTGGGGATCGACCGACACCCCCGCCTTCATGGAGAAACTGGTCGAGTACGCCAAGATCATCAGCGACAACAAGCACATGGTCTACATCAATGTGCTCGCCGACATATCGCCCGACTGCGACTGCATGGCGGGGGCTCAAAAGCCCTTCACGAAGGACATCGGCATCCTCGTTTCGACCGACATGCTCGCCATCGACGCCGCGGCATACGATCTGGTCAATGCGGCGACCCACACCAAGGACGCCTTCGCCAAACATTCGGGCGTTTCGGGGAAACCACAGTTGGCATACGGCGAGAAGATCGGGCTCGGCACGACCCGTTACGAACTCATCGATCTGGACAGGAAAAAATAATGGAAACGAAATCCTTCGACACCATTCTTGAGCGCCTGCGGACGCTCGACATACCCGAACAGTTCGATCTCGTGGTGGCGGTCGCCCGCGGCGGCCTTGTTCCGGCGGCGCTCGTCGCCCACCGGATCGGCTGCGACCTCGCGACGATCTGGCTGAACTTCCGCGACGAGACGCACCGGCCGTGCCGCGAATGTCCGGCGCTGATGCGGCCGATATCGTTCCCCTACCGCGGCAAGCGCGTTCTTATCGTCGATGACCGGTCGCGGACCGGCGCGACGCTGAACGCGGCGAAGGAACTGCTGGGGGAGGCGGCGCTCGTCAGAACGCTCGTCGTCAACGGCAAAGCCGATTATTCGCTCTTCGATGAACCCTGCTTCAAGATGCCCTGGATGATCTAGATCATCGTCAGGGCACAGCCGCCCGAGCCGCCCGACCTTGGAGCGGTCCCGGTGTCGGGAACGACGACGCTGTCGGGGTTCTCTTCGGTATCGGCGACCGCCGTCTCGTCGGTGACCGGCGTTCCGTCGGGATTCATATCATTGCCGTCCGGTATCGCGGTGTCGGTGACCGGCGGCTGGCACGGCGTGGTGTCGAAATAGGTACAATCATCTTTGCAGGGCGCCTCGGTCCCTTCGGCATAGTCGCCGAGCGTCGAGCAGTCGGTCGCGTTACCGTCACAGAATTCGTTGCCTTCCTTCTTCCCGTCACCGCAGACGGTCTCCTCGCATCCCGAGTCGTCCCATCCGTCACAGGTGTCGTTGCACGGCGCCGCCGTCCCCGACTTGTACTGTCCGAGCGAGGCGCAGTCTATCGTGTTCGAGTCGCATATCTCGGGCGATTTTACCTTCTCGTCGCCGCACACCGGCGGCTTTTCCTGACAGACGGTGAGGTCGTAGCCCCAGCACCCCTCGTGGCACGGAGCCATGATGCCCGGCACATACTCCTCGCCCAGCGTAGCGCAGTCGAGTTCGTCACCCGGACCGCATTCATCGTCATCGTCACCACAGGCGAGCGTCTCGATAAGTCCGTGGCCGGTGAATTCTTCCACCGCCGCATTTATCCAGTCGCGGTAGGGCAGGACATAGGTGTAGTAGTTGCCGTAGGTCGGATAGCAGGTCTGCCCGCCGAACGAGGTGATGCCCGACACGACATAGGCGTCGTTCTGGGTCGTGAGGAACGGCCCGCCCGAATCGCCCTGACAACTGCCCGACGGATTGCCGATCTCGAGGATGTTCTTCCCGTACGGTTTCAGTTTGAGTATCTTCGAGTCGCCCATGCGGTGGATGCCCGAATCGAACGCGTCGCTCGCGGTGATGCCGTAGCCGACGATCTTCCCTTCGTCCCCGACCACCTCGGCCGGGTCGTTGCGGATGCCGTAAGGCGCAAGGTGGTATATCTTCCGGTCGAGATGGATGACCGCCATGTCGACATTCTCTCCCCACGAAGAGATGTTGCCGGTCCATGTTTCATGCTTCTTGATGGTCTGCGCGTTGGCGAGCGGATCCCCCGCGAACATGTTCGCGCCGTTGCGGACGACGACCTTCGATGGATCGGCCGGACCGTCGAGCACCAACTGGTAGTTCTCCCTGAGATAGACGCAGTGTCCCGCCGTGAGCAGGACCTCGGGGTCGATGAGCGTCGCGGTGCAGGCCCCCTGCCCGGTGACGCCCCCCTGCGTCACCGTCATCACGAGACCAACGACCCCGCGGAACTGCGTGTAGCCGGTCTCGGTACCGTTCGTTATCATCGGCACCTTCTCGGAGAGCGATAGGACCGGGATGCCACGCTCCATCAGCCACTGTTCGATCTCGTTGAGCCCGTTGACACCCGGCTGTTCGAAAGCGCCGAGCATCGTCGAGAAAAGAAATAATATCACCGCCAGTGTCGTCCGTACCATGTCAACCTCCGTGACCGTGTTCCGGTATCCTACCTCTGACAGGAAAAGAAGCAAGTGCGGGTCCGGCGGTTTTTCGTTAGTTCTTACGGATGGTTATTTCTACCAAAGTCGGACGAGCCCGCACCCGCCGGAGGTATCGTCGGCGGGCGCGGTATCGTCGCTTGCGGGGGAGTCGTCGACCGTATCATCGGTGTCGGGCGTCTCTGCGGCGACGGCGTGGTCGTAGAGGGTGAGCGACGGATCGCCGAAATAGTTGAGCATCAGTTTATGGTCGATGACGCGAAAGACCGTTTCGTCGCCCAGTTCGTCGCGGATGTCGGCAAAGACCCGCCCCGCATAGCCGCCGCCGATGAGCCGGTCGAAGAAGAGCACTGCGGTGTTGTCCTCGCCGAGCGTTGTGGTGTTAAGCGGCGCATCGAGTTCCAGCCATTTCATCGCCGAGGGATCGGTGACGCTCGACGAGCTGATGACGCCGACCGCCGCGCCGTCGACCATGAAGCGGTGCGTTATCGAGCCGGGTTCGCTCACAAAACCGACGAGGCACGATATCGCGACGATGAACGACGGCTGACCCGAGGCGATCTCCTTCCCGTCGTTCGACCCGATGAGCAGCGGGCTTTCGACCTCGTCGTTCTCGCCGAGTTCGTTGCCGTTCACGTCTTCCGTCCAGACGGTCCGCACGACGCTCGTCGGCATCCCGTGACCGCCCCAGAGCACCATGCCGTAGCCCTTTTTCCACTCGCCGATGAGGTTCTCCTGCGTCAACGGGATCTCGTAGTCGAACTGCGTCGGATAGTGTCCCTCGGCCTCGTAGAGCCGCGTGTAGGTGACGCCGCTGTGCGACGGCAGGATATTATGGATGAACCATTCGGCCGTCTCGGAGGTCTCCTTGTTCTCGTGATTGGTGTGAAAGACCTTGTAGCCGTCGAACCAGACGAACGAGAGCGGGAAGAGCATCTTCTTACGGTAGGCGGTTGCCTTCTCCGCCATTTGCATATAACCGACGATATGGGTCAGCAATTCGTCGAGTTCCTCAAGATCGCCGAAGTAGACCGGGATGCGACCGACCGCCAGTTCCGATCCGAAATCGATGCCGCCCTCACCCATATCGACCGGCAACTGCGCGAGAATGCCATCCTCGTTGAGGTCCCAACTACCCGACAGGTCACCGTAGTAGAGATCGGTCGGTATCTTCACGCAGGAGTAGCCGGTGTCGCCGCACGGGTCGGAGACCCCCTCGCCCTGCGGCTGGCCGAGCACCATCGGCACATCGCCCAGTTTCGGCGACGGATCGCCGATGAGGAGGACGAAGCCGTATCCGGCGCGGTTCGCGGCAAGCCAGTCACGGATCTTCGCGGCGCGGATAGCGCCCTTTTCCCCCGCTCCGCCGTAGTCGCTCTCGGTCACGACACGGACCGTAAAGCCGCGCTTTTCTTTTTCGGCGACGAGGTCGCCGAGCACCGCCGAGCCGTTCTTGATGTAGTCGGTCGTCACGATGATAAGTCCCTTGTCGGGTTCGACAGCCGTGAGCGGCAGCGCCATCAGGAGCGCCGCGAGTAGCATGATCACCCGTTCCATGACACCCTCCCTCACGGTTCGACCGCGTCGAAGGCCGAGCACTCGATCACGGTCGTGTAGTTCTCGTTGCACCCGCAGAGTTTGTCGGGGCTGTCGACCTCGAAGATCTCCATCATATATACTTCGTCGGTCGTCAGCGTGACATTGGCCGCCGACTGGATCTCCTCGCCGACCGCGAAGGCGGTGTTGCCGCCGATGCAGTAGAGTATCGCCGAGGTGGCCGGGAGCGGCGCGAGCACCGCCGTCGGGCAGACCTTCTGATAGGTGACGCTGTTGACCTGTTTCTCTTCGACCGCGAAGAGTTGGACGAACGCCTTTTCGCCGTCGCCGATACCCGAGAAGAGACACGAGGCATCGCCCTTTTCCTTCGCGTCGAGAAGTGTCTGCTTGTCGACGATGGCGGCGAAGTAATTGTATTTATAATGATTCTGTCCGGTGATCGTCTCTAGGCCGCCGAGCGATTCGACCGACACCAGTTCCTGTCCTGCGGTGCCGGTGCTCGTTCCGGCAACGGCGATGTAGTCGCTCACCGGGATCTCGGTCCCGGCGACCTTCACGCTGAAGGTGCCGTAGCCGGCGGTGTTCTGCTGCGTTCCCGCTTCGTTGATGACCCCTTTGAAGGTGTAGGTCGCGCTCGTGTCGCCCGCACCGTCGAGGAATCCTTCGGGCAGGTCGCAGTCGAGCTTCGTCACATCCTTCACCAACTCCTCTTCATACTGTTCCTTGGTTATCACCGTATCGTTGAGTTTGAAGGTGCACCACTGCCCCTCGTATTCTTCGTAGCCGGTGAGTTTTGTCGGATCGAAGTCGGTGGTCAGTGCGATATTGCCCCACGCGAGGATGTTCTCGCCCGGCGTGAAATCGTTGTTGTTCGCGAAGTTGACGAAGAGCCGCGACTCCTCCGGTTTGTCAAGCACCGCGATCATGCAGCGGCGCCATACGATGCTGTTGTCGGCGCGGTTCAGATAGGTGGTGTGGAGCAGGTTCGTCCGCGCCTCAAGCGTTTCGGCGGTCGCATCGGGGGTCTTGTTCTTTTTGATCTCTTCAAGTTGCGTCACCGGCATCCCGACGATGATCGTGTAGTAGAGGACATAACTCCCCTCCTGCTTGAGATCGCCGTGCGCGCCGAAGATGAGATGCTCGGTCCCCGCCAGCTCGCCGTATTGCTCCTCGTCGGGATACAGGAGCCGGTAGGCGGTCGGGTAGTCGTTCATCGGGATGTCGATGTCGCCAAGTTTGAGCGTGAGATCCATCACCCCTTTGGTGTCGGTCTGCGCCATCACATCCTCGTACGAGTTGATGAGCCCCTTGAACTCGAACAGCACAGTGCGTTCGGGAGTGTTGAAATCGTCGCCCGGCTTGGTGAGCGTCGCCGTGTCGACATCGGGAACGAGTGTATCCTCGTCGAGCGTCGCGGTGTCGTTGTCGGCCGGCGCCGTATCGTCGGTCGCCGGATCAGCCCCTTCGCCGCATCCGATGCAGAACATGAACGCCGTCAGCGCCCCGATCATCATGCCATACTTTCTTTTCATCGTCGCCTCCATCACACGGTCAAAAAACAAACTAACCGAACGGTCGGTCAGTTACATGCAAGCGGCGTGCAAGACTTTTTTTACTTTTAATTTCAGAGTATTATGAGGATCGCAAAAACTTTACATCGGCAACTATCGTGGCATACTGATGGCGGTGGACCGAAGGATGACGAAAAAAGCAGTCGCGACAGCGCGGCCCGACGGCCGCAAAGAGAAAGGGCGCAAGATACGGGAACAGATCCTTACCGCGACGCTCGAACTCGCCGGCGAAAAGGGCTCCGACGCCCTCACGGCGCGCAATCTCGCCGAACGGGTCGGCATCTCGAAGGCGAACCTCTACCACCACTTCAAGAACATGGCGGAGATACGGGCCGCCGCCTGCATCCATTTCCTCGACATCCTCAAGCCCCCCTCCTTCGAGGCCCCCTACACCGATCCGCGCAAGTTCCTCGCCGAACTCATGACGGGGGTCGGCGACTTCCTCCGGTCGAATCAGAAGTTGCATCTGGGATACGGCATCATCTTCTCCAACGAAGCGCGCAATAACACCGCGTTCGTGCGGGCCATCGAAAAGAAGGTCATGGGACGCAAGGCCTTCGTCCGCGAGAAACTGCGCGCGATGATGGGGTTGCCGACGGACGACCCGGAGATCGAACGGATACTGCTCGCGCTCGACATCATGCGCGAAGGGGTCATCGTATACCTCGTCGACACCACCATGGAGACGGAGCGTTGTCTGGCAGTGTGGAACACCACGGTTGACATACTGCTGGAACGACTCGAGAAAACAAAAATATAGCTCGCCTTTTCTTTGCCCCATTCGCTTGCTTTTTCATACGAAATGGCTATTATTGGAGCGTCCAAGGGAGGAACCGGTGTTCGTGCGCCATCTTATCGCGGTCTTCATGTTGCTGGCACCCTTTTGTCTGCTTGCGCTGAATCCCGACCGCCCGATAAACCAATACATCCATGAGTCCTGGATAGATAAGGACGGCCTGCCGGTCAACACCATCACCGCGATAACCCAGACCCCCGACGGGTACCTGTGGCTCGGCACCGAGGAGGGACTCGTCCGGTTCGACGGCATCCGCTTCGTCACCTACACCGAGGAGAACACCCCCGCCTTCGCCTCGCGTCACATCATGAGTCTGTTCGTCGACCACCGGGGCACGCTGTGGATCGGCACCTACAACGGGCTCGTCCGTCATGAGGCGGGCCGCTTCTCGCGACTGGAGGTGACGCCGCTCCCGACGGCGGTGTTCGGCCTCGCTGGCGACCGGCGCGGGACACTCTGGATCGCGGCGGCCAACGGCCTGTTCTCGCTCAAGGACGATCTCGTGACCCGCTACAGCGTCGACGACGGATTCCCGAGCGACGAGATGTGGTCGCTCGCGATCGACCGCGAACAGGCGATATGGGTCTCCTCGGGGCGGATCAACCTCTGCCGCTTCACTCCCGATACAAGACCAGCGTGTCACGCCTATCCCGACCTCATCACCAAGGTGTACCTCGACCGGCGACAACGCCTCTGGATAGGCACCTACGCCGGGAGCCGCCTGCATCAGGAGCCCGGTCCGGTCGTCCAGTATATCTCTCCCGGCGTCCCGCTGTACGCCGAAGCGATGCATGAGGACCGCGACGGGAATCTCTGGATCGGCTCGCGCGAGCAGGAATTGGTCAAGAGATCACCGCGAGACCGCATATTCCGCAACGATGTGCTCCATGACCCGATCGGGCCGGTCAAGTCAATATTCGAGGACCGTGAGCGGAACCTCTGGGTCGGCACCGGCGGCAACGGTCTGCACCGGTTCTCCGATAGCCGCATCGCCGTCTACGGCCAGCGGAACGGTCTCAGCACCGACATCGTCCTACCGGTACAGCGGACCGCCTCATCGGGCGTCGTGTTCGGCACCTATGACGGCAAACTGTACCGCCTGAACGAGAACGAACTCGAGCCGGTGCCGCTCCCCGGCGTCCCGCCGATCATGCTCGCTCTCACGCTCATCGAGGACCGCAACGGTCTCTTGTGGGTGGGAACGCGCGGACAGGGCCTGATACAGGTGCCGCGACACGGACCGGCGCGCGAGTTCAAGATACCGTCGGAGGTCCGGTCGGTCGCGGCGCTCTATGAGGACCGGAGCGGCGCTATATGGATGGCGCTCCGCGGTGACGCGCTCCTGCGCTGGGACGGCGAACGATTCGAACGGTTCGACGACCCGAAGGACTTCTTCGCCAATGTTCACACCATCCGTGAGTCGCCGGGCGGCGACCTGTGGTTCGCGAGCGGGGCGGCCGGACTGGCGATGCGACGCGGCGACACCTTCATCTTCGGCGACTCGCTCTTCCGGGATGCGCTTCCCTCGCGCGCCATCCAGACCCTGCACCCCGACAGTCGGGGGCTTTTGTGGATATCGACCAACGGGAGCGGCCTGTTCATCTGGAACGGCGAACGGATCACGCCGGTCAAGGTCCCGGAGGGGATGTCGGTGAGTCTGGTATACAACATCATCGAGGACCATATCGCCAACCTCTGGATGAGCACCAACCGCGGCATACTGCGGCTCGAACGGAGCGAGGTCGATCTCTACCTGCGCGGCAGCATACCGCACCTTTCGCCGCTCGTGTTCACCACCTCGCACGGGCTCAAGAGCGCCGAATGCGTCGGCGGCGTCCAGCAGACCGCCGACCGCGGGAGCGACGGAAAACTCTATTTCGCGACGGTCAAGGGGCTCGCGGTCATCGACCCCGACAACCTGCCGACCAACATCATCCGACCGCCGGTCCGCATCGAGCAGGTGGTGGTCGACAACCGGCCGCTCTCGCCCGCCGAGTTGGAGGCGCCCGACCTTGAAAAAGGGATAGCGCGCCTTGAGGTGCACTACACTGCGCTCAGTTTCATCAACCCGAGTTATATCACCTTCAAGTACAAACTGGAGGGGTTCGATCCCTTCTGGGTGTCGGTGGGGAACAACCGCGATGCATACTACACGAATCTGAGACCGGGCGACTACACCTTCCGTGTCATCGCCGCGAACAGCGACGGCATCTGGAACGAGGAGGGGGCTTCCTTTTCCTTCCGCATCCGGCCGCTGTTCTATCAGACCGTATGGTTCTACTTTTTCCTCACCGGGTCGGTACTGCTCTGCGGCTATCTGATATTCCTGCTCCGCGTCAGGGCGATACGGGCGCAGAACCGGCGGCTCTCGTCGCTCGTCGAGGAGAAGACACGCGACCTCACCAACGTCAACGAGCGGCTCCGCGAGATGTCGCTTATCGACCCGCTCACCGGGCTGCGGAACCGCCGGTACTTCAGCGACATCCTCAAGGCGGAGGCGGCGAGTTACCTGCGGGCCCGGACGCGCGTCGCGAGCGGCCTCGACCAACGCAATATCGATCAGGACAAGGTGTGGGGCGTGTTCCTCGCCGACGCCGATTATTTCAAACAGGTGAACGACCGGTTCGGACACGATTCGGGCGACCTGATACTGACCCAGATGGCGACGCTCTTCAAGAACGCCGTGCGCGCCGACGATGTCGTCATCCGCTGGGGCGGCGAGGAGTTCCTCGTCGTGCTCCGGAACAGCGTTCCCGACTATCTCCCCGCGTTCGCCGAGAAACTGCGGACGCTCGTGCAGAATTCGTTCCTGCGGACCGCCGGCGGCGATCTCATCCGCAAGACCGTTTCCATCGGCTTCGTTCCGCTTCCCTTCTACCGCACCGACCCGGAGCGGATAACGATCGAACAGGCCGTTTCCATCGCCGATCTCGGGCTCTATTACGCAAAGCAGAACGGGCGTAACCGCTCCGTCCACATCGAGGCGGGCGGCCGCATCGCCGACACCGCGCCCGAGGAGATGCAGAAGATGCTCGCCGATCTGGACGCATCGGTCAGGAACGGGTTCTTCTCCATCGCTGAGAAATAACGACCCGGCCGGACCTTCACGACCTTTTCTTTTCGACGACCGCCGTCGTTTCGCCGTCAAGGAACCGCACCGCGAACGGACGATCGCCATCGAGCGCGGCGAGCCGACCGACG
>JAKQHE010000228.1 GCA_029573155.1 bacterium
CGCCCTCGGGCTCCTCCTCGTCGGTCACCGACTCATCGGCAAGAAGCGAGTCCTCATCGCCGAGGGATATATCCTTGTCCTGTGTGGTGGTCTTGGTCCCTTCACAGGAAAGGAACAGGACCGTGAACATCGCCGGGACAGCGACCATCGTGAACCATTTCATGATACCCTCCTCTTTCGGTTATCGTGCAAAGACGGCGTATTATATCGTGCGGAAAAATCGCTTCAAGTTTTTTCGGACCACAGGGAAACGGGCCAGGAGGGCATCGGTTCGTCACAACCACCGGAAAGTATATCGAGAAAGTGAGCGAGCGGTATGAACCGGCCGCCGAACCGCTCGAGGTGCGCGGTGCGCATCTGACAGTCTATGACGCGGATGCCGTTCTCCCTCAAAAATTCGACGAACTTGACGAAGGCGATCTTCGATGCGTTCGGCTCCCACGCGAACATCGACTCGCCGAAGAAACACCGCCCGATGATGACGCCGTAAAGCCCTCCCGCCAGTTCGTCGCCCAGCCACGATTCGACGCTGACGGCATGGCCTTTTTCGAACAGCCGCTGGTAGGCCGCTATCATGTCGGCCGTTATCCAGGTCCCCTGCTGTCCGCGGCGCGGCACCTTGGCGCAGGATCGAACGACCTGCCGGAAGGCCCGGTTGACCGTCACCCGGAAGTCGTTATGACGCAGGAGTTTAGCGATCGACCGTGACACCCTGAGTTCCTCCGGGAAGAGGACGAACCGCGGATCGGGGCTCCACCAGAGTATCGGATATTCGTCGGTGTACCACGGGTAGATACCCTGCCGGTAGGCGGCAAGAAGCCGATCGACCGAAAGATCGCCGCCGATGGCGAGCAGACCGTCCTCCTCGGCGAGCCGCGGGTCGGGGAAGGCGATGCGGTCACGGGTTATCTGATAGACCATGGGTCAGGAGACCACCTCGATGGAGAACCGGCCGCCACGGAATATCGCGCGGGCCTTTCCGCCGTTGCGAAGACGCCCGAACAGCACCTCGTCCACGAAGAAGTCCTTGACCTCCTCCTGTATGAGCCGCCCCACCTCGCGAGCACCGAACTCCTTCGAGAACCCGCGTTCGGCAAGATGGCGGTAAGCCGCCGCGGTGACGGTGAATTCGACCTTCTTCTCTCGCAACTGTTCGGCGAATTCAGCCACCTGCTTCTTCACGATATCGGTGATGATGTCGAGGTCGAGCCGCTCGAACCGCACGACGCGGTCGAGCCGGTTGCGGAACTCGGGAGAGAATATCCGCTCGACGGCACGGTCGAGTTCGCCGCCATCCAGCGCCCGCTCGCCGAACCCGGGGACCGCCTTGCCGATCTCGCGCGCACCGGCATTCGAGGTCATGATGATGATGACATTACGGAAATCGGCCTTGCGCCCCGCGTTGTCGGTGAGCGTCGCGTAGTCCATGATCTGCAGGAGCGTGTTGTAGATATCGGCGTGCGCCTTCTCTATCTCGTCGAGCAGGAGCACCGCGTGTGGCGTTTTGCGTATCGCCTCGGTGAGGAGTCCTCCCTCCTCGTAGCCCACATAGCCGGGCGGCGCGCCGACAAGCCGGCTCACGGTGTGTTTCTCCTGATACTCCGACATGTCGAACCGGTGGAGCGTCACGCCGAGTTCGCGGGCGAGTTGCCGCGCCAATTCGGTCTTGCCGACGCCGGTCGGCCCGATGAAGAGGAATGACGCCACCGGCCGTTCGGGCCGCCCGAAGCCGGCGCGCGACCGTTTTATCGCCTCGACGACCGCGTGCACCGCGCCATCCTGCCCGAATATCTGTCGTCTCAGCGCCGCCTCAAGCCCCTGCAGTTTCTCGCCTTCACCCGAACTCACCGTCTTTTCCGGTATCCGCGCGACGAGCGCCACGACCCGTTCGATGTCCGACACCTCGATGGTCTTGCGCTCCTCCCCCGATATGCGGGTGAAGGCGCCCGCCTCGTCGACGAGGTCTATCGCCTTATCGGGGAGGAACCGTTCGGTGACATAACGGGCCGACAGTTCGGCCGCCGCGCGGAGCGCCGTATCGGTGTACTTGACCGCATGGTACTCCTCGTAACGGGAGCGTATCCCCTTGAGTATGTCGACCGTTTCCTCTATCGTCGTTTCGGGCAGATCTATCTTCTGGAACCGGCGGCTGAGCGCGCGGTCCTTTTCGAAATATTTGCGGTACTCCTCGTGGGTGGTCGAGCCGATGCACTTGAGCCGCCCGGTGGTGAGGATGGGTTTGAGCAGGTTCGACGCGTCCATCGAGCCGCCCGACACGGCGCCCGCGCCGACGATGGTATGTATCTCGTCTATCACGATGATGACCTTCTCTCGCTGGGCGAGCGAACTCAGGACCTTCTTCATGCGCGCCTCGAAGTCGCCGCGGTACTTGGTCCCGGCAAGCATCGAGCCCATGTCTATACGGAACATCCGGTGGTCCTTGAGCGGCGCGGGCACGGTCCCCGCGACGATGCGCTGAGCGAGCCCCTCGCTGATGGCGGTCTTGCCGACCCCCGGCTCACCGACGACGATGGGATTGTTCTTCGTTTTGCGGCAAAGCACCTGCATGGTGCGTGTCAGTATGTCGGCGCGGCCGATGAGCGGCTCCAGCGCTTTCTTCTCGGCGAGTGCGGTGAGATCGACCGCGTACGATTCGATGCCGCCCTTGGGATCGCCCTCATCCCTCTCCTTTTCGCGGTCCCGCTCCTTTTTGCGTGGCGGGCGAGCCGCCTCGCGATCGGCCTGTTCCTGCTCGTGTGCCACCTCTTCGCTGAGCGCGCCGAGCCCGTGGGATATGAACTTCATCACATCGAACTGCTCGATCCCCTGCCGGGTCAGGTAATAGGCGGCGTGGCTCTCTTCGCAGTCGAACAGCGACACGACCACATCGGTCACCTCGACCTGCTTCTTACCCACCGAACTCGCGCGGTGGGCCGCAAGTTCGAGCAGGTGCTGGAACGAATAGGACTGGAGCAGTTCGCCAGACACGACGCGCGGCACCATCGTTTCGAGGAACTTTTTGACCTCGCCGCGCAGCACCTCGATGTTGCCGCCGACCCCCTCGATGATCTCTATGCCTTCCTGCGAGAACAGAAGCGAATACAGGACATGCTCCGGCGTCACGAACTCGTGTTTCCCCTGCTTCGCCTCGTAGAAGGCGCCGAGAATGATGTTGTTGAGTTTCCGATCGAGCTTCATGGCCACCTCACGCCTTTTCGACGGTACAGCGGAGCGGGAATCGGTGTTCCTCCGCCAGTTGATGCGCCTGTATCACCTTGGACATCGCGATATCGTAGGTGTAGACGCCCGCGGTGCCGACCCCCTTGTGGTGAACATCGAGCATCAGTTGCGTCGCCTCGGCCGCCGACCGCTGGAACACCTGCACGAGTATCTGTACCACGAAGTCCATCGTCGTGAAGTCGTCGTTGTGCAGAAGAACGCGGTAGAGCGACGGCTCTTTCGTCCGCGCCTCGTCGCGGGTCTTTACTCCGGTCAGCGGACCGGTCGCCGGGTTGTTCCCCATGGTCAGGGCATCCTCCTTTTTAACGGTGGTATCATAGCGAATAGCGTCGAAATGTAAAGGGAACCGTTATGCGGCGCCGACGGTCAGCCGACCGGCTTGATGGCCAGTTCGTCGAGTTGTTTCTGCGACACGCCCGATGGACTGCCGGTCATGAGACAACTGGCGCTCGTCGTCTTCGGGAAAGCGATGACCGAACGGATATTGTCGATGCCGAGCAGGATCATCACGAGCCGGTCGAACCCGAAGGCGATACCGCCGTGCGGCGGTGCGCCGAGATCGAGCGCTTCCAGCAGGAACCCGAACTTTTCCTGCGCTTCCTGCGGTTCGATGCCGAGCAGTTTGAACACCTCGGCCTGCTTGGCGGTATTGTGGATGCGGATGGAGCCGCCACCCACCTCGTAACCGTTTATCACCATATCATAGGCGCGGCTCGACACATTCGCCATGTCGCCCTTTCGCGCCGTTTCGAGGTCAAAGTCGGTGAAGGGATGGTGTGTCGCGACCCATTTCCCCTCTTCCTCGCTATGTTCGAACGCGGGGAATTCGGTGACCCAGAGGAAGGCGAAGCCGTTCTTGTCGTAGAGATCGAATTCGGCCGCGAGCCGCCGCCGCAGGTTGCCGAGCGCCGTCTGGACGATGCGTGTCTCGTCGGCGACGAGGAACATCACCGCGCCGTCGGGGATGAGTGCCGCGAGTTTCTCCAGTTCGACGGGCGAAAAGAACTTGAGGAGCGGGCTGTCGAGCGCGCCGCCCTCCTTCTTCACCCACGCCAGCCCCTTTGCGCCGTCGCCCTGAACATCCTTTTCCATCGCCTTGATGCGGTTCTTGGAAAGTTCGGCCCCCTTCCCTTCCAACACGATGGCCTTGACGCTTTTTTTCGGGTCCTCGGCCGCTCCCTTGAAAGCGTTGAACCCGGAGTTCCGGAAGTTCTCTCTCATATCGATGAACTCGAGTCCGTAACGGGTATCGGGCTTGTCGGAGCCGTAGCGATCCATCGCCTCGCGGAACGGCAGCCGTTTGAAGGGACGCGGTATGTCGATACCCTTCACCACCTTGAAGAGATGGGCGATGAGCCCTTCGGACAGCGTCATGATATCCTCTTCGGCGATGAAGGACATCTCGATGTCTATCTGGGTGAATTCGGGCTGGCGGTCGGCGCGCAGGTCCTCGTCGCGAAAACACTTGGCCATCTGGTAGTAACGGTCGATGCCGCCGATCATGCATATCTGCTTGAACGACTGCGGCGACTGCGGCAACGAGTAGAACAGCCCGTGGTGCAGGCGGCTCGGGACGAGATATTCCTTGGCCCCCTCCGGCGTTGACTTGCCGAGTATCGGCGTTTCGACCTCGACGAAGGCGTTGGCATCCATATAGTCGCGCACCGCCTTGGCCATCTTCGAGCGGGCGACCAGCGTCGGGAGCAGGTCCGACTTGCGGATATCGAGGTAACGGTATTTGAGTTTCAGCGTGTCGGCCGCCTCTTTGCGATGGTCGTAGGGGAGCGGCTTACTGGGGTTGAGCAGTTCGATGGTCGCCGCCTTCACCTCTATCGCGCCGGTCTCGTACTTGTCGGTGCGATTGTCGCCGCGGTCGCGGACGAACCCTTCGACCCTTACGACATCCTCGAGCGAGAGTTTCTTCGCCTCTTCGACGAGCAACGGCTCCTCGAACACCACCTGCGTCTGGCCGTAGCGGTCCCACAGCATGATGAAGATGAACGGGCCGAACTCGCGTTTCGAGACGACCCAGCCCGACAGCGTCGCGCTTTTTCCGGCGTCGGTCAGCCGGAGTTCTCCGCAGGTATGTGTTCTCATGTACCGGACCTCCTGTGGTTCGTTCTCAGAGTGTTTCTCTCACTATCTTGCGCTCGGAGCAGTGGTAGCGGACGCGGCGGTATTCGCGCTGCGGCTCCGCTCCCTCCGTCTCGGGCTTCTTCACCGTTATCTCGGTGGTGTCGAGTGTCACCTCGCCGCCCCAGAGGAATTCGATGCCGATGAGGGTATCGCCGATGAAGTCCTTGACCAGTTGCTTTCCCTCGAACTGATGGACGAGGGCGAGACTCTTTTCGGTGGTGCGCCCCTCGTCCACCGTGATGACCGGCGGATGGTAGAGGTGTTCGAGGAGCATCTGTTTGTAGTCGTCGGCCTTGCGACTCTTGATGTAGTACTGCCAGACGCCGCGCGCCTCGTCGAGCCGTTTGCCGACCACGAACAGGTCGAACCGGTCGACGAATTCCTGATCGACGAAGGTGTTGATGAGCATGAAGTCGCTGAAGTTGTCGCGCAGGGCGAATATCGCCTTCTTCCCGGCGCCGGTCTTTTCGTTGAACGCCTCGCGCAGGTTCGCGTCGTGTATCTGCTGGAAACGGCGCGACATCTTGCCCTTGTCGGCCAGTTCCTCGACCCAGCGGATGAGCCGCAGTCCCACGGCGTACGGGTTGAGCCCGACGCGGCTGATGCTCGTCACGCCGGAGTTGACCCGCGCATAGTCCGATTCGTGGCCGATGATCCGTTCGTCGCGCAGGAACAGTTCCTCGTGCCAGTAGCTCGCCCACCCTTCGTTGAGTATCTTCGACCGTATCTGCGGCTGGAAGTAGAGCGCCGTGTTGCGGACGATCTGGAGTATCGAGCGCATCCAGCCGTTCTGCTCCTTCTTGAGGAACGGCGAGTTGTCGTGGACATACTGCAATAGGTCGCGGTAACGCGCCGGGCGCTTCATCCCGTGCCGTTCGTACTTCGCCGGGAATTCGGGATAGCGGCCGCGCACCTCGCCGAAGAACATCTCCTCGGCCGCCGCCCCCTTTTCGTCGACCAGTTGGTTGTACCGCTCCAGTTCGCGGTAGTAGTCGGCGGTCGGCAGTTTCACGATCTCCTGCAGGAACGGGCCGAAGTAGAAGGCGAGCCGCTCAGGCGGATCGAGTTCGGCGGGATATTCGCGTTCCGCCATCTCGGAGAAGTAGCCGGTGATGTTGTCGATGCCGCGCGCGAATTCGATGACATAGTCGACCCAGCGGCCGTATTCGCTCCGCAGGTTGGCGATGAGCCGTTTGTCGGCGAGCGCCTGCCCGACAAAGTCGTCGGTCCAGGTGTTCTTGAAAAGTATGTTGTTCTGGAACATATCGATGTGGCCGAGGACATGGTAGAAGATCATGACATTGAGCCAGTCGGGGTTGTTGTCGTTGTAGAACGAGATCGCGGGACGCGAGTTGATGACCGTCTCGTAGGGGTTGAAGGGGTAGAGTTTGTATTTCCCCTGCTCCTTGAGCACTTCGACATCGCTCACCCAGTAGTCGTAGAGCGTCGGTATCATGACCTTCGGCGACAGTTCGATCATGTCGCGGTTGGTGACGATGTATTCGAGCGATTCGTTGTCGAAGGAGAGGCCGGCGGCGCGGGCGCGGCGTTTGCACTCCTCCATGATGCCTTTCACATGCTGGCTGATGAGTTCCATGGCAACGGCCCTCGTCCTTGTTCGTTACACCGGGTACAGCATAGCAACCGCTAAAAATAAAAGCAACTCAATTCCGCAATAACGGCCTGTTCGCCGGATTAAACACTTGACAAATAGTTATCACAAGTATATGCTCTATTCGGTGTTTTTGTGATAACGGAGGTCGCTTTGTCGGTCATTCAACATCTTCTCGGTGACGAACGGTCGCGTCTGCTCCGCCTGATCGCGCTGTGGTCCGAAAAACTTGCCGACCCGAAATACCCGCAGGGCCGTCTCTATGTCAAAAAAGCGAAAGGCCGCGAATATCTCTATCATTGCTACTATGATCGCGGCCGCCGGATGCAGAAGTTCATCAGCCCACGCTACGACGAACGGTCACTCGACCTGCAACTGCTCTTTCGTGAACGGACAGCCGTAGAAAAAGAGTTGCGGGCGATGGAAGAGAATCTCGCCGAGATCGAAGTGGCCCTGAATGCGGTGAACCAAAAACGGAGGAAGGACGCCGATGCGGGAAAAACTCATTAACGAAGAGGCCCTCCTGACGGTCCTCCGCCATTTAAAGCGCAAGGATATCCTATCGGAGGTCGTGATCATCGGTGGGAGCGTGCTTTACCTGTACCGCGCCCATTTTGCCGACAGCGACATTCCCCCGTATGCGACGAAGGATCTGGACCTCCTGTTGCCTGAAGCCCGGAACGACCTGCCGCAGATCGATCTACCGGCGATACTTGCCGAATGCGGTTTTATCGGTGACGCATCCTATACCTACACGCACCCCGATATCGATATAGACATACTGACGCCGCGCCATGAGCGGTGTCGCGGTTCCCGCACTTTCTTGAAAGGGTACAACACCTTTGCGCTGGCCGAAGTGCATCTCGATCTTTTGCGCGACCATACGCAGAGCATCCGGTATGGCGGACTGCTGGTCACGGTACCGCGTATCGAGGCCTTTACCTGTCATCGTTTTCTTATAGCGCCGGAACGGGTTGATGAGCCGGACCGCGATAAAGATCATGCCGTCGCCGTCGCGCTCGCCGATATCGTACTGTCGAAAAAGACCCTGTGCGATGCATTTTGCCACATCGCCGAATCGCGCGACCGCTCTTCGCGGGAGGCGCTGTACCGGACTCTTTTCCGGCACAAACCGGCATTATACGGAGTCTTATCGCTCTTCTGTCTGGGGAGATTCATCGATGCGGAAAAGGTCGAGAAAGGCCCGGAACGGAAGGCGTTACAGGTAGCGGAAAAGGTCATCCGGTTGGAAGGATTGCTCGCGTATCATAACCCGATATATAGAGAGGTGCGCAATGGACTGGAGCCAAAAATGATCGCGGCTTTCGCCCAAGAACACAAGAACCGATAGTCCACCCTCGTCCTTGTTCGTTACACCGGGTACAGCATAGCGATTGCCGAAAACAAAAGCAATTCAAATCGAAAATGTGTCTCTCAATCAGTTTGTTTTCTGACATTTTCAGCCGCGACGGCTTGTTGAGCATTTGTTTTAAATGCTTTATCTAGAATACTCCTCTTGTTTTTTTATCTTTTCTAACAATTCTTTGTTGGGCACATAGACTCCTTTGTCATATTCATAGACAAGCCATCGTTTGGATTTCTTGCTTTTCCCCGCATGAATTATTTGTGGCCTCTTCTCATTTCCAATGTTTAAAGACATCAACCAATCAATTTCGGATTGATCTTGCGGATCCATCGAGGTTGAGGGAGGTTTTGCCACTGCCAACCACCAGGTTTTATAATATTCGGCGCGCTCTTTAAGACGAAAGTCTTTTTTATGTCTCTTACACCAAAAAGTATCCAGAATCACTCCAGACATGTCATCGGGGTGGAAAAAACCGAGGTCATTCATATGCTTCGACAAAGGTGACCCGTTCCAGAGATCCCACCCATTACGCAATCCCATACCGAGACCAAAGTGGAAACCATTCATTTCTTCTTCAGACTTCATTGCATCTATTTTTGCCAATTCTTCTTTGGGAAGTTGTTTTTCCAACAAAGCATGGGCCTCGTCCAAAGTCTTAGGAATATTTTTATCTTGTTCTTGCGTGTCGGTTTGAGGAGTTGCCGTTGAATCGGGTATTTTTCTTTGCTTTGACGACGCTGATGGATTTTCGTTGTCATGTGAACAAGAAAAACTAAAGCAAACAGAAACTACTAGAAACAACAAAAGGCACAGAACTGGCTTTTGCTTTGTCATGGATCCCCCCCCTAGTACAAAAGGACGATGCCGCCCGGCTGCGTCCCCGTCTCAAAGTCCCCCTCGATATGTTCCGGTGTCCCGACCACGAAGTCTGCAAGCCCGTCACCGTTGATATCGCCGATGTCCTTTACCATCGCGCCGAAGGTGTCGCCCGATACCGGCGGCTCGGCCGTGATGACCACCGGCGTCCACTCGGGGAACGATACTGCGGTGACCGCGCCGGTCGAATCGGCACCATAGTACTTGTGTCCGATAAGAAGCGCCCCCTTCCCTTTTCCGCCAAAGTCGGGTGAAAAAGCAATATCGGAGATGCCGTATACCGGATCACCATACGTCGAAGGTTTGAACATCGCATGGGATCTAAAAGCGCCAGACGCAAAGTAATAGATGAAAACCGCGCCAGCCTCTTGATTATAATCGGGCGCCATCACCGCAATATAAGTCACTCCATCAACAGTGAAAAGGATGACCTTGCTTCCAAAACCTACTTCCTGCGCCACCGTTTCATCGGGGAAGAGCACCGCCGACGGCCCCTGCGACCAGTCGTCGCCCGTTTTATACAGGTAGACACCGCCGGTATTGGCCGCCGCCGCATCCTTCTTGAGCCCCCAGCCGCCCGCCACAAGGTCGGGCGTCCCGTCGCCGTCAACATCACCGACGGCGAGCGACGCGCCAAGGTACTGCTTGTTCTCCGCCAGTTGCGCTTCCATGTAGAACGCCGGTTCGGCCGCCGGTCCCGCCGCCGCCCCTTTCCAGACCGCGATGAGGCCCGTGTCGTTCGGCCCGGCGTTCTGACCGCCCGCCACGAGATCGTCACAGCCGTCGCCGTCGATATCGAAGCAGACAAGCGACTGCCCCATCACATCGGACTGCCTGCGGACCCCGTCGGGAAGCGACAGCACCGCCGTGGCGGGATCGGCGTCGCCGCCGAAAAAGAGCGCAATGGTCCCGCAGTTGGGTGTATCGCCAACCGAGTCGAGGTGCGCCGAGACGGCAAAGTCGGCCGCGCCGTCGCAGTTGAGATCGCAGTAGCCGCCGATGGTGTAGCCGAACCCGGCGCCGGGCCGCTCGTCGGGATGGGTCAACACCGTTTCGGCGTCGCTGAAGAGGGTCGGAATAGTTCCTTTTTTATAAAGATACACTTTGCCCGACGGATTTTCGCCGGGCGTCGCGGAAAGTTCGGCGTAGTGGGCGCCGATGATGAAATAGTCGTCGTTCCCGGCCGATGAAGAGATGCCGAAGAACCCGCCTTCGCCGAGGATGCGCCGCTGGGTGAAGACCCGCGCCGTGTCAATGTCGGCATCGGTCACCGCATCGTCGCCATCGACGATAGTATCATGGTCGGTGTCGGTGTTCTTGGTCTCGGCACAGGCGAACAGGAGGAGCGCCACCGCAAGCAAACTTGTTTTGACCACATACCGTTCCATCGCATACCTCCCTGACGACCGCTCAAGCATACCCGCCGCGCCCGATAAAAGCAAGACGGCGCTTGACACCGGTCGCCCCGTATGATACAGGGGTATCGGTTCGTTCTCCGCGCGGGGAAGCCGGTGCAAGACCGGCGCTGTCCCGCAGCTGTAAGCGCGACGAACGCCGCAGAAGCCCACTGCCGGGAGACCGGCGGGAAGGGGCGGCAAGTAGGATGACCGCAAGCCAGAATACCCGGGCGGAGGATATCGGACGGTAACTGCCCCGCGGAGGGATGAGGCCGGTGCGCGTTCTCCTCATGTTCATCTTGTTGTACGCCCTTCTTTCCGCTGAGGAGAATCCCTACCGCACCGTGGTATCGGAACAGGCTGAAGAGACGCCCGCGACCGGCGCGACCACCGTCATCACCGAAAAGGAAATAGAAAAGAAGCAGAAAGGTCAGGTCGCCGACCTCCTGCGCGAGACGCCGGGCATCCATGTGGCGACCTCCGGCGGCGCGGGCGGCATCACCTCGCTCTTCATCCGCGGCGGCAAGGCGGGGCACGCCCTCGTCCTGCTTGACGGGGTGCGACTCAACGACCCGCTGTCGGTCGAGAACGCCGCCGACCTTTCCGATATCACCGCCGACACGGTGTCACGCATCGAGATTCTGCGCGGGCCGCAGGCGGTCATCTACGGTCCCGACGCGATGAGCGGGGTGGTCCGCATCGTCACAAAACGCGGGAGCGGCCATCCGGCCCTTTCGCTCACCGGCGAAAGCGGCATGGTGGACCTTTCGACCGATCACATCGCCGTTAACCACCTGCGGACCGGCGCGTCGCTCCGGGGCGGCACCGAGGATGGCGACTACGCCGCCGCGATATACTACCGCGACACCGGCGGCTACTCCGCCGCCGCCGAGCGCGCCGGCAACATCGAGGAGGACCGTTCGCGCCTTCTTACCCTGAACGGCCGCGCCCATCTGTTCCTCTCCGACCACCTCACGCTCGGCGCATCGGTCCGCGCCGCGAGCGCCGACACCGACCTCGACAATGGTCCGGGGCGATACCGTGACGACATCAACCATACCTTCGCGAGCGACCGTCTGCTCGGACGGGTCTCCCTCGACGGGTCGTTCTTCGACGGACGGTGGCTCCCGTCGTGGAGCGTCGCGGTCTCCCACCATGCCTGCGACGATCATAACGCGCCCGACGGCACGGGTGATGAGTGGGGTTTCAATCACGCTGGCTTCCGCGGCGAAACGGTCGAGGCGGCGTGGCGCAACGACATCACCGCGCTCCCGCTCCAGCGTCTCCGTGCCGGGCTCGTCTTCAACGCGGGGTTCGGCGGAAGCGACCACCGGACCGACCGCGAACGCGACATCACGGCGCTCGACATCGAGCGCAAGGACACCTACGGACTCGGGATATACCTGCAGGACACCCTTACGCCGGTCGAAGGGCTCGACCTCATCGCCGGCGGCCGGTTCGACCTGTTCCTCCACCGGACGCACGACACGGCGACCGACAGCGCCGGATCTACGGTCGTTGCCGACACCGACCGCCTTCGCGCGTTGCCGCGCGGCACCTTCGGCGTCGAGGCCGCCTACCGCATCGCCGTGACCGACACGCGACTTCGAGCGGGGGTCGGAAGCGCCTTCAAACCGCCCTCGATATTCCAACTTTACAGCCGCTACGGCTCCGAGTTCCTACTCCCCGAAGAGACGCTCGCCTTCGACGGCGGCGTCGAACAGCGGTTCTGGGACCGCCGCGTTTCCATCGAGGTGAACGGGTTTTATCAGGAAACGCGCGATCTCATCGATTTTTCCTACGGGTGCGACGGGATGCTCTGCGGGCGTTACCGCAATCTCGGCTGGCTCTTCGCGCGCGGCATCGAGGCGATCGCGGTCATCCGCCCCGACGAACGATTCACCATCTCGGCCAACTACACCTTCGCCGACACCGACTCGTGGGAGACCGTGCTCTACGACGGTCGAAAGTGGCGCGATACCCGTCCGGTCCTGCGCCGCCCGGCGCACATCGCGAATCTCTGGGCCGACTGGACGCCCGACAACGCCTTCAACGCCAACATCTCGCTCACCCTCATCGGACCGCGTCACGATATCGAATACCGTTATCCCTACGAACCTGCCGTCGTACGCTTGCCGGCCGCCCTGCTCGGGGCGCTCGCAATCACGGTGCGACCCGGCCCGCTCGTAGACATCTTCGCGCGAGTGGAGAACCTTTTCGACGAACGCTACGAACTCGTCCGGGGCTACGGCACACCGGGGTTTTCGTTATATGGCGGCATGAGACTTCATTTCGGGGAGGCCCTGCCATGAGACCGACGCCACTCTTTTTCTTCTTGCTTCTCATCACCGCCTGCGCCCCCGATCTGCCCGAACTGCCCGCCGACATAGAATACAGCGCCGGCACCGATTACCGGGCGACAGCGAACGACGAAAGGCCCGATGACGACATCATCTGTCCCGCCGGGGCACACCCCCATGTCGGGCGCTGCGTCGTCGTCGATCTCGTCGTTGCGACGACCGCCGGGTACGAAGCGCCGCGATCGGGTCGCGTACTCATCGCACCGGACGAACGGCTGGAAGAGTTGCGCGAACTTGAATTCCCGATGCCGCTCGGCGGCGCCGACGGCACGGATCTCACGATAGCGACCGCTCCCGACCGGCTGATGGTCGTCGGTCGCGACGGCGCCGACACGCTGTGGGTCTACGAGCCGCGTAACGACACGCCCCGCTTCACGAAGATCCTCTCTCCGGTCGCCGGGTACACCAACTTCCACGATGTCCTCTGGGACGGCGCACGATACATCGTATCGGCCAACGAACTCGATCGCCTGCTTCTGTTCGACGAAACTGGTTCGCCGGCGGGCGAGATACCGCTCGCCACTTTCGCTTTCGATGGCGTCGCCCCCGCCCCCTCGGCGCTTTTGCGTAACGGGGAACGCGCCTACGCCGCCCTGCAACTGATCGGTGATGACTGGCTTTCGCGCGGAGGACGCATCGCCCGCTTCGAACGGGACGGGACACCGCTCACGCCGATGGTCCTGCCGCTCGCGAACCCGACATCGAAACTGGCGGTCGAGCCGCTCCTTTCGCCCGATCGGCTGTTCGTTTCCTGTTCCGGCTCGTATCAGGCGCGCGACGGCGGCATCGTCCGTACAGATCTGTTCACCGGCGAGACGACCGTCATACTGCGTGAAACGACCGACGACCTCTCCCCGCTCAATGTCAAGGTCGGCGACCTTGCGGTGACGCCGGAGGGCGATATCTACTTCACCGCGTTCGACGAAGATTGGCGGGGACACCTACAGGTGCTCCGGCGTGATGGGGCGGTGCACCGTATCTCCGACGACATCAATGCGTTCGCGGCGATACCGCTCGAAGCCAGCCCCTTCAGCGGCAGGGTATATTTCTTCGATCAGCGCTCCGAGAACGGCGCGATCTTCAGCCGACTCAACGCGCTCGACACCGCGACGGGAACAACGACGACGATATCTATCCCTGATGCTCCCGCGGCGATCCGGATATGGATACGGGACATAACAGCCACAGAGAACGGAGAACGACCATGAAACGCACCGGCCTTTGGGCGCTCGCCCTTTTGACGCTCCTTACCGCCTGCGGCGAGGAGAAGAAAGAACAGGCGCCGCTCGAGATCATCGGCACCTACGAGGACGGTTTCGGCTACACCCACATCGTAACCGAGACGGCATGGGATCAAGGCGATATGGGCTTGTTCCATATCACGAAGTACGACAACGAAAACGATTTTCTCGTTGCGCAGAACGATACGGTGAAAAGTTACAACCCCGGCAAGTGGAGCCGGATGGACTGGGTCTGGCACGCCGGTGCTCTCTATGTCTGCCAGATAGCATATGACAAAGACTCGGCGGCGGCGGCCGAGGCGGAGACCGGCGCAGACCCGACCGACATCGAGAAGGGATGCAACGAGAATCCGTGGAGCGAACTTACCGTCAAGACCTTTACGGGGGCGGCCGGGGCCGCCGGCTCCCCCGCCGTCGCGAAAGATGACCCGCGCATCGTCGCGTGGGCGACCGGCATCGCCGCTTACGAGCCGGGAGAAAACCTGACCGAACAGTGGAAAGATACGGCAAACGCGATCGGCCCCGCTGAAGGGAACGCGAGCGCCATCGTTTCGCTCGGCGAGGGCGGCAGCATAACACTGACCTTCGAAAGCCCCATCACCGACGGCGCGGGCTATGACATCGCGATATTCGAGAATTCCTTCGTCGACGACTTCCTCGAACTCGCCTTCGTCGAGGTATCAAGCAACGGTGAGGATTTCGTTCGATTCGACGCCACCTATCTCGGCGCCGGCCCGATCGGCGAGTACGGCACGCTCGCCCCGTCGCTCATCGACGGTCTTGCCGGGAAATATCGCGCCGGATGGGGTACCCCGTTCGATCTCGCGACGCTTGCCGGGAACGCCGCCGTGACCGCCGGAACGATCGACCTGTCGGCAATAACCCATGTCCGTATCGTAGATATCAAAGGAGACGGCGCGATGACCGACAGTCACGGTCACGCCATATACGACCCCTACCCGACACGGGAGAGCGCCGGGTTCGACCTCGACGCGGTCGGACAGATCAACTGAACCGAAAAAAAACCCCCGCAAAAGCGGGGGCGAAAAAATGGAACGGGGATGGCTTATTCAGCCGCGGGAGCCTCGGCCGGAGCCTCAGCAGGAGTCTCAGCCGGAGCCGCCTCAGCCGGAGCCGCCTCAGCCGCCGGAGCGGGCTCAGCCGCCGGAGCAGGCTCAGCCGCCGGAGCGGGCTCAGCCGCCGGAGCGGGGGCCGCTTCGGGAGTGCTGGCGCAACCGAACACAAGGACCATAACCATCGCCGCCAAGAACGCCGTCATCTTCCGCATGATCTAACCTCCTTTTACAGGTAAAACTAAAAGAGCAAGGACCGTTACCGTCCCAAAACATGACATCCTATCTACTGCTTTTCGAAACATAAAGCAACTTTTTCCACTAAAGAAAAGAAAATAAAACGGAGAGACATTTTTCAGGATCTTAACAGGAAGGGTGAAAGCAAGAAGTATCGCTTACTCGGCGGGAGCCTCGGCGGGAGCCTCGGCCGGCGCTTCTTCGGCGGGAGCCGCCTCGGCGGGAGCCGCCTCAGCAGGAGCCGCCTCGGGCGCGGGAGCGGTGTCGGTGGTAGCCATCTCGCCGTACTTCTGCGGATTGAGGATGCGCTCGGCTTCCTGCTCGTCCATGCAGACCATGCCGTTGTTGTCCATGAAGTTGCAGCGCTTTATCTTCGAGCAGTAATCGGAGATGCCGAAGATGGATTCCTGCCACTCCATGTAGGCGGCGTAGAATATCTTGTCGGTGTGGAGGCGGGCGGTGATGGCGCGCCGTTCGACCGCGCAGGCGCTCACGATGAGCGCAAGCAGACTCAGAAGAATTATCTTTTTCATGTGCTTCCTCCCTTACTAGTACGCGTAAAAGGTGCCGCCGCCGTATCTGCTGTCGGCGACCACATTGCCGATGACCATCGTGTCGACGCACTGGGTCAGATTGGCATTGTCGTCGATCGTGCAGACGCGGATGTTGTAATTGAAGACCTGAGCGTTCTCATCGAACATGCTGGTCCCCAACGGCACGAAGAATTCTTTAAAGGTCTTGTCGGTGCCCTTGAAATCGTTGCTGACCAGCCAGTGCGGCGTATAGCACGAGGTCATCAAGGCGCTGACGATGATGGCGAGAATGACATATCTTTTCATGGCATCACCTCCTTACTTGCCCCAACCGAACCCGACACAGTCGAGATCGGAGGATTCCTTGTTGTCGCACAGGACCTTGCAGTCGAGCGATTCGTTGCCGTCGACGCAGGTCCAGAAGCGGTAGTGGGCACCGACCTGGTACAGGCCCAGGAGCCAGTACTGATCGATCGTCTCGAAGTTCGTGAGTTGACGCGTGGGGTGATCCTCGGCGGCCATGAGGATGCGCCGCACCGAACAGCCGGTGGTCGCCAACAGCGAAAGGCACAGCAACAATACTACGATCTTTTTCATGGCCTCCTCCCTACTCGTAATCGAAGTTGACGGCCATCTGGCGACACTGGGAAAGCGCGCCGTCCTCCGCCATGGAACATTTCACCACGGCATACAGCGGCAGGCCGCAGAACTGCTCCTGCACGGTGATAGCCTTGAAGGTCTTGTCGCTGTCACGGTACGTCATCTGCTTGATGACGCGCGGGTTCGTGCACGCGGCACACAGCGCGGCCGCGACCAACCCGACCAAAAGAAGTCTCTTCATCAGGGTACCTCCTCGTCACACGGTTTATTGAACGCCGGAAAAGAACGGAATGTTCGCTCCTATCACAAAGAGGGGGCCAAGTCAATTTTTTTACCACTCCCCGCCGTGAACGAAAAAAATAAAATTGTTGCAATCCATACCGACCGTGGATAGGATGCCTCACCGTTTGTTTTTTCCCTAACTTGGCAGGAGGCAGACATGACAAAGGTCAACAGCGGCGATACGGTGAAGGTTCACTATATCGGCAAATTGAAAGAGGGCGGCGTGTTCGATTCGTCACGCGAGCGGAACGAGCCCTTCATCTTCAAAACGGGCGAAGGGATGGTCATCCCCGGGTTCAACGACGCCGTCGTCGGCATGATGATAGGCGAGATAAAGAAGGTGACCATACCGCCCGCCGAAGGGTACGGCGACCGACTCGACGAGTTCGTGCTGAAGGTCCCCAAGAACCGATTCCCTGAAGGCGCCGATCTGACGGCCGGCACGACCTTCGCCCTCAATGACGGCATGGGCCGCTCGCTCCCGGCGACGATCGTCGAGATCGCCGGCGACGAGGTGACGCTCGACGCCAACCACCCGCTCGCCGGGAAGACGCTGATGTTCGAGATAGAACTGCTCGAGATCGGGTGCGCGCTCCCCAAACACGCGCACTGTCATGACAACTCTTGCGGTGGCGGCTGCTGCGGCTAGAACAGGACCCGCACCGACCGGCCGGCCGCCAGCATCCCATGCCCCCGACACGGCAGAACCAATGCAAGCCCCCGCACCGAAGAGATGCTTTTTCCCGTGAGCGCCTCTCGCATCATCGCAACGGCCCGGGCTGACACGAGCCCGGGATCATGCCACGACAGAAGCATGAGTAACGGTCGCTCGGACAGAAGATCCGCCGCAAGAGCAAGCAGGTCGGGCAGGCTGTCGGCGAGTTTCCACTGCCCGCCGTCGGGTCCCCGCCCGAACGCGGGCGGATCGAGGACGATACCGTCGTAACGCCGACCACGCCGTTTTTCCCGTTTCATGAACGCCAGCGCGTCGTCGGTCAGCCAGCGGACCGGCGCATCGCCGAGGTCATTCAGGGCGGTGTTGCGCCGTGCGATCGTCACCGCCCCTTTCGAGCCGTCGAGGTGACAGACCTCCACGCGGTGCGGGACGCGGACCGTGAGCGGCGCGATCGTCGCGCCGCCGGTGTAGGCGAACACATTGAGCATCGTCAGGTCGCGGTCCGCCGAAGCGACCGCGTCGCGGAGCCATCGCCAGTTCGGCCCCTGCTCGGGGAAGAGGCCGACCTGTCCCTGCGCGTGCAGCGCGAGTTCGAGAACGATGCCGTCTATCTTTGCCCGCCACGGCTCATCGAAGGGCCGAAGCCGCCGCCAGCCGCTCCCTTTCAGGAAAGAGGCGTGCGCCGCTCCCCATGCCTTCGGATACCGGCGCGGACCGGTCGCCTGTGGCGCAGGCCTATCGAGGATGACGCCTCCGAACGATTCGAGTTTCCTCCCCTCGCCGTGGTCCAGCAGCGCATAGGCTTCGCTCATATCGTCCTACCCTGCCTGAGTTGGCAAAGATACCGTTCCCGGATCGCGGCGAGTTCCTTCCGGTACCGATCATCCTTGAAATCGGGAAAACTCCATTCGAACGGCCGGTAGGCCCCCTTCTGCCAGCGACAGGTCATGTCCCCCCAGATACCGCTGTCGAGGTAAAGTTTGTGGCCCGCCCCCTTGCACGAGGCGAGCACCACTTTGTGATGATCGAGGTAGCCGCAGTCAAGATTGACCGCCCGTTTGCCGCCCGAAGCGTTCGCATCCTCGATATCGTTGCAGGCCAGTTTCATCGCCACGAGTTCGGTCGGCGGCAGGAGTCGTTCGAACGAAAGCAACCGTCGGACGAGTCCCTCCCCCATTTCCTCCCGGTAATAGTCGGTCAGGTCGAACGGATGTTCCTCCCCGCGGAGGTCGATCGCGCCCCAGCGTTCCTGCAGCGCCCCTTCGACGGAAGGCGGAAAGGCGTCGCGCCGGTAGAGCGCCGCGATGAGATATTTGACCGGGTCGACCGGGACGCTATGCGCCATGGCCCCATACCCCGAAGGCCCGTTTGACGATCGCGGGATCTATGCCGATATGGCGGGCGATGAATTCGCCCGATAGTTCCTTGTCGAACCGGACACGGCTCGTCCGGTCGTTATCCCGCATCCGTAACTCGGTGCCCTGCAGATAGCAGTGGGCCGCCGCGGTCACCCGCGTCAGCACCGGATAGGTCATCATCTCCCACGCGAACGACCGTTGCCACGCCGCGGCGAACGCGGTGCCGTCCACCGCCTCGGTCTTGTAGGTGAGCCGGTAGCGACGGTCAGCGCCGCTCAGCGTGAACAGGTCGACCCGTTGCGGACCGGCGGGCGCGAGTTCCACCGTGTTGAACCGGTTCTCATAACGCCGCGCCATGTCATCAGGCAAGGCGACCGGACGGTGGATAAGATAGCCGGGGTCCACCAAGTGCGGCGCACCGTTCAGAGTAAGGAGCACCGCGCAGTGGGTATCGGTGCCGTACCGGCGATCGGCGAGTACCGGCCACGCCGCGACACCGAATCGCGACAGGACCGCGATGAGCGCCGCGGTCAGCGAAAAGCAGGTGCCGCCGGTACCGTACCGGAGATGATCGGCGATGACCTCGTCGGGAAGACGCTGGGCGCTGGACGGCGCTATGACATCGCTCCGCTTTATCACTTTGGTCAGATTCTCGTAGGGCAGGCGGGAAAAGGCCTCACAGATCAGATCGACCGGAGAAGAGGCAAGGGTCGAAATATCGGGAACGCCGAGGAACGAGGCAAGTCCCCGCTCGTCGCGCACCGTGAAGAGCGGGTCGTCGTGGAACGGCCTCATCCCTGTTCTCCGGCGGACGGTTCTTGCTCCGGATCCGGCGCAGGCGGCGGAGGCAGACAGGAGCGGTTGGCGAACCGGTTGGCCGCCATGGCGAACCCCTGCGCGGCAAGGGCACGGAACAGGTCGGGCCATACCGGGCGCCAGAGCCGCCTCACCGCGTCCTCTTCGGCGGCGGTGAAGGGGAGAAGCACATAGTCCTTGCCGTTCAGCCCCTCGGAGGGGCGGCCGATGCCAAGCCGGATGCGGGCGAAGGCGTCGCCGTTCAGGTGCTGGAGGAGCGACTCTATCCCGCGGTGTCCCGCGCCACCCCCGCCGGTCTTCATCTTGACCGTTCCGAACGGGATGTCGAGATCGTCGTGGACCACCACCGTTTCATCGAGCGATATGCCGAAATAGTCGGTGACGGCGCGGACCGCCTGTCCCGAAAGGTTCATGTAGGTGTCCGGTTTCAGGAGCAGTATCCGCTTCCCCTCGAGATCAAGCCGCGACATATACGCGAGGAATCTCTTCTCGTAGGAAAACGGGGGAAAACCGGCGGTCTCCTGCACCGCATCGACGAAACGGAACCCTATGTTGTGTCTGGTCTTTTCGTAACGGAACCCGGGGTTGCCGAGTCCCGCTACCAGCAGGAAGGGCATGGAGGGCGTTATTTCTTTTTCCCTTTATCGCCTTTGCCGGCATCCTTCTTGTCATCGGCGCCCTTCTTGTCAGCGGCCGGAGCGGCGGCGGCTTCACCGGGCTTCGCCTCGGCGGCGGCGCCTTCGGCCGGCTTCGCGGCGCCGTCGGCGGCCACTTCATCAGCCATCTGACCGCGACCTTTGTTGACGACGATGGCCGGGACATTCTCGCGATACATCGGCGTGACGCCGGGGGGATACGGCAGGTCGTTGACCATCACCCGATCGCCGATGTCATACGGGGTGACATCGACCATCAAACTCTCGGGGATATCGGCCGGACGGCACCGGACCACCACTTCGCTGATGACCTGCAGCACGCGCCCGCCGACGATCTCGCCCTGCGAGCGGCCCTTTTTCAGGAGCGGCACCTGCACCGTTATCGGTTCGTCCTCTTTGATGGCCATGAAGTCGATGTGATCGATGATGTTCTTGACGGGGTTGATGTCTATGCGGTACGGGATGGCAAGCACCGCCTTGCCGTCCTCGGTCTCAAGCGAGACGAGGACATTGTGGCCTTTGGGGGAACGGAGCGCCTTGACGATCTTGCCGCGCTCCACCGAGCCGACGATATTCTCCTTCAGCAACTTACCGTACACATTGATCGGGATAAGCCCCTCGCGGCGGGCCCCCTTGACATATTTCTTCCCGGGCGTCCTCGGGAACACTTTCATGCCGACGGTCTCCATGGTTTCCTCCTTACTCTCAAAAATGGCTGGGGCGGGAGGATTCGAACCCCCGAATGCCGGAATCAAAATCCGGAGTCTTTCCGCTTGACGACGCCCCAATGGTTTATGTAAGCACCTTTACTTTCCGTACGAACGGGTACTCCCCGGCGAGACAGCGTTCCGCGGCCCCGCAGGCGGTATCATCCGCGAACAGAGCGACCATCGCCGACCCGCTCCCGGTCATGAATACCCGGGCGGCGCCCTCTTCCGTGAGGCGTCGCCGAACGACCTGCAACGCCGGGTATGCTTCGAGTACCGGCGCCTCGAGATCGTTCCGTATGAAATCAACCCATTCTGTCAAAGAACGGAGAACGGACACGCGGGCGATATTTGTATCCACCGGTCCCCTTTTTGTCAACATTTTTTTATCCCACAGGCCATACGCCTGCCGCGTATCGACCGGGAAGCCGGGGTGCACCACGAGGGTCGGGAAGGGAAAAGCGGTCAGCCGGACCGGCGCCACCTTCTCGCCGAAACCGGTGACCACCGCCGGGGAACGGGCAAGGAAAAACGGGATATCGCTCCCGATGCGGGCGCCGATGGTCATAAGCCGCTCCGGACCGAGATGGAGGGTGAACCGGCGATCAAGATATTCGAGCATCGCCGCGCCGTTGCCCGACCCGCCGCCCATGCCGGCGCCGGTCGGGATATTTTTCCGGATGGTGACCTTGAGCGGCGGCAGAGGTGCACCGACCGCCTCCTCCACCGCCCGGATGACGCGATGGACGATGTTCTTTTCCGACGGGATACGCTCCGCGCACCCTTCGGTGATGATCGTGGTCCGATCGGCATCCTCGACCGTTATCTCGTCGGAAAGCGATACCGGCGCGAGCACCATCTCGAGGAAATGGTACCCGGTCGTCTCGTCACGACCGACGATATCAAGCCGCAGATTTATTTTGGCGGGGGAGCGGAAGGTATCTTTCATGCGACGGCTGTCACCGCCGGTGGTTCTTGAGGTCGGCGATCACATTGGGCGGCACGAAATCGCTGATGTCGCCGCCGAGCGACGCCACCTGGCGCACCATGCTCGACGAGATGTAAAAATATTTCTCGCTCGTCATCATGAAGAACGACTCGACGCGCGGCTCCATCTTGCGGTTGAAACTCGACAGTTGGAACTCGAACTCGAAATCGGACACGGCACGCAGGCCGCGGATTATGGTGAACACTTCAAGTTGGCGCGCAAGATCCACGAGCAGGCCATCGAACGCCATTACCTGCACCGCGTCGTTATCGCTGAATATCTCGTTGATCTGGGCGATCCGCTGCGCCTTGGAGAAGAGCGGGTCCTTGTTGCGGTTATCCCCTATCGCGATGATGAGTTGGTCGAATATCTTGAGGCTCCGCTGGGCGATGTCGATGTGGCCGAAGGTTATCGGGTCGAAACTTCCCGGATAGATGGCCCGCTTCTTTCCCCGCTCCATCGTCTGCCTCCTTTCGCTACCCTCTTCGGTCGGGTCATTCTATACGGTTAATGGGGCGCGTGTCAATGTTGCGTCCGGCGCAGGAGGAGCCACAGGAAGAAGGGTCCGCCGAGGAGCGCGGTGAGCACCCCGACCGGTATCTCGGCGGGGGCGATGAGGGTGCGCGCCGCGGTGTCGCAGAGGGTGAGGAGCGCCGCGCCGGTGAAGAGCGTCGCCGGGCCGAGGAACCGGTGGGCCGGACCGACGATGAGCCGCGCGATATGCGGCGCCATGAGCCCGATGAAGCCGATGGGCCCCGTCACCGCGACCACCCCCGCGACGGCGAACGAACAGAGGGCGAAAAGGAGGAGCGACACCCGCGCCGGATCGACGCCGCGCGCGGCG
>JAKQHE010000229.1 GCA_029573155.1 bacterium
ACCGTCACCGTATCGCCGAGCCGGTAACTTCCTTTGGGCGGCTCGAGCGTCGTTTCGAACAGGGGCCGCTTGTATTCCTCGACCGAAACTGAGTGGTTGCCGGTCTTGGTGCGTAGCGTCATCCGGCCGTTCAGGGCGCCGCTCGGCGCGGTGAGACTGCCGTGAAAACTGCCGTAATCGTTGCTTGTGACGGCGGCGCTCCCCGCCTTCTGGCCGTTCGGATCGTAGAGTTCGACGGTGTCCTTCTTCCCCGCGACGATAGTGGGCATCCCCGCCGCGTCATATTCGATGACGATCCCTTTGAAGTATATCGTCTGTCCCGGCCGGTAGATGGCGCGGTCGGTGAAGAAATAGGTGCGGACGAACGAACGCCGGTCGCGGGAATAGGGATAGCCCCAGAAGGCGCTTTTCAGCCGGTCGCCTCCCTGCGTGATGAGCGCCGAAAGGCCGTAGGAATGGCGATCGTTGCGCGGCAGAGAGATATTCAGGATACCGTTGCGGTCGGTCGTTCCGCTCGCCGTTTCCCGTTCGACATAGCGCGAGGACTGATAGTCGTACTCGTTCCGGAAGATGGTGACCTGCGCCTGCGCTATCGGACGACCGCTGGTCCGGTCGGCGACGAACAGTTCCAACGACCGCTCGTCGACCTGATGCCGGAAGGTGATGCGTGACGACCGGATGACGACCCAATCGAGCCGGTTCTTGTCATGGGAGAACTGCGGATCGGTGCCGCAGAGGATCGCGAGATCGCCCCGTTCGAGCGGCGGCACGGGCACCTCGACGCGGTGCTCGCGTAGGTCGCCGTCGTCGGGAAGCGCGATCTCCCATTCGTGGCGCGGTGACGATTTCACCAGTTCTGCGGCGATCTTCTCCGGCTGATAGTCGCCGCCGTAGTTATAGCGCGCCGTCAGTTCGTCGGCCCGCGCGGCGGTCAGTTTCACGGTACGGAAATAGAGTTTCTGCACATTGCGGTATTTCAGGAACAGAAGCGATGGCTGTTCGGGTGTCACCACCGGTTCCGCCTGTAGTTGGAAAGTTTTGCGGGTGATGTCGGAGGAGAGCGCCCTACAGAGTGCCGCCCCTTCGCTGTCGGGCCACTTGAGCGTCACCGCGCCGCATTTCGTGACCGCCTCCTTGAGCCCCAGCCGCTCCGCGTCGGGCATCCCTTCGCGCCACGCGAGCCCCTTCTCGTACGAAAAGCGGGCCCGTTCGTAACCGATGCTCGCCGAGGCGGCGTGTGCGCCGTATTGCTGTTCGAGGAGTTCCATCGTCTTCAGATAGATATCGTCCCTGTTATCGGCGGTGTGAATGGAGCGGACGAAAGCGAGCCGCTTGAGTTCGATGTCGACGAGCGCCGCTGGGTCGGTGTCGCGTAGATGGGCGCGGGTGAGATCCTGCAAGATCGTCAACGCGTGCCACGCGAGCGCGTTCCGGTCGGTCGTCGTTATCGGGAGGATGGCGAACCGTTCGGCAGGGAACAGATAGCCGAGGTCACGCACCTCGAAGGGGGCGGCCCCTTCGGCGAGAGAGTTCTCGTCGTTCATGAAGAAATCGGCGGCGCGGTGGGCGATGAGATCGTACAGCGTCGGCCGGATCGTCCGCGGTCGCGTACCTTTGGTCAGTACCTCGTCAAGGAGTTCTATCTTGATCTCGCGCAGTGTTGCGCCGTGTTCGAGCGCCGCATGGTGATGTGCCGTTATCGTCGCCATGAGTTTCGGCAGACTCCACGAGGCGATATCCTCCCCCTCGGTCGCCCCGGCGGTCCGTTCGTAGAAACGCCAGCGGTTCATCTGGAAATAACTTTCGTAGAGATCGGCCGCGACGGAGTGAAGCAGGTTCTTTTCAGGGAAGCGCGCCGCCGCTATCTCCTTCTCGATCTCCGCGATCTGGTCGGCCGGCTGCTTTTCGCCGATGCGCTGTTCGAACTTCGCGCGCTGAATGAGCGCTTTGACGATCTGCGGGACATTGTGTTCCGCCCGCGCCGCGTCGAGTATCTTCGCTATCTCCTCGAGCGCCGTACGCGGTTTTCCCTCCTTTTCGGCCGACTCGACCTTCTTCCACTCCGCGGCATGGTCGTCATACTTGTCGGGCGGGGTGAAATCTATGTCGGGTACGGTCGGGTCGTCGGTGACGGCGAGAGGATCGGTGCCGGTGACGCTCTTTGATCCGCCGCAGGAGACGAGAAGCAGGAGAACGGACATCGCCCAGAAGAACCGTCGTTCCATGAGACCCTCCCCGTAAAAAGGTCAAGAAGCGAACAGGATATGAGGTAAATACTACATCTTTTCGAGGATACTGCGGATGTCGGCTTTGTCCGCTTCCTTAAGTCGTGACTGCAGAGCGCGCTGGTAATAGTTCCGCGCCTTGTCCTTCTGTCCTTTCGCGTGATAGGCGTAACCGAGTCCGTAGTAAGCGTCACCATCGGCGGGATCGAGTTCGATGGCCTGTAGGAAAAGTCCTATGGCGCCGTCGTTGTTCCCCGCGTCTATGGCGGCCCACCCTTTCTTGGCAAGCGCCTTCGCGGCGGCGTTCCCTCCACGTTCTTTCTTGGGGGAGGGCTGTTGTGCCTGTCGTTTGACCGGCTCTTTCTTGGGCGCCTCTTTCGCCGCCTTCTGCCGTTGCAGGTATGCCTCCTGCTCCTTCACCAGATCGCTTTTCACCGGTTCCGGTGCCGGTTCCGCCTTTTTCGGCTCGGGCGCGGGGGCCGGTACCGGCTCAGGCGTCGGTGCCGGCTCAGGTGCCGGTGCCGGCTCAGGTGCAGGTGCGCTCTTCTCGGTGAGGTCGGGGACCGCTTTCTTGGCGGTGTCGCTATCGGTCCCGCCGCCTTTCACGAGGAGAAGAACGATGATCACGATGGCGATGAAGGTGACGACCGGCACGACGATCTTCATGTTGATCTTGAGCGGCGTTCTCGGTTTTTCCTCCTCGTCGTTCTCGAACAGTTTGCTGAATTCGGCATCGTCTATGGAGTCGGTCACCTTTTTCTTTTCGGGCGCCGGCGCCGGTTTCGGAGCGAGTATCTCGCGCAGGCCGGTCTCGGAGGGCGTTTCGGCCCGCGCCGCCTGGGTTTCAGCCGGTGCCGGTGCCGGTGCGGGTTTAATGGCGGGAACGACCTGTTCGCGTCGTTCGGAGGGCGGGGGCGTAGCGTCGCTGATCAGCATCGTCTTTTTCGGTTCCCGTTCCTCGGAGGTCATCACGCCGGGGGCGATCGTTTTTTTGCGGTGCCGCTCGGTGAACAGGGGGCGGGTCGCATCGAAACTGGTTATCGGGAACCAGTCTATGCCGTTGTGCGAGACCTCGTCGCCCTCGCCGACCTCGCCGTTCTCTATCTTTCCGGCGAGATCGGACAGGTCGGCGATCCGTACGATCTTCCCGTCGGGCAGGCGGACGAGCGAGTCGGTGAAAAAGGTCGCCTCCTCGGTACCGGTCAACCCGGCGCGGGAGAAGAGGTCGGCGAGTTCAGGAAGATCGGAAAGCTTTCGCCACTCATGACCGTCGGAGGAGGTCTCGTCGGCGGGGGTCACCTCGCGCCGTGCGATGCGCCCCTCAAGGTCGTCGAGGTCGCTCACCTTGAAGATGACGCCATTCGACTTGCGGACGAGAGAGCCGGCGAACTTCGTTGCAAAGGAGGGGGTTATCTCCGGGGCCGCGCCCTCGACAATGAAAAGGGTGCCGCAGTTCTTACATTTGACCTGTGCCCCTCCGGGCGGGATGTTCGCCGGGCGGCGATACTTCGTGTCGCAGGAGGGACAGATGATGACTTCGTTCTGCGTCATGGGCGCTCCCTGTTATCGCGAACCGATTTTAGCCGCGCCCGTCCGGCAAGTCAACAAAAAATAACGAGGGAAAGAAGGAGGAAGAAGAGGAGCGTGATCAGCGGACCCGCCCCTCCTTGCGAAGGTAGTTCTCGAGCGCGACGAGGCACCGTTGGTTCTGTTCGGGTAGACCTATCGAGATGCGTATCCAGTCGGGGAAACCGTAATTGCTGACCGGGCGGATGATGATGCCGTCTTGCAAAAGAGCCTTGTAACAGTCGATGCCGCCACCTTCTCCGCCGCCGACATGGACGAGAATGAAGTTCCCCTGTGTCGGCAGGAATGAGAGTTCGAGCCGACGGAACTCGGCGTAGAAGAACTCTTTGCCGATCCGGTTCATCTCGACGCTGCGCCGGACATAGTCTTCGTCCTCGAGTGCCGCGATGCCCGCGACCTGTGCCAGCTCGCTCGTGTTGAACGGCTCACGCACCTTGCGGAAGGTCTCGCCGATCCGTTTGGTCGTGATCCCGTAGCCCAGCCGCATGCCGCTCAGGCCGTACGCCTTCGAGAAGGTACGACAAACGATGAGGTTCTCGAAATCCTTGCGATAATCCATAGCGTTCGGGCAGTCGGGGGCGTCCACATATTCATGATAGGCCTCGTCGACAAGCACCACGCACCGTTCGGGGACATTCGAGAGGAGGTTCTCGAATTCCTTCTTGGTGTAGTAGGTTCCGGTCGGGTTGTTCGGGTTGACGAGGGCCACCATCTTGGTCTTGTCGTTGATCCGCTCGATATACCCCTCGATGTCGAACCGATGGTCCTTGGTGAGCGGCACGAGGTTCACCGGGATGTTCGCGGCCGCCGGGATAAGTTCGTAGATCATGAAGGCCTGCGCGGAGACGAGTATCTCCTCATGAGGGGTCACCAGTGCGCGGATAAGTATGTCGATGACCTCGTTGGAGCCGTTGCCGACGCAGACCTCGTCGATGGAGAGATGGTACCTAGCCAGATGCTTCATGATGGCATGCTTGAGATAGTAGGCCATCCCGTCGGGATACAGGTGGATGTACTTGAGATCGTCCTTTATCGCCTGCATCACCTTGGGACTTGGTCCGAGAGGATTCTCGTTCGATGCCATCTTGACGGTATCGTAGATGCCGAGCTCTCGCTCGACCTCCGATATCGGTTTTCCGGGACGGTAGGGAGTGATCCTTTCGATGTAGTCGGCTACTTTTACGGTCATGACAGGTCCTCGCTGTGCAATATGGTAAAAAGTTCGTAATACAAGGTCAGCGCCTCCTTCGGGCTCATCCGGTCGGGATGGTTCGATGATACGAGGTCGCGTATTTTTTGCAAACATTCGTGACCGGAACTTTGCCGAGCCATCTCGGAATGGAGCGCGAAGATGTCGAGTTGCATCGATCCGCCCTGCGTGAGACGCAGTTCGCGGTCGGTCCGTTCGAGGTCGCGGAGCCCCTTCTCGGCGTCGCGCACCACCTCGGCCGGCATGCCGGCGAGCCGCGCCACCTCGACGCCGAAACTGCGGCTCGATCCGCCAGCCGCCAACTGGTAGAGGAACTGCAGGCCGCCGCGGTGTTCGCGGACGGTCATGTGGTAATTGCGGACGCCCGGCAGGTGGTCGGCGAGTTCGGTGAGCAGGTGGTAGTGGGTGGCGAACAACACCGTCGCGCCGACGCGCCGGACGAGGTGTTCGGCGATGGCGCGAGCGAGCGAGATGCCGTCGTAGGTGCCGGTGCCGCGCCCGATCTCGTCGAGGATGATGAGACTGCGGGCGGTGGCGTTGCGCAGGATGAAGGCGGTCTCCTTCATCTCGACGAGAAAGGTCGATTCGCCGCGCGAGAGGTTGTCGGAGGCGCCGACCCGCGTGAAAAGGGCGTCCACCACACCGATGCGGGCCTCGCGCGCCGGCACGAACGACCCGGTCTGCGCGAGTAGCGTGACGAGCGCCACGGTGCGCATGAGCGTCGATTTGCCGCCCATGTTGGGGCCGGTGATGATGTTGAGCCGTCCGTCCGCGTCGCCGACCGACAGCGTGGCGGGAACATAGCGGCCGGGGCCCAGTATCTGTTCGACGACCGGGTGGCGTCCCTCGACGATGGCGATGCCCTCCTCGTCGGTCATGACGGGCCGTTCCCAGCGCCGTTCGCGCGCGACCTCGGCGCAGGCCGAGAAATGGTCGCACCACGCGACGAAGAGTGCCGTCGCCTGAATGGCCCGCTCCTGTGACGCTATGTCGTCCACGGTCCGTTCGAGTATCGCGAGTTCCTGCTCGGTGAGCTTCTCGCGCGCGGTGAGTATCGTCTCCTCAAGTTCCTTGAGTTCCGGCGTTATGTACCGTTCGCCGTTCACGGTGGTCTGCTTGCGGATATAGTGGGGCGGTGTCTTTTCGGCGAATCGCTTCGTGATCTCGAGATAGTAGCCGAACACCTTGGTGTAGCCGAGTTTGAGCGTTGCGATGCCGGTGGCCTGCTTTTCCCGTTCCTCGAGTTCGAGGAGCAGCCCCTTCGAGTCGTGGACGATGCGGTGGAGCCGCGTCACCTCGGGAGCGTGTGCGGGATCGACAAAGCCGCCGTCGCGCCAGTTGAGCGGTGCGTCGGAAAGGAAGGTGCGCTCCCATCGCGTGGCGATGGCACGGTCGAATGCGGCGTCCGCCGCGAGCGGGGCGAGAGAAGGCAACTCGGCCGCGGCGCTCCGCACGAGGTCGCGCAGGTCGGTCGCCGCCGAGAGCGATCGGCAGAGGGCGACGATGTCGCGTGGCCCGCCCCGTTTGACGAGGATACGGGCGAGCGTCCGCTCGATGTCCTTTATCTCCTTCAGTTTTTCGCGGACCCGGTGCCGGAGCGCATCGTCCGAGAAGAACCGTTCGACCGTGTCGAGCCGCCGCGCTATCTCGGCGCGGTCGCGGAGCGGTTGCAGGAGGAGCCGGTGGAGGAGTCGTCGCCCCATCACGGTGGCGGTGCGGTCCACCGCCCACAGGAGCGACCCCTGCCGGTTGCCGCCGATGAGCGTCCGCTCTATCTCGAGGTTCGCGATGGTGTTGGTGTCGAGCGCCGCGTGGGCGGCCGACCGGCCCGGGAGCGGCGAGCGGAGCGGGGGGAACCGGCCGAAATAGAGCCGGTCGAGATACCAGATGACCGCACGGAACGCATCGGACAGGACGGCGATGTCGTGCAGTTCCGGCGCGAGATGGTCGAGGTAATCGGCCGCTTGCGCCGAGGGGACCCAGTCGTTCAGGTCGTCACGGTCCACTGGCTGTATCGGCGTTTCGCCGACCGGCCCGTCGCCGATGGTCTCGGCGGGCGCTATCGCCCGGACGGTGTCGGCGACCTGCTCGCGGGGTACCGTCGCGAAATAGACCTCGCCGCACGAGACATCGCACCAGACGAGCCCCGCGGTGTTCCCCGGACAGGCGACGCCGAGCAGATAGTTGGCCCGCCCCTCGTCGAGCGCCGTCTCTTCGACCACCGTTCCCGGCGTGAAGACCCGGACGATCTCACGCGCGATCATCTTCTTTTTCTTGTCGGGCTTCTCCATCTGCTCGCAGAGCGCGACCTTTCTCCCCGCGTCGAGCAGTTTGCGGATGTAGTTCTCGGCGCTGTGGTAGGGGATCCCCGCCATCGGGACGCCCGCCTCCTTGTGCCGTGAGGTGAGGGTGAGTCCGAGTATCTCGCTGGCGACGACCGCATCATCGAAGAACATTTCGTAGAAATCGCCGAGCCGGAAGAAGAGTATCGCGTCAGGGTACTGTTCCTTGCAGGTACGGTACTGCTCCATGACGGGGGTGTCGAGCACTTTTTGAAGAGAGGGTTCCATCGCGCTCCGGTCGGTGACGGTGTGTCGCTTACCGGACGCTAACAAAAAAATAAACGGAAATCAAAGGAAAAAAGTCTTTTCACCGATTCAGCGCGCGTCGTCCCAGAACAGGAGCAGGAACAGTTCCGGTCTCCCGGTGAGATCGTCCCCCTTGCGCCCCGCGACATGCTTGATGATCATGTCGAGGTTCTTGGTCTTTTTCTTCTCTTCGAGTTTTTTGCGCGCCGCCTCGATCGTTTCGCGCAGTTTCCGTTTCAGTTTCGCCTCGTCGGTCGCCTCGTCGGCAAGTCCGAACCCGCCGCTGTCGAGCATCATGTCGATGATGTTCGACGGCAGTTGGGAGAGCATCCCCTCATAGACCGCCGCGCCGTCCGCGACCTGCCCTTTCTGCTCGAAGAACAGGAGTGCCGCGATATCGTAGCAGGCCTCTTCGCTTCCCTGTTCGCAGAGACGCTCCAGCCCTTTCGCTCCCTCTTCCCGCTTACCGGTCAGCCACTGCATGAGCGCCGCCGCCAACGCGTGGTTCGCCGTCTCCTTCATATCGGCGGCAAGCGCGGTCCCCTTCGAGAATCTGTCATAGAGCGCGACCGAAAAAGCGGGGACACCGCCGCTCTTTTTCCGCAGGTCGGGTATCGTCGCGGAGAGTTTCGCCGGATCGGGCGTCTGTATCTTCGGTGCGACCGGTTTTCCCGACGCGCCGACCGCCGCCGCATACTTTTTCCACGCCGATCTGATCCGGAACGCGGTCAGGTCTTTTCCCGCTTCGCGCGCCGCCTTCGCCCCTTTCTCCCATGCCGCGCCGAACGACGCGCCGATGGCGGTCGCCTCTATCGGGACATAGAGCGCCCCGTCTATCGTGACGAACAGCTCCTTCGGCAGACCGAGGAGCAGGTGGCCCCCCGCGAGGAGCCCCGTCTCGGCCGCGAGCAGGACATGGCCCGGCACGACGAGCACCGCCGCCGGGATGCCGACCGATTCGAGGAGCGCCGCAAGGAGCGTCGTGAGATCGTCGCAGTCGCCCGCCATCCGCGCGAGCGTCTCGGCCGGGTGCTGGACCGAATCGATGCTGGTGTTCGCGCCGGGCGGCACCGGGTCGGCGACATACTTGAGCGGCGCGCGCCACAGCGACGAGAAGATCTGCGCCGTCCGCGCCAGTTTATCGGTGACAAAGCCGTCGGGCCGTTTGGCCGCCGTCGCCGCGGTCGCCGCCGCGCGGACCGCCGCCGCCTGCGGGTCGATGAAGGCGGCGAGCGTCCGCGGCTCGGACCAATCGATGGCGTCCTTATCGAGTATCAGGAGCGGGGCGTAGGCGTCGCTCCGCTGGTGCACCTCGCCCGCCACATAGCGGACCGCCGCCTTCATCTGGGCGTATCTCTTCTGCGCCGTATCAGGAAGGATGTTGAGCGCGACCGGCACCTTTTTCGTTTCGCCCGCTGCTAGGGACCCGAGGGCGACCGTGCCGGTGACCGCGTCGTTCACGCTGAATTCGACCTTTGCCTCGCCCGCCGACGCCGCGCCGCGGTTGCGGAGCGTGAGCGTCCCGACCCCCGCCGTGCGGTAGAGCGGCAGGAGCGCCGGGAGTATCTGATCGACGGTGAAACTCTCTATCACCACCGGCTCGGTCTCGGCGTAGGAACGGGCCTCCCCCGCGTCTTTCAGGAATTTACCCGCGAACGGTTTGTCGAGCGCGCCCTTGAACGCCTCCTCGATGCGCCGCGCCGCCACCGCCGTCGCCGCCGAAAGGTTCGCGCCGTCGCCGTTCACGGTGAGCAGTTTCTCCTTCGATGCGGTATCGACCAGTTCCATCGCCGCGCGCCATGTACCGTTCGCGGGCCGCAAGGTGAGGAGGAGCAGGTATCGTTCGCCCGCCTTGGCCGCTTTTGCGATCGCCGCGTCGCGCGCGCCGGTCATCCGCGACACCGACCGCGCGGTGAGGTACTCGACATTGAGCAGATGTCCTTTCACGGTACCCGCCACCGCCTCGTCGGGGGCGTGCCCCCCCTCGATGGAGAAGAGGACATCGACCGGTCGCGCAAAAAGTATGGCGGCATTGTAGCGGGCGTGGATCGTCCGTTCGGTCTCGTGCACCACCGTGAGCGGGAACCGCGGATCGCTGAAGAGCGCCTTTTTCACCGCCGCGAGCGACGCGCCGCTCCCGGTGAGCCGGAACTTGGCGTACTCGGTGTTGAAGACGATTAGTTTCGACGAGGCGACGCCGGTCAGTTTAGCAAGCAGTTCCGAGACGGTTTCGGCCTTGCGTCGCTCTTTGATGCGGGTGATCCAGATATCGAGGTCCCACGCGCCGCCTTTGTGCCAGCCGCCGCGCGAACCGGTCACCTGCGCGACCATCGCCTCGGGCACTTTTTTCTGGAGCAGCGTCCGGACCGCCTGTTCGCCCGACAGTCCGTGGCCCGGGATGCTCGCCTGCTTCGCGTAGGCGATCTCGCCGTTGTCGACGCGTATCATCTTGGTCGACAGGTTGCACGAGTAGGCCTGTATCTTCGTGGCGCCGATGGCGCCGGTCGCCATCGCGCAGTCGAATTTGACCGACACGAGCGCGTCGGCCTCGAGCGCCGTCAACTCCTTCGGCATCCTGCCCGCCGCTATCTCGTCGGCGAACAGCGATGCCTTCGCCTTGAGCGCCGTCCCGATATCGACGAGATGGTAGTTCCCCGTCTGCAGCGGCTCGACGATGACCCCTTCGAGAAGGTCGCGCGACAGTTCCTTCCCGTCGAGCGTCACTTTGGCGAAGAGCGCCGCCCGTATCTGGGCCCCGTCGTCGGTCGGGACGGGCGCACCGCTCCCCTGCGCCTTGCCGCCTATCTCGATCGCTACCTTCTCCATCACTGCGGCGAGCCCCGATTCATCACCGGCGAACTCGGCCGATGCGCCGCCGATGACCGCCTCCTTCTCGATGCTGATGATCTCGACCGAAAAGGTGAATTTCCCCGCGAAACTGGTGATGCGCGGTCGGATGAGCACCTGTGCCGCGAGCGCCTTGCCGAGCGGTATCTGGAAGGCGGCGTCCACCGTCTCGCCGTGCGATTCTTTCTTTCCCTTCTTGGCCAGTTCCTTCACCTTCGCCGCCTGTTTGGTCCTGTCCACCACGACGAATTTGCCGCCGGAGACGAGTTTCGTCCGGAAATAGTCGGTGGCGTCCCACAGCACCTGCTTTTCGAACTTGCCCGATTTGTCCTCGATCTCCAAGACCGCCGCGACCGGTGCGGCGGCGCGGAGAGCAACGGCGAACAGCAGGAACGCAAAGAGAACGCAGGTTCTTTTCATGACAACTCCTCTTATCTATTCTGTTATCGTGTATCTCACTATCACCTCGGCGTAGTCGGTGGCTATCTTACCGGCACCGGTACCGTTCGCCTCCATCGGCGTCACGGCGAAGTTGAGCCGCCGTTCCTCGCCGAAGAACAGGCGGGATATCTGCGCTTCGCTTTCGGTCGTCCACTCGAGGATCCCGCTCTCCGGGTCGCTGTTCAGGGCGGCGGGCGAGATGGCGTTGTCATCCACCTTCTGCCACCTTCCTTCATCCCAGACCTTGAGTTCGGCGCCCGGGGTCTCGACGCCGAAAAAATAGCCGACGCCGCCGGCATAGAACCGCGCGGTGACCTTTTTCACGGTGAAGGGGGTCTCGTCGGTGACGGCCGCCCCGAACGCCGCCTCCATGATGTGTCCCGTCCGCGCCGTCGTGCCGCCGTTCCATTCCCAGGTATCGCCGTTCTTCCCGCCGTTGTCCCCGCCGAACAGGACCGCACGTCCCCGTTTGGTGTCATAGGCCATCGCGTGTTCCTTGCGCGACGGAGGTATCCCGTCGAATTCCGGATCGGCGGGCGCCTTCTGCTTCCACGCAAGACCGCTCCATTCCCAGGTCTCGTTGTCGAACGAGGCGCTCTGCGGCTGTCCGCCGAACAGCAGCATCTTCTCGCGATCGGCGTCATAGACCATCGCCGACATGTACTTGTTGTCGCTGGGTTTGGGGACGACGGGGACCTTGGATACCCAGATCGTCCCGTTCCATTCCCAGAGGTCGGGGGTGAGCATACCGGCGCTCGTCCACCCGCCGAATGACACCACTTTTTTCCGCACGGCATCGAAGGCCATCACATGCCCCTCGCGCGGTTTTGAGCAGGTGGCGGCAGGATCGGACATGCCGGTCGGTATGACGCAGACATAGCAACTGCCCCCGACGCAGACATCGCCCGCCCGCTGGGTCCACGCGGTGCCGTTCCATTCCCAGGTCTCGTTATTCGTCACGGAACTCGCGTTCTGTCCGGCGAACAGGAGCACGCCGTAGTGGGTCTCGTCGAATTCGTAGTACGACATCGCGTGGCTGTACCGCCCGGAAGGGATGTCCCCGGAAGGGCTCTTTTTCTCCCAGACCGTCCCGTTCCATTCCCAGGTGTCCCGACAGGCGTTGCTCGCTCCGTCACAGGAGAACGCGTACCCGCCGAAGAGGACCGTCCGTTTGCGTTCGGCATCGTATGCCATCGCGTGCTGATAACGGGCCGAAGGACAGGTGCTTTCGGCGCAGACATAACAACTGCCGGTAGCGCAACTGTCTCCCGCCCGTTTGACCCAGTCCGAACCGTCCCATTCCCATGTGTCGTTGACACTGCCGGAGAGGCTGTATCCGCCGAACAGCACCACTTTCCCCCGGTCACTGTCATACGCCATCTCATGGGTGTCGCGTGCCGACGGGTCGCCGTCGACATCGGCGGCCTGCGGACTCTTCTTGGCCCAACTCGCCCCGTCCCATTCCCAGAGGATGTTGACGGGACCGCCGTACAGGATATAGCCGCCGAACAGCACCACTTTCTTGTGCAGGGTATCGTAAGCCATCGCGTGTTCGCGCATCGCGTCGGGGTTGCCGTCGGATCCCGGATCGTCGGGCGTTCGCTTGGTCCAGACCATTCCGTCCCATTCCCATGTCTCGTCGTTGCAGGACTGGTTCCAGCCGTCGTAGTAATAGCCGCCGAACTGGACCACTCTCCCGCGGGCGCCGTCGTAGGCCATCGCATGAAGGTACCGGGGCGACGGGCAGGTCGTCGAGGTGCAGACATAGCAACTGGTGGTGGTACAGGTGCTCCCGGTCCGTTTGACCCAACTGACGCCGTTCCATTCCCAGGTCTCGTTCCAGCCGGTACCGGCGGCGAAGAGGACCACCACGCCGCGCAGGTCGTCATAGACCATCGCGTGGCCGCTCGCTATTTTCGGCGGGTTGCCGTCGCTTTCCGGGTCGGTCGGCGTGACCTTGGTCCAACGTTCACCGTCCCATTCCCATGTTTTATCCTCGCCGCTCGACCAGGTCCCGCCGTACAGGACCACCTTTGCGCGTTCGGTGTCGTAGGCCATCGCCTGCCCGTACCGCAACAGGGGGCAGGTGGTGGAGGTGCACTCAAGACACCACGGGCCGGTGCAGCCGTACCCGGCCCTTTTGACCCAACTCGTTCCTTTCCACGCCCAGGTCTCCATCCTGTGGAAAAGAATGATCTCTCCGCGGGCGGCGTCGTAGACCATGGCGGAAGGGGCCCAGAGTTCCTGTTGCTGAGGAGCGCCGTCCCCCTCCGGGTCGGGAGGATCTATCTTGGTCCACTGCGTCCCGTCCCATTCCCAGGTGTCGGAGTTCAGCCCGCCGTCGGTCTCTCCCCCCCAGACGACCAGTCTGCCGCGCGCCGTATCATAGGCCGAGACATGCCCGCGCCGGGGAGCGGTCGCCGCCCGGGCTTTTTTCTGTTCCCACGAGCCGTCACCCTCGATGTCCGATACCGGCAGGCCGATGGTGGCAAGGCCGTTGACCTCGCCCTGTTCCAC
>JAKQHE010000235.1 GCA_029573155.1 bacterium
CACCCCGGCAACCGACGCGACGGGGGTCGGCATCGCGACGACGGTGGAGATCGTGTTCAGCGAACCGATGAACGAGGCGACCCTGACGACGGCCACACTGATACTTGAACAGGGCGACACGGCGATAAGCGGCGCGGTCACCTACGCCGAAGAGGACCTGACGGCAACCTTCACTCCCGACGCATCGCTCGCCTACGGCACCCTTTACACCGTCACCGTGACGACCGGTGCCGAGGATCCGGCGGGCAACGGACTGGCGGTCGACCATGTATTCTCCTTCACGACCGCAGCCGAAGAGGTGAACGAATGTGTAACGATGGCCAACCCCTGCAATGACCACGGGGACAGCGGCGGCTCCTGCGTCGACACCGTCGGCGCCTACACCTGCATCTGCAGTAGCGGTTTCGGCTTTTCCGGCGGCGGCTGCAAGGATATCGACGAATGCGCCCCCGACGGAAAGGGCCCCTGCGATGACAACGGCGACCCGGACGCGACCTGCGCCAACACGCCCGGCTCTTACACCTGCACCTGCGTCACGCCGGGCTATGAATTCAAAAGCGCTTCCTGTCGCGATATCGACGAATGCATCGTGAACACTAATCCGTGCGATAACGGGGGCGACACTGGCGCCACCTGTAACAACACCCCGGGTGACTATACCTGTAACTGCTCGGTCGGCTGGCACGATAACGGGACGATCTGCGAGGAGACCAACGAATGCGAAGGGGATCCCTGCAACGACGAAGGTGACCTCGACTCCACCTGTCAGGAAGGCGTGGGGACCTATACCTGCACCTGCTCGGACGGCTGGAATTTCGACGACGGCAAGACCTGCAAAGAGACCGATGAATGCGTGACGCTGAACGATCCCTGCGACGATCAGGGTGACAACGGTGCGACCTGCAACGATGGCATGGCGACCTACACCTGCACCTGTTCGCTCCACTACTCGTGGAATTTCGAGACCTGCGTGCCCGACACGAAGACCCTCACCTGTTCCGGAGCGCCGGCGAACACGCTATACTACAACGGCACCTCGTCCTATTCCTATTCACAGACATGGGGCGGCAGCGATTGGGTCCCGCCCGACAGCGCGGCGACCTACAACGCGGCGCCCGCGGCGAACACCTGTCAGTTCAAGTGTGCGGCGCACTACACTTGGAACGGGACCGACACCTGCACCGCCGATACACAGCCCTTCACCTGCACGGCAAAACCGGCGACCGGCACCGTCTGGAACACCGTGTCGGGTTACACACAGACATGGAACGGCACGGCGTGGGCCCCCGCCGATGACCCGACGACCGAATACAACACCGATCCCAGCGACACCGCCTGCCGCTACAAATGCGCCGCGAACTACGAGTGGAGCGGGACCGCCTGCATCAACACCCGGACCGAAGCATGTAGCAATCTCCCCGACAACGCGGTGTATTACAACAACACGACATCCTACTCCATCCCGCAGGCCTACAGCGACGGCGGCGGTTGGCAGCCCTTCGCGATCGCCTACTACGACGACGGCGTCCCCGACATCAACACCTGCGAATACAAATGCGCCGCGAACTACACGCGGCATAACGGCGCCTGCGTCAATTCGCGCACCCAGTCCTGCGACGCTCCTCCCTCCAACACGGTGTACTACAACAACACGACATCCTACTCCATCCCGCAGACCTATACCGACGGCACCGGCTGGCAGCCGCCGACGACCCCCTACTACAATGACGGCGTGCCCGACAACAACACCTGTGAATATAAATGCGCCGCGAACTACCAGTGGAACGGCTCCGCCTGCATCAATTCGCGGACCCAGGCCTGCAGCGGCCTTCCCGGCAACGCCACCTACTACAACGGCTTGACCGCGTACTCCATCCCGCAGACCTACACCGACGGTGGCGGCTGGACGCCGCCCGCGACCGCCTACTATGATGCGACGCCCGACAACAACACTTGCGGCTTCGCCTGTGCCGCCACCTACCACTGGGACGGCGTGTCAGCCTGTGTTTCGGACACGCGGACCTACACCTGCACGGGCTTGCCGTCGAACTCGGTGTACTACAACGGCACATCCTCGTACTCCTATGCGCAGACATGGAGCGGCAGTTGGGATCCGCCCGACAGTTCGGCGACCTACAATGCAAATCCCGCCGTGAACACCTGTCAGTATAAGTGCGTCGCGAATTATACCTGGAGCGGCACCGCCTGCATCAATTCACGGAGTCAGGCCTGTAGCGGCATCATATCGAACGCGGTCTATTACAACAACACGAGCTCGTACTCCATCCCGCAGACCTACACCGATGCGACCGGCTGGCAGCCGCCGACCACCGCCTACTATGATGACGGCGTCCTGGTCGCCGACACCTGCGAGTACAAATGCGCCGCGAACTATACCTGGAACGGCTCCGCCTGCATCAACACGCGGGCGAACCAAGCCTGCACGGGTTTGCCGTCGAACTCGTTGTATTACAACAATACGACCTCATACTCGATCACGCAAACTTACACCGACGCGACCGGCTGGCAGCCGCCGACGACCGCCTACTACGACGCGACGCCCGACAACAACACCTGCGGCTACAAGTGCGCCGCGAATTATACCTGGAGCGGCTCCGCCTGCATCAACTCGCGGACGAACCAATCCTGCACGGGCTTGCCGTCTAACTCGGTCTACTACAACAACACGACATCGTACTCGATAACGCAGAGCTACACCGACGGGTCGGGCTGGCAGCCACCGACCGCCGCTTCTTACAACGCATCCCCGACGGAGAACACCTGTCAGTACAAGTGTGCCGCGAACTATACCTGGAGCGGCTCCGCCTGCATCAACTCACGGACGCAGGCATGCAGCGGCCTTCCCGCCAACGCGGTGTACTACGGCGATGCGGCATCCTACTCGATACCGCAGACATACACCGACGGCTCCGGTTGGCAGCCACCCTCGACCGCTTATTACGACGCGACACCCGACATCAACACCTGCGGGTTCAAGTGCAAGGTCCATTACACGTGGAACGGCAGCAACGCCTGCGTCGCCGACACGCAACCCTACTCCTGTTCCGGCGCGCCGAGCAATACGGTATACTACAGTGGGACCTCGTCGTACTCCTACACGCAGACCTGGAACGGGACCGCGTGGAGCCCGGCCGACAGCGCGGCCTACTACGATGCGACACCCGATATCAACACCTGTGGGTACAAATGCGCCACGAACTACTGGTGGAACGGCTCCGCGTGCATCAATACCCGGACGCAGGCATGTAGCGGTCTTCTCACAAACGCGGTGTACTACGGCGATGCGGCCTCGTACTCCATCCCGCAGACCTACACCGACGGTGGCGGCTGGCAACCGCCGTCGACCGCTTATTACGACGCCACGCCGGATATCAACACCTGCGGGTTCAAGTGCAAGACCCATTACACATGGAACGGCGGCAGCAACGCCTGCGTCGCCGACACGCAACCGTACTCCTGTTCCGGCGCACCAGCGAACACGGTGTACTACAACAACACGGCCTCTTATTCCTACACGCAGACCTGGAACGGGACCGCGTGGAGCCCGGCCGACAGCGCGGCCTACTACGATGCGACACCCGATATCAACACCTGCGGATACAAGTGCGCGACGGGCTACTCGTGGAACGGCTCCGCGTGCGTGGCCGCGTACTGCGGCGACGGCATATCCGGCAACAGCACGATCCCGACCTTCACCGAGGGGTTCGAGGGTTCCTTCCCGCCGGCGTATGCCCATCAGGCGAGCCAGTTCACTAGCGATGCTTCCGGATGGGAACGGAGCAGCACTCGGTACCACGGCGCCTCCTACTCCATGAAGAATGTGGCTATCGACGACGATGGGTTCTCCGCGATATTCCTTCAGAAGTACACTACTATCGTCACCGATGTTTCTCTCTGCTTCTACTACACCGGACAGTCGGAATCAGGGTACGACTTCTTCTTCGTATTCAAAAGCGTTCAGGATTTCCTCGATGCCGCGACCACCGCTTATAACGACGCCCCGTCGGCGGTATCGAACTACCTATTCCGAGCGACCGGCGACAAGAGTAGCCAGTGGTACAAACAATGCGTCACCGTGCCCGCCGGGTACCCGACGGTCGTGTTCGCCTACATGAAGGATTATGCTGACGCTACCGGGTGGGACGCCTTCTATGTGGACGATGTCACCTTCCACCCGGCAGTGACCGAGCAGTGTGACGGCGGTACGACCAACTGCACCAACCTCGGCTACAGCGTTGCCGGGACGGTGAACTGCGGCTCCGATTGCACATGGGCATCGGGAGAATCGGGAGAAAAGGGTTGCAACAACGGAGAAGAGCCGCCCAGTTGCTCGCTGGTCTTGGTATTCTAAAGAAATTCTCCCCCGAACGGCATTCCCCCGCTTTTTTCCTCATAGCTATTGACAAACGGGACTCGCCTCATATAATGCCCCTGCTTCCGAAGGTTGCGGGGTAGAGCAGATGGTAGCTCGTCGGGCTCATAACCCGAAGGTCCTTGGTTCAAGTCCAAGCCCCGCGACCATTTTTTTTATCAACGGTCGCCCTGACCGGCATGAGAGGTGTCGCCTTGCGGTCGGACACGACACCCGAAGCTGAACGCGTACAGATCGACATCCTTCGTCGCCTTTCTCCGGGTGCGCGCGCCCTTCTCGGAGCCGAACTTTCTGAAATGGCTTATGATGCCTGTCTTTCAGGTCTTACGGCGCGACATAAAGGCGAGGATCGGGCTCAAATCATCCACCGCTATATCCGACTCGTTCACGGCATCATGCTGCCGCCCGAGATCGCATGAGCCAGCAACGCGAATTTCTTTCCCGACTCATTGAACGATTCGACGCGCTCGGCATAGTACAGATGCAGGGGGATACCCTCGACCGCGATTACTTGCGCCGGTGGGCCACCGAGATAGGTGTCGGCGATCTTCTGGGAAAATTGCTAGCTATCGGCGCAGATATCTGATTGATCCTTCCCAAAGAAACCGTACACATTTTCTCTTCTCCACCCTTCGCGCCTCCATCGCGCGGCTTACTGACGCCTTCCTAGAGGGCGCCATCGCCCGTGAGCCCTACAACACCCGCCTGACTAAATTGAAAGCGAAGGGATCAGAGCAGTTCGTTACGCGCCGGGATCATTCTTTCCGCACGCACAGCAGATAGGATTGGCGAAGTTTCCGGTAAGCATCCATCGAACCGTCGGTGAACCGGATGGCGTATGCACGGAATAGTTCGTCCTCAAAAGAAGAGTCGGGGTTCTTCCGCATATATTCTTCGGTCGGCCCGATCATCGGCCTGTTGTTGAGTAACTTGGCCCTTTCGGCCGGGTCGGTTACTACCTCTTCGTCCCTTGTCCAATAGTTCGCCGGCTCCAATTTGAAAGGGAACATCGAGTTCGGCCCCTTCGTCTCGGGGTCCCAGAGCGTCGCGATCTCTTCGCGCGAAGGCAGTTCCCAATCGTCATAACCGGCGTACGAGAGATCGGAGCAATATTTCTTCGCGGCCGACCACGGATACCTGTTGAGGTTCGCGGACTTGTGCCACATGAGACCGCTTTTCTTGTCGATGGCCACCGTTTCTCCCTTCACCGGGTCCGCCGTCGTGAAGCGGCAACCGGAACAAAGTAAAAACACTGTCGGCACCAGAATAAAGAGCAACTGATAGCGTTTCAAAACAGCCTCCTCAAGATCGACTTGTTTTAACCGTTCAGCAGTCTTCCGGATCGCCGAAGCAGTAGTCGCACTCGCCGCTCATATCGGTCCAATACATATCGCACTCGCAATCGGCCTCGAAGCCCCAGTCGTCGCAGGTCCCGTGGTCGCCGCAATCAAGCCAACCGTCTATCGGATCGGTCGCATGGGCGCAGTCGTCGGCCTCGCAGATGCCGTCGCCGTCGTGGTCCTGCCACTCGATGTCGCACTGCTGGCAATAACCTCCGCCGTAGCCGGTGTCACAGATGCACTCGACATAGCCGTTCGCCGTCGTGCAGGTCCCGTGTCCCGAACAATCCTCGCAGGCGCAGCCGGTGCATGAGGTGTCGGTGTCGGGTGCGGTGTCGGTGACCGTGTCGGTATCCGCGTCGGTGAGGAGTGAGTCATCCACCGCAGGCGGCGCATCGTCGAACGCGACATCGGCATCTTCATCGCCGGTGTCATCGGTCAGATCGACATCCGTATCGGTCACCGTGTCGCTTTCGGCCGGGAGAGTATCGGCATCAACGATCGTATCGTTGTCGGCGACCGTGTCGGCCTCGACAGCGGCGTCGGTGTCGTTCATCGTCGTATCGTCGGTCACGGAAGGGGCATCGGTATCCACCGTATCGGGCAGGGGCGAGTCGTTGCCCGCGAAATCAGTATCGTATTCTTCGATAGGGACGCAGGCACCGGTCGTCGTGTCACATATCCAGCCGTCCCCGCAGTCCTCGTTGGTGTAGCACCCCTCCTCCTCTACGGCGCACCCGGCCACGCCGAGAAGCGCCAGCACGAGCGCGATCGTTCTTTTCCCCATCGCTTCCCCCTCTCTCCCCTACTCCCACCACACGAGGTAGGAACTGCTGTTTATCTCGGCGCGGTAGCCACCCGCATCGGTGACGACCGGCACATAATCGGTACCGTCGAGGTAGCCCTCGAACGCGACGGTATTCTCCCCCGACACGAGTGCATCGGTCACTTCGGCGACCCACGGCGACACATTGAGACCGGGACACCAGCCGGCGCGACCGAACGGCCAACTGCCGTACTGATTCGGGACGACACCATCCCCGACCTGCAACAGACAGCCGTCATTGGTCGCGGCGTCGGGATGATCTTTCTCGAACGGAGTGCCGTTGACGACGAAGACCGACTCGAAGGGACAGAACTCGGCGCAGTTCGCCTGCTCCGAACCATTGCCATGGCCGGTGATGAAGGCGACGATGGCCGCCTTCTGCGCCCCGGTCGGCAGTTCGAACGCCACCGGCTCGTATTGGGTATTGTAGTTCTCGTCGAACCGCGGGTTGCCGACAAAGAGTTTTTTCCAACCGACCGGCGCCGGGTCACCGCCCTTCGTCAGGCGGAACGAAAGATAGTTCTTCGCCTGATAGCCCCAGACATAGAGCCGGAACTTGAGTTTCCCGCCCGAAGCGAACAGCGGCAGGAGCGGCGTGATGTCGGTCACCCAGCGGCCGCCCATCCCGTAGGCCGTTATCCAGCGCGCCACCTCGGTGCCGCAGGTATCGCCATCGTCGGGACCGCAGATGTAGAGGTGCATGATGCGGTCCCACTCGCAGGCCGCCTGCGAGGCACAGACCTGTTCGAGATCGACCGCGAGTCCGGTGTGGTCGGCCATTGCGGCAGCGGCGGGGAACTCCACTTCGAAGGTTATCGTCTCGCTCTCGAACTCCTGCCCGTCGATGCCGGTGAGGACGATCGGATCTGCCTCGGCACCGAGGGCTTCCGCTCGTTTGAGGTCGAATTCCCAGTACGCGGGTTCGTAGCCCGCCATCTCGAAGTCACCTTCCTGCGTGAGCCAGTTAAGCGGCAGGCCGGCACCCCGTATCTTCTGGGCGCGGTCGACACCGAGAATGAATCCGCCCCCGGCGGCGTACCATTCCGACAGCCAACCGCCTATCTCCGACGCCCCCTTCGTCACGAAATGGAGCCGCGGGCGCCAGTGACCCGGGTCATCGATGATATCGAGCGCCGATTCCGCCTCGGCGCGGACCGGGTCGAGCATCTCGGCCACCGCCTCACCCACGCCACCGGCGATGAAAAAATAGTGGACATTCTTCGGCGAGTTCATGAGAAGCATCACAAGCCGCGACTGGAACATCTGTTTAGCATAGTTGTTCGCCGAACGGTAGAAGAGCAGGACCTGATGATCCTTTCCGTCCCAATGCTCCTCAAGATCCCAGTCGCCCGTGTCGGTCGGCACGGTGAAGTTCGCGGCGGTATCGCCGATGGCGACGCCGTACGGTCCCTTGTCGAAGAGGGGGTTCCCCGTCGCGGCGTCATCATCCGGGATAAGCAGGTGATCGCCGTCGTTCGATGATGCGTCGCTCTCGGCCGTCTGGTCATCGGTATCTGCCGGTGCCGACGAGGAACAGGCGACCAGCAGGAGAGAAAGAAGGCAAAGCGCGGGAACAAGGCCACATCTCATAACAACATCTCCCTGTGGGTAACGACCCCTTGAAAATAATCGAAAATCGGGACAAACGCAAAAAATATCCGGAAGATATCGAAACATTGCTTTTCCGCTTCCCTTTTTCTATAATCGGCGCGGTGGTTTGGAGGTCATCATGCACCGAACGGAGGGTCCCATGAGAAGATTTTTCGTTTTTATCGCCGTTTTCGCGCTCGTCGCGGTCGGCACCTGCGCCAAGAAGGAGAGCGACATCGAGAAGACGAGCAAGAAGGTCGCCGCCGCGTCGGGCGGCACCGTGTCACTGGATTCGGGCGACGCCTTCATCCAGATACCGGCCGGCGCCCTCGATACGGATGTCGAGATCACGATCGTGAAAAAGAAACGCGACGGCTACCCACAGGCCGAAGCATGCGTCAGTTATGTCTACGAGTTCGGCCCGAGCGGGCTTACCTTCAAGGTCAAGGCGACCATGGGTATCAAGCCACACGAAGGATACATCCCCGCAGACGGGAAGGTCCCGACAGGCAACGCTCTGGTAGCCGCTACCCTGCGTGACGGCTCGTGGCATGTCGGCGATGCGGCGGCGGGCGATCCCATCATGGCGGGCGATCCCATCATGGCGGGCGATCCCATCATGGCGGGCGATCCCATCATGGCCGGCGACCCCATCATGTCGCAGGTCGGTCATTTTTCGGCCTTCACGCTGATGCTTTCTCACGGAGACGATCACCAATACATGTGCGGTGACGAACCGGTCTCCCGCGAACCGATATGCTCGACCGAGTCCGATTGCAGCTCGCTTTACCCCGAAGATATGTTCAACTGCATACACTGTGGCTGTTGCGGCGACGCCCAGTTGAACGGCGGAGAACAGTGCGACCCCGGCTCGGCCGAGTTCGGATGCGCCGAAGGATACGAGTGTAGCGCCTGCCTCTGCGTCGAGATGGGCGCCGTCTGCGGCAACAGCACGCTGGAGACCGGCGAGGAGTGCGAGTCCCCGAACGACTGCTCCGAGGCAGACCCGTCGCTCTACCGGTGCGAGGACTGCGAGTGCATCCTTCTCACCTGCGGCAACGGCACCGTTGATGCAGGCGAGGATTGCGAGATCACCGCCGATTGTCTCGGCGCCGATGAGGAATGCCAGAACTGCAAATGTGTCGCCCCGGCGGTCTGCGGCGACGGCGTCATCACGGCGCCCGAGCAGTGCGAGTTCAAGGCCGACTGCGGCGCGACCGAGGATTGCGTGAACTGCCAGTGCGTCGCGGCGGCGGTCTGCGGCAACGGGAACATCGAGCAGGGCGAGGACTGCGAACAGAATTCAGACTGCAACGAGACGATGGGCGAGAGCTGTGTCCAATGCGCCTGCGTCGGCGGCGGGACGGACGGCACGATAACCGACTACGATTCGGTGCCCCCGACCGACGACACCCCGACCGAC
>JAKQHE010000245.1 GCA_029573155.1 bacterium
GGGAGGTCGGCGGACCTGCGCGCCGAGGAACTTTACAACAAGGGACGCGATCTTGAGGCGACCGACCGCGAACGGGCGCTCGAACTTTACCGCGATGCGATGGAACTGGTACCGACCGGAAGCCGCTACCATGAGCGGGCCAAGGAGCGGGTGATCAAACTGACCGCCGCGCCGACGGTGCGCGAAGGCAACTATGAGGTGGTCGGATACAACCCGAACGGGTCGCAGTACCGTGGATCTCTGACCATCAAGCGGCAGGGCGATCTTTACTACCTGACCTGGTACATAGGGAACAACACCTTCAACGGGAAAGGCTATCTGAAGGGCAAGACCCTCACCATCGATTGGGGCGAACAGTACCCGGTCATCTACACGGTGCAGGAGAACGGCACCCTCAAGGGTACTTGGGCCAACGGCACCGCCTCGGAAACGCTGACGCCGAAGTGAGGCGACGGGGCCTCCTCAGCCGATCCCCTCACGGGGCCTTGCGCGCCTCCACCTCGAAACGATTATGCCAGTACGCGCCCCAGAGACTGCGGGTGCGGATGAGCCAGTAAAGCGACGAGCCGAGATAGAGCGCCCCCATGACGAGTGGCGAGTACCGCCGCCACTGCCGGAAATGGACCTCTTCGTGCCGCCGGAGTTCGGCGCTGTCGAACCCCTTGCGCACAAAGACGAGGAAGAGCCACGAAACGCCGGCGGGGAAATCGCCCCGGAGCCGGGGCAGTCGTTCCGTCACGATGAAGATCGGGTGCTTGAGGATGAGGAGCGGGGTCCAGAGGAGGAGGTTGAGCGCAAGGAGGATGAGGATGTCGGTCAGGTCGGGCATACGCACTCCTCATCCAGCCATTTCAGGTAGGGGGCGCCGCCCATCTCTATCGGCAGGGCGACCAGTTCCGGCACCTCGTACGGGTGCAGTTCTGCCATCGCCCGCTCTATCTGCGGGAAGAGGTCGCGCCGCGTCTTGATGAGGCAGAGCGTCTCGGTGGCCGTTTCGACCGTGCCTTTCCAGCGGTACACGCTCGTCATCGGGGCGATCATCTGGACGCAGGCGGCGAGTCGGCGTTCTACGAGGATCCGCGCGACCCGTTCGGCGTCCTCGCGCTTGTCGAAGGTGGTGAGTACGACGATGTGGCCGGTGTGCATGGGGGCCTCCTGAGGGGTGGTTCGGGCGAAGTATATGGGGGGAAGGGGAATTTTGCAATGGCACGGGAGCGTATGGGTTTATTTGACATCGTCGCCCTCTTTTTGATATATGGAGTGGCGCGACACCCGCGTGCCGCACGGTTCGATACCAACCGAAGCGAAGGACAGCGCCATGACCGCCACTGACCAGATCGTCGTCGTCAACACCGGTTCGACCTCCACCAAGTGCTCCATCCACCGCATCGACCCCGGCGGGCCGGTCGAGGTGAGCGCCGACTGCATCCGCCATCCCGATGATCTGGTTCACCGGTTCCCGACCATCGCCGATCAGTTGGACCACCGCGAGGAACTGGTGCGCGCCTTTCTCGACAAGCACCTGCCCGAACGGAAATGCCGCGCCATGGGGGCCATCGGCGGGATGCTACCACCGGTCCCGAGCGGCGTCATCGAGATGAACGACGAACTGGCCCATTTCAGCCATAAGACGCCGGTCTATCAGCACGCGTCGAACCTCGCCGCGCCGCTGGTGCACCGTCTTTCTAAAGACTACGGCTGTCCCACCTATGCGGTCGATCCGGTCGGGGTGGACGAGATGGCACCGATAGCCCGGATATCGGGCGCGCCCGATTTTCCCCGCTTCTCGTTCGTTCATGCGCTTAACATCCGGGCGACGGTACGGAAACTGGCGGCGCAACTGGGAAAGAAGTTCGAAGATATGCGCTGTGTCGCGTGTCACCTCGGCGGCGGCTATTCGATAGCGCCTTTCGACAGGGGCCGCATCGTCGATAGCGACAACCGGATGGAGGGGGCCCCCTTCACGCCGGAACGGGCCGGCGGCATACCGCCGATACCGCTACTGGAGGCCTGTTTTTCGGGCAAGTACACCAAGCAGGAACTGCACAAGAAACTCTACGGCGCGGGCGGCATCTACGGCTATCTCGGCACCAAGGACATCAAAGAGGTGGTCCGCCGCATCAAGGAGGGCGATGCGTTCGCCAAGTTCATATACGACGCGATGATCTATCAGATATGCAAGGAGATCGGCGCGATGGCGAGCGTGCTCGATTTCGACATGGACGGCATCATCGTGACCGGCGGGGTGGCCAACGAGAAGTATCTCGCCGCCGAGATAACGCGCAAGTGCGAACGGCTCGGCAGGATATACATTTTCCCCGGCGAGAACGAGAACGAGGCGATCGCCGGGGGCGTCTGGCGCGTCCTGACGGGCGCCGAAAAGGCGATGCGCTGGCCCGACTGCATCATGAAGGACGCCGAGATAGACCCGCTGTACGAATGGAGAAAAACTCACCCCTAACCCCTCTCTTGGCAAGAGAGGGGTGCCCGGAAAGGGCGGAATGACTGATAACGGAGAACACCATGGCGATCACGAACTACACGGAACTCAAAAAGACGGTCGGGGCCCTGCCCCCGGTGACGGTCGCGGTGGCGGCGGCGGCCGATCCCGAGGTGATCGGCGGCCTCAAGCTCGCCCATGACATGGGCTTTGTGGGTACCTGCATCGTGACGGGGGATCCGAAGGCGATCGAACGCTGCATCGCCGACGCGCACGACGACATCGGGAAATACCAGATCATCGCGGCCAAGAACGACGCCGAAGCGGGGGTGCTTGCGGTGCAGGCGGTGCGCGAGCAGGGTGCGAAGATACTGGTCAAGGGTTCGCTCAAGTCGGAACTCTACCTGAAGGCGATACTCGACAAGGAGCGCGGCATCAAAGCATCTCCGGTGCTCTCGAACATCAGCCTGTTCGAGATGCCCTCCTACCACAAGTTCCTCGGCGTGACCGACAACGCCATCATCGTCGCCCCGACCATCGAAGAGAAGAAGGCGATCATCGAGAACACGCGGCCGCTCTGGAAGGCGCTCGGCGTCGATAAAGCGAAGGTGGCGCTCCTCGCGGCGGTCGAGACGGTGAGCCCCAAACAGCCGGCGACGCAGGACGCGGCGGCGCTCGTGGTGATGGCGATGCGCGGCCAGATAAAGGATTTCATCATCGACGGGCCGCTCGGCTACGACGCGGCCATCAGTGCGGAAGCGGCGGCGGTGAAGGGTATCAAGAACTCGCCGGTCTGCGGCGATCCCGATCTGATCGTCGCGCCGAACCTCGAGACGGCCAATTCGCTCGGCAAGAGTTACAAATTCCACGGTAGCGCGACCTGGGGCGGGCTCGTCCTCGGAGCGAAGGTCCCGGCGGTGCTCAATTCGCGGTCGGACGACGAACAGAACCGGCTCAACGCCCTCCTGCTCGCTCGCGCCATGGCCGCACTCTAATATCTGAAAGAAGGAGTTCCCATGAACATCTATGCGTGGATCATCCTCGGTTACTTCGCGCTGGTGGTCCTGATCGGCCTGTTCACCAAGAAGGCGGCCGCCAAGTCGGCCTCTGATTATCTGGTGGCGGGGCGCAATCTCGGCGTCATCGTCTGCGCGGTGGTGGTCGCCGCCGAATGGCTGGGCGGCATGAGCACTATCGGGGTGAGCGAGAAGGCCTTCAAGACCGCGACGCTCCAGCCCATCTTCTACAACATCGCGACCGCGATCGGCATGGTCATCATCGGCTTCACGGTGGCGGCCCACTACCGCCGCAAAGGGGTCCACACGGTCAGCGAGATGATCGAGACGCTTTTCGGGCCGCGCGCCCGGTCGGTGTCGGCGATCGCCTTTCTCATCGCCTACATCACGCTTGCCTATGTCCAGTTGCAGACCTGCGCCGGGGTGATGGCGCCGCTGTTCGACATCAGTTGGAACTGGGCGGTCATCCTGTCGGCGGCGATCATAATGCTCTACACCTATGTCGGCGGGATGCACGCGCTCGCCGTCACCGGTATCGTCTATCTCGTGACGATGTATGTCGGGCTCGGCACCGCCTTCTTTATCGGCCTCTATAAGGTGGGTGGTTTCGACGGACTGCATACCCTGCTGGTGGCCAAAGGCGCGCCGGTCAATCTGTACAATCCCTTCAGCGCCGGGGTCTCCGACGCCTTCGCCCTCCTGCTCGGCGGCGTACTCGGCGGCATGGCGGCGCAGGCGAGCATCCAGCCGATATTCGCCGCGAAGGATGTCTCGACCGCCAAACGCGCCTCGGTGCTCGCCGGCTTCATCGTCGCCCCCTTCGGCATCATGACCGCCTTCATCGCCCTCTACGCGAAAACGGGTCTTTTCTTCGATGCCGCGCAGGTGACCGACGCCAAGACGGTCCTGACCCGCATCCTCACCACGCCCGAATTCATCCCGCCGGTGCTCGGCGGTCTGGCGCTCGCCGGGGCGCTGGCGGCGATACTTTCGACCGTCGGACCGGTCAATTTCGCCGTGGTGACCATCGCCGCGAAGGATATCTATCACGGCATGATCAATAAGGAGGCCGATGACAAGAAGATCATCGCGACGGCCCGGAAACTGGTGGTGCTCGTCGGCATCGTCACGATACCGCTCGCCATCTTCCTGCGCGGCGCGGTGCTCGACACCGCCTATGTCTCCTACGCCATCCGGGCGATCGGCGCCATCGTCATCCTGACGGGCATCTACGCCCGCGGCTGGATATCGGCGCGCGGCGTGCGGCTCGCCTTCATACTCGGCACGGTCGTCATCTTCGGCACCATTCTCGCCAAGGAGATGGGCTGGTTCAGCGTCGACAAGACCTACGGCGCGGTCATCGCCACCGTGACGATACTGGTTATCGTCAAACTCTACGAAAAGATCACCGGAGCGCAGGACGATCCGCGCGACAGGGCGAAAAACACGGAGGAGCATACGGCATGAGCGAACGCTACTTCATCGACAATTCGCGCCTCATCATCGAGGCGACGGCGCGGGCCGGGGCCGATGTCTTCATCGGCTACCCGATAACCCCGGCGAACCTGCTGTATCTGTACGCTTCGCAGCGGTTCCCGGTCGTCCTGCCTGCTCCCGACGAGATAACGACGCTCCAGTGGATGGCGGGCTACGCCGCTGCCGGGAAACTGCCGGTTACCGCGACCAGTTATCCGGGGCTCGCCCTCATGATCGAATCGATCGGCATGTCGCACATGATGGAACTGCCGATGGTCATCATACTCGCCCAGCGGCTCGGCCCCGCGACCGGCACCGCGACCGGCGGTGCGACCGGCGACCTGTCGCTGCTCCACGGTATCAATTCGGGCGGCTATCCGCTGCCGACCCTCTGCATCTCCGACCCGCGCGACGCGTGGGAACTCTCGGCCAAGGCGGTCCATATCGCCGATCGGCTCCGCTGCCCGGTGATACTGCTCGCCTCGAAGGAGACGGTCATGACGGTGCAGGATGTCGATCCGGCGGTCATGACGCCTATCGAGCCGGTGAAGCGCCGCTTCTACACCGGCGATGCCCCGTACCGCCCGTACGAGCCGGAGCCTGACGGCGTTCCGCCGCTCCTGCCGGTGGGCGACGCGCGCCATCAGGTGCGCATCACCGCATCGACCCATGACCGTTCCGCCGCGCTCCAGCACTCGACCCCCGAGGCGCTCGCCAACAGCCGACGGCTCGCCGAGAAGGTAGAAAAGAACGTCGGCGACTACACGCTCTTCGACTGGGACGACGACGCGGCCGACACGGTCGTGGTCGCTTACGACGTGACGGCGGCGGCGGCGCGCGAGGCGGTCGCCCTGCTGCGCGCCGAGGGACGGAAGGCGTCGCTGTTCATCCCCAAGACGCTCTTCCCGGTGCCGCCGAAGTACTTTGAGATACTCGGTCGCTACAAAAAGGTCGTCATCGCCGAAGAGAACCTGCAGGGACAGTACCGCGAGATCCTGTTCGGGAAGAGGGGTCGCGACGGCGTGCGCGGCGTCACCGCGGTCGGTCGGCTCATCACTCCCGAAGAGATAGCGGCGGAGGTGCGGTCATGAACGGACGATTCCTTTCCACCGAGAATCTGCCCTTCTGCAAAGGGTGCGGTCACCACATCGTGTCGCAGAACCTCGAGAAGGCGCTGTCGTCTATAGAGGGATTTGCGCCGCTCGATGTCATTGTCGTGACCGACATCGGCTGCATCGGCATCATCGACAAGCAGTTCGCCACCCATACGGTCCACGGGCTCCACGGCCGTTCGGTGGCGCTGGCCGCCGGCATCGCGATGGCGACCGGGAACCCGAAGAAGAAGATCATCGCGCTCCTCGGCGACGGCGGCGCGACCATCGGGCTCCAGCACCTCATGGAGGCGGCACAGCGCAACATAAACCTCACCGTCATCGTCCACAACAACATGCTCTACGGCATGACCGGCGGCCAGCCCTCAGGACTCACCCCGCGCGGATTCAAGACCCCCATCATGCCCGACGGGAAACCGAACATCGGCTACGACCTGTGCCGGGTCCTCCATGCGGCGGGCGCCCCGTCGGTGCGGCGGCTCCTCGCGCTCGGCGACTTCTCCAACGATCTGGCCGAGGCGCTCAAGGTTCCCGGATTCTCCTTCGTCGAGGCGATGGAGATCTGTCCCAGTTACGGGGTGAAGTTCAACCCCAACCGCAAACTCGACGACATCGCCAAGGAGGCGGGTATCGAGGTCGGCCACTGGGCCGGCCCGGCGCGCGAACCGTACCGTCCCGCGACCCATGCCGCGCCCGCGTCGCTTTTCGCGGCGGAAAAACCGATAGCGGCGCGCCACAAGGCATCGTTGAAAGAGCGCTATGCGGTGGTCCTTTCCGGCTCGGCGGGCGAAGGGGTGCAGTCGGCGGCCGAATTCCTCGCGCAGGCGGCTCTTTCCTGCGGTCTCCACGCCACCAAGAAGGGAAGTTACCCGGTCACGGTCGGCGTCGGCTTCTCGACCGCCGAGATACTGCTTTCCCCCCAACCTCTGCACTTCACCGGCATCAGCGTCCCCGACGCGGTGATCGCCACCTCGCAGGACGGCCTGAACAAGGTGCGCGGCCTCGTCGAGAAGATGACGAAGGGGACGCTCTATCTCGACGCCTCGCTCGAGGCGCCCGCCACCAAGGCGACGGTGGTGAAGCACGATTTCCGCGGCCCGCTCGGCGGCCGCAGCGCGGTGCTTGTCGCGCTGACCATGCTCCTTGACCGCGCCGGCATCATGCCGACCGATGCCTTTCTCTCCGTGCTCAAGGAAAGTTCTCTCGGCAAGAAACTCGACTTCGCCAAACTGCGGCAGACGGCCGGATAGCGCCGCATGACGCGCTACATCCTCGGGATAGAGAGTAGTTGCGACGATACCTCGGCGGCGGTGGTGGATGAGCATTTCCGCGTGCTGGCGGTCCGGACCGTGTCGCAGACGAACCTCCACGCCCTTTTCGGCGGCGTCATCCCCGAGATCGCGGCGCGCAACCACATCGCCTGGATATTCCCTACGATAGATAAGGCGCTTTCCGAAAGCGGCGTCGCCCCGACCGACCTTTCGGCTGTCGCAGTGACCAATTATCCCGGACTGCTCGGATCGCTGCTGGTCGGCGTAGGCGCGGCCAAAGGGCTTGCGATCGGGTGGGGAAAGCCGCTCATCGCCGTCAACCACCTCGAAGCACACATCCACAGCCCGTTCCTCGGCGGGCGCGAACGACCGAAGCCACCCTACCTCGCGCTGGTCGTATCGGGCGGCCATACGACGCTCATGGCGGTCGGAGAGGGGAGCGCGGCGAGCGTGCTCGCCGAGACGATGGACGACGCGGCGGGCGAGGCCTATGACAAGATCGCGAAGATCGCCAAACTGTCCTATCCGGGCGGTCCGGCGATAGACAAGATAGCGCAGACGGGAGATCCTTCCCGTTACGACCTGCCGCATCTCATGCGGAGCGGAAGATACAAAGACACGCTCGCCTTCAGTTTCAGCGGCATCAAGTCGGCGGTGAAGCGCATCCTCGAGGAAGAGGGCGATACGGTGGCGCTTGCCGACCTCATGGCCGGTTTTCAGTCGCGCATCGTCGAACTGATCGAACGGCGGCTGACCGCGGCGTGGGAACAAAAAGCCTACACGGCGCTCGTGGTCGCCGGGGGCGTCGCCGCCAACAGCGCGGTACGGAAGATGGCGCAGGAATTCACCGGCAAGCGTCGCGTGCCGCTGTACCTGCCGGAACTCACCTACTGTCAGGACAACGGCGCGATGGTCGCGGCGGCGGCATTCCCGAAACTCGACCGCGGCGATCTCGCGTCGCTCGACCTCGATGTGACGGCGACGAGCCGTCCGCAGACGAAATGAACCTGACCATCCTGAAACAACTGCTCGCCGACGCCGGTGTCGCACCGCGCAAAGGTCTTTCGCAGAACTTCCTCTTCGACGACACCGCGCTCGAAAAGATCGCCGACGCGCTGACCCCCGGCGCCGGGTTCTATGTCGAGATCGGCGGCGGGGCGGGATCGCTCACCGAAAAGGCGGTGGGGCGCGGGCTCACCCCGTTCACGGTACTCGACATCGACGAAACGATGCTCCAGATATTGCATACGCGATTCGACGGTAAAGCGCAGGTCATCAATGCCGACGCGGTCCGCTACGATCTGACGCCGCATTTCGCCGGGACGCGCGGCGTCGTGTTCGGCAACCTGCCCTATCAGGCGAGTTCGCCGATACTGTTGTCGGTCTTGTCGCAGAGCCGTTATATCTCGCGGGCGGTGTTCCTCCTGCAGAAAGAGGTGGCGGTGAAGTGCGCGGCCGAGCCGGCCAGCCGCGATTTTTCGCCGCTCGCCGCCGTCATCCGGCACATCGGCGACGCCGAGATACTCTTCGACATCGGCCCCGCGTCGTTCTTCCCGCCGCCCAAGGTGATGTCGTCGGTGCTCCAGATACCGATACGGTCGCACGATAAAACGCCCGCGGAGATCATGAAGATGGCCGACGCCTTCCGCATCCTCTTCTCGCACCGACGAAAGACGCTTGCCAATGTCTTCAAGATGCACCGGCTTCCGGCCGAACTGCTTGCCGAGTTCTCGATAGGCGCGACCGCCCGTATCGAGGAGATCGACTGGCCCGTCCTCGAAGCGCTCGCCGCGCGGTTGGCGGGATAATTCTTAAAAGGTATCCGGATCGAAAGACGATACTATTTCTAGTTTCGTTTCTTGGTGACCGATTCGAGTAGCTCGATGTCGGCCATATCTTTCATGCGGCCGACGGCCCGTTTATTCGCGATGATCTCATTAAGACCGAGGAAGGGAACGGGGACTTTGCCGTAGGTCGTGTCGCATTTGTTCAGGATAGCCTGTTCCCACGAAACGCCGGAAATGGAGGTGAGAATGTCCACCCGAAGCGGCGCAACACCGAGTTGCACCACCTGATCGGGATCACTGAAATCGGCGATCGTCAGACCAAGCGACCCGAAACCGAAATCATCGAGCGCCGCAATGAGCCGCTTCGCATTCTCTTTCGTCGGCCGGACAAGGACATCGACATCGCCGGTGAAGCGCGGTACGCCGTGAAAGGCCATCGCATAGGCCCCGACGACGAGATACTCAACGCCCCGCGCGTTTAACGATGTGAACAGTTCTTTGAATTCTTTTTGAGGTTTCGGCATGCTGTGCTCGTAAAAAATCGACGGCGGCTACCCGTTCGGCGGGTGTTTTTGAAAGCCAGAAAAGCAGGTCGGCCTTCTGTTCATCAATCGCGCCGAGTTTGTGTTTGTTGACCGATCTCTCAATCATGAAGGGAATATATCGTTATCCTGCGCGATTGTCAAGCGCATTTCGCCGTGCAACGGGCTTCTTTTGTCCTCCACTTTACTTTCATTTTCCGTTCGGCTACACTTGCGACATGGTTGTGAAACAATACATCATCATAGCTTTCGCGGCACTTCTTGTCGCCTGCGAACCAGGGGTGCAGGGAAGCCGTTCCGACATGGCGCCTGTCGATAGTGATTGGGCGGTAACTGATGATGCAGGGGGGCTGGAAGAAGAATCCGGCATCCTCGACGAAGATGTGGTCAGCGATGAAACATTGGAAGATGAAGATATTGCGCCCGATACCGACAACCACATCGGTCCCGGTGACAAGGAGCCGGTCGAGGTGGATGACGATCCGTGGGCTGGCATGTTGGAACGGGTGCCGTTCGTATGGTACAACACGAAACCGGAACAGTCATCCGATCCGGATGGGATAAAAGAACTCTGGTATCAATTGAGAATAGAGGAACGATGGCCTCTTTCCGAATGCACGCCGAAGATATATGACCAGTGCGCAGAGAACTATCCGCACGAAGTGGTGACCCGCGCTCCCTGTGGGGAATTTATCAGCACGGATCTCGACCCCAAAATACTCCAGAACTCCTATGACTATATTCTGACGCCGTATTGTTGGGATACCTTCTCTTCCGAGTTCCCGATATATTCTTTGACGGGGTCGACACTCTCTTTCTATTCTAGTACCGCATCGCCATATGATGGTGGTGATTTTATCTACGATCTTGATTCCAGAAAACTTACGCGAATTGGACGAGGAATGGGGGTTTCTCCTTTTTCTAACGGAGAGTACTTTTTTTCTAGAACAACTGACTACTCTACAGTGTGGGAAGAAAGTTATGAAGAAGTAGTTTTCTACTATCACTTTGGAAATAAGACTTACGGGAACGCATGGAAGATGCCTCAGAAACTCTCGTATGTGCGAAACATTGTCGCTAGCGATCAGTATATAGCCATGAATCTTGTGCCTCTCACGGGCAATCGCTATGAACCTCTGCGCGGATACTACACTAAGATTGGCGAGTGGGACAAATGGGTCGAATTGAATTTCGGGACCTACCCATCCTATGGTATCGGAAAGCCGGAAATACAAGGAAGTTATTTGGTTTCCTATAACTACATTGACAATCTCTTACGAGTGTTTTTCTGTGATCTCGCCAAAGGCGAATCGAGTTGCAGGATCGTGAGCAAAGCGGGAGAGATCGCCCGTAAACCGATATGGGGGGCCAAGAACACTTTTTACTACTCCGTTGAAGAGGAAAACGACGGAGCAACAGTTTATCGAAGCACAATAGGATTCGTTGATGGTCTAGGCACAAAGCTGATTTCTTTGCCTATTTTCTCATCGGACAAATATATGCAGGTATACCAAGCAAGCGAAGATTTTCTTCTCTATCTTAAGTATATAAAAGAAGGTAGTCCTTTCGACATATACGATGTTTGTTATTATCGTTTTTCCGACAAAAAACATTTCTGTCTGGAAGACGGCATTAACAGCGATATTGAATATCAAGCCCCGTATTTTTACGACAAATGGATCGTTTTTCAGTCAAAATACGACTTGATAATACGAGACATGGACGGCTACTGTCAGGAGCATCCTGAGAATTGCCCGTTCGAGCCGTAATCGCATCCAACTAAAATCATTAGACTAGCCGCTTCTATCTGTCGCAATACTCAAATAGCGCCATAACCCCCGCATCTCTTTAAAATCATTGATTTCAGGTTCCATGTCCGTATAGTGAGCCCACTTTTTGCTCGGAGTGCCATGCGTCCCGCGACCAGTATCGTCTTTATGATCGCTCTTTTTGCTACGCCGTTCCTCTACGCCCTCGAGCCGGTCCCCGCCGGCGCCACGCAGGATCTCATCGAGAAGAAGGAGCAGGCCGAGGAGAAGAAGGCCGAGGACGAGAAGGTCGAGGAGAAGAAGCCGGAAGAGAAAAAAGAGAAGCCGCGCAACGACTACATCATCATCCCCGCCATCTACTACACCCCCGAGACATCGGTCGCCTTCGGTTTGTCGGTTCTGTTCTACTACCGGCCACCCAACCAACTGCTTGAGCGGCGCCCCGCCGTCATCCAGCCCACCGTCATCTACACCATCCGCGACCAGATCATCCTGATACTCGGCGGCGAGAACTACCTCGACACCGACCAGAAATGGTATTTCTACTACCGCGTCGAGGGAAGCAAGTACCCCGACAAGTTCTGGGGCATCGGCGACGATGCGCCGCGATGGGCCGAAGAGGATTTCACCGCGTGGTACGGACTCATCGACATCACGGCGCGTTACAAGGTGTGGGGCGATCTCGGCATCGGTCTCATGTACGATTTCGCCGGCTACGACATGCGCGACATGGATGACTACACCAAGGAGACCGACCCCGAGGGGCGCAAGGTGCCATCGCCGCTCCGGAGCGGGACGGTGCCGGGAAGCAAGGGGGGCTATTACAACAGCCTCGGGCCGCTTCTGCAGTACGACAGCCGCGACCGTGTCTCGTGGCCCTCGGAAGGTATTTACGCGACCCTTTCGCTCCTGCCGTACCACGAATACACCGGCAGTTCGGCCGATTTCTATAAAGGCGAACTCGACTTCCGGTGGTACTACAGCATCATCGAGGGCCATGTGTTCTCGCTTCAGTGGGACACGGTGCTCTCCGAGGGCGATGTTCCCTTCACGATGATGCCGAAACTTGGCGGCCGCGACAAACTGCGGGGGCTCCCCGAGGGACGGTATCGCGACCGTAACATGACGCTTCTCCAACTTGAGATGCGCATCCCGGTCGTCTGGCGGTTCGGCGCCGTATTCTTCGCATCGGCAGGGAATGTCTGGGACCGGTTCGAGGATTTTCACGCCGACCGGATAACCTACGGCGGCGGGTTGGGAGTGCGGCTCACGGTCGACAAGGATGAAAAGGTCAACGCGCGGGCCGACCTCGGTATCACCAAGGAGGGGTGGGCGATCTATTTCTATCTCATGGAAGCGTTCTGATGGAACGGCGCCGGTTCGATGTGGTCATCGTCGGCGCGGGCCCGGCGGGACTCATGGCGGCGGCCCATCTTCCGGCGGGTGTTAAGGCGATCGTGCTCGAAAAGGGTACGCGCCCCGGGCGCAAACTGCTTATCTCCGGTTCCGGGCAGTGCAACCTCACTGCGGTCGAGGATATCGCCGAATTCGAACGGCATTACGGTCGGAACGGTAGGTGGCTCCGGCCTGCCCTGCGCAACTTCACCAACCGCGACCTTGTCCTCTTCTTCGAGCGGCGCGGCGTGCCCTGTCTTTGCACCGCCGAGGGCAAATATTTTCCCGCCTCCCTGCGGGCAGCCGACATTCTCGACGCGTTGCGGAGTGGACTGCGGCGCACGGGAATGCTTCTGCAGGGGGATCGTCCGGTCGAACGGATCGTGCCGGTCGAGCGATGGTTGGTCATACAGGCGGGAGGCGACACCTATGAAACGCGTGCCGTCGTCGTCGCGACGGGCGGAAAGAGTTACCCGCAGACCGGGTCGACCGGCGACGGTCAACGGCTCGCCGCCGCGCTCGGCCATACGATCGTGCCACTCCGCCCCGCGCTCGCGCCGGTCGTGCCGGTACGGCACCCGCTCGCGCCGCTCGCCGGGAATTCCTGTGAGGATGCTGGTCTCACGGTATGGCGCGGCGGCAGGAAGGTCCACGCGGCGCAAGGCGCGATGCTCATCACCCACACCGGTTTCTCGGGGCCGCTCATACTCGACGCGGCCCGTTACCTTGCGCCGGACGACATCCTGCGGATATCGTTCATGACCGTTCCCCGCGACCGTTTCCTGCGCGACATCGTCGCTGAGGTGCGTGGCAGGGGCGCCGTCTCGGTGAAGAGCATGCTGAAAGGGGCGGCGCTGACCAAGAACCTGCGCGAGGCGCTCATAAGGCAGGCCGGCGTCGACCCCGACGGTCGGGCGGCCGACCTTTCGCGTGACCGGCTCGCGGCGCTCGCCGATGCTTTTTGCGCGTTTCCCGTTACGGTGCGATCGCTCGGCGGCTTCGAGACGGCGATGGCGACGGCGGGGGGCGTGTCGCTCGACGAGGTCGATCCGAAGACGATGATGTCGAAGATCGTGCCGGGACTCTTCTTCGCGGGCGAGGTGCTCGACATCGACGGCGACACCGGCGGCTACAACCTGCAGGCGGCCTTCTCGACCGGCGCGCTCGCCGGAAGGTCGATCAAGATATAAAAAAAAGGAAGGATTTATTTTTCCGTCGGGATGGTAAGCGTGAACCGGGTCTCGCCGGGGCGCGACACCGCGAGTTCTATCGTTCCTTCCATGAGCCGCGCTATCTTGCGGCAGATGGCGAGGCCGAGCCCGTTGCCCTCCTTACGGGTGGTGAAGAAAGGATCGAATATCCGCGATAGCTTCTCTTCGGGTATACCGGGGCCGGTGTCGGCGACATCGAGGATCAGTTCACCGTCCTCTTCGCGGACGGCGACGGTCACCTCGCCGGGTCTGCCCGACTGCTCGATCGCCTGCAGGGCATTGTTGACGAGGTTTATCGTCAGGTAGCGCAGGCGATCCCAGTCGAGATGAAAGCGCCCCTCCGGGAAGGCGTCGAATCGCACCGAGGCGGTCGCGTAGGTGCGGCGAAGGTCGGCGAATAGGTCGTCGAACGAGCCGTCGGTCGGCTCGAGTTTTATGTTGCGACCGAACAGGAGCATCTTCTCGACCGTCTCGTTGAGTCGTTTCACCTCGCGGTGGGCGATGTCGAGATATTCCGGGTCTATCGGTCCCTCTTTCTGGAGCGATTCCTTCAGCACCTCAAGGTTCAACATCACCGAAGTGAGCGGTGTGCGTATCTCATGGGCGATGAGGGATACCATGTTGCCCGTCTCGGCGAAATATTCGGTCTCGCGTATCTGTCGTTCCTTGTGGAGGATGACCGACAGCAGCGAGAGCCGCAGATAATGGTCGGCGGCTATCGACGCGATCGTCGCGATGGTGCGGGCGACGGCGGCGTTGATGCCGACGCCGTTGATGGCGAGTATACCGAAAAGCATGCCCTTGTCGCGGAGCGGTATCACGAGATCGGCACCGATGCGGTCGCATTCCTCCTCCAGCAGGCCGGACGGGGCGGCGTGACGCAGGAGATGATCCTCCGAACCGTCGGAGAACCATTCGACGATGAGCCCCTCCTCGAGGCGCGGGTCGCAGGTCCGGAGCAATCCCGCCTCAGGAAGGTGGTCGTCGTCCTCACTGAAGAGGATGTAGCGAAGGTCCCGTATCTCGGGGAAGGAAGAGGTGAGCGTCGTATTGAAAAGGCGCAGAAGTTCGCGGTGGGTGGTCGCGGCAGCGGCGCGGGTGCGGAACGATGCGGTGAAAAGGTCGTGCCGGGCCTGATAGATGCCGATGTGGCGCGGGATGCGGTCGGCAAGCCACGCGGCGATGATCGCGATCAGGTTGAGCATGAGGAAGGAGGCGATGGCGGCGTTCGTCGGAAAGGTGCCTGATTCAAAATGGCGGGCGAGCAGGGCGCGTAACGGGAACAGTTCATACCAGACAAAGCCGAGAGGGACCGAAAGGAAGAGGAGGGGGAAGACGAAGGGGCGAGACAGCGGGATGTCGCGGGATATGCGGCGGGAGGAAACGAGCAGGAAGGCGGTCGCAAGGATCACGGCCGGTACGGCGGCGAGGAACGGTGTGGTCATGAACAGGCGGATGCCGGCGGCGGTCGTAGCGCCGAGGAGCAGTTGTGTCGCGATGATCGCCGTTATCGCGCGGTTCGCCCCGGCGCGGACCGCGGGCCGGAGATGGCGTTGTTTACGGAGCGTGAAGAGGAAGGAGAGCGCCGCGAGATGGGTGGACGAGAGCACGACCGCCGGAAAGGCGAAGGCGGGGTCGAACAGGAAGAACAGAAGGAACAAAGCATCGCTCGCCGCGATGAAGGCGAGCCAGCGCGTCGGGGGCCGGATGGCGTTCGGAAAGGCGTAGACATAGAAGGCGGCTGCCGACTGGCAGAGGATCAGCGCAAAGAAAAAAAGCGGCGAGAAGAAGGGGAAATAACCGACCGAGGCGACGCTGTAAAGAAGCGCGAGCGAAAGGAGGAACAGGAAAGCGAATATGCCGTCGGCGGTCCGTTTACCCGCCGCGACGATGCGCCATGCGAGCGCAAGCCCCACGGTGAGCAGGGTGTAGATGAGCGCTGATATCGATGCCGGTTCAAACATCTTTTGTGATGCCGTATTCTTCGAGTTTCTTGTCGAGTGTCGGACGGGTGATGCCGAGGGCGGCGGCGGTCTTCGTCTTGTGGTGGCCGCAGGCGCGGTAGACCCGCTCGATATGTCGTTTTTCGATATCCTTGAGCGAGAGTGTCTCTTCTGCCGCCGGAACGGTGGTGCCGGTGATGCGCGGGGACCCCGTCGGCATCGTCGCTTCTATCGTGTCGCGGGTCAGGAGCCGGTCCTTGGACGCTATCGCCGCCTTGATGATGACATTCTCCAGTTCACGGATATTCCCCGGCCACGACCGCTCCGTGAGGAACAGGAGCGCCTCGCGGGTGAAGCCCTCGATGGCGGTCTGCATCTGACGGTTCGTCTTGCGGATGAAATGGGGAACGAGCAGTTCGATGTCCTCCGGGTGGTCGCGGAGCGGCGGTACCCGGAAATGGACCACATGAAGCCGGTAGTAGAGATCTTCGCGGAACCGGCCCGCCCGCACCTCGGCCTCAAGGTCACGGTTCGATATCGCGATGATGCGGCCCTCGAATCGCCGCGGCGTTGAAGCGCCGACCGGGAAGTATTCGCGTTCTTGCAGGAGCCGGAGGAGTTTCGCCTGCAGTTCGGGCGGTATCTCGGTTATCTCGTCGAGCAGGAGCGTGCCAGCGCCGATGAGCCCGAGTTTCCCTTCGGAGGCATGGTCGGCCCCCGTGAAACTTCCCTTGAGGTGCCCCATGAGTTCCGACTCGATGAGCGTCGGCGGTATCGCGGCGCAGTTGACCGCCACCCACGGGGCGGCGGTGTCGGCCGATACGCGGTGGATGGCGCGCGCCACCATCTCCTTGCCGACGCCGCTCTCGCCGGTGATGAGGACGGTCGCCCGGTTGGTGGCGAGCGTCGCTATCTGCTTGTATATCTCGACCATGACGGCCGACCGGCCCACGATGTCCTCCGGTACGACGCCGTCCGGCTCCTTTTCGACGAGCGATACCGTTTCATCGAACAGTATGCGTTCGAAGGCGCGCTGCAGGGTGAGTCGCAGTTTTTCGAGCGGTATCGGTTTAGTGAGGAAATCGTAGGACCCGAGCCGGGTCGCCTTGACCGCCGCCGACAGGTCGCCATAGGCGGTGACGGTGATGACGAGTGGCATCCGGTCGCCGAGCTCCCTGCGCAGCTTCTCGAGCAGGTCGAGCCCCCCCATGCGCGGCATGGTGAGATCGAGTATCATGATGTCGGGCCGGGTCGCGACCACCCGTTCCCACGCCTCCTGCCCGTCGCGCGCCGTCGCGACGGCATGCCCCTCGTCGCGCAGGAATTTCTCGAAACTCCGGAGTATCGAGGGGTCGTCGTCAACGACCAGTATGTTCCACTTCTTTTTCATCCGCCTCCGGTGCCGGTCCGCTCCCGATCTCGTCGAATTCTATCTGTCTGGTGTGCTTGTTCCAGTTGAAGACATATATCTTCCGGTCGGGGAAGTTCTGCTTGAGATCCTCCGCGAGTCGCGGTTTGACGAAGTAGCGACCGTACAGGATGCGGTCGGATAGATCCAATTCGTGCCGCGTGAAGAACGACGCGTCCATCGCGGTGGGCCGCTTGATGAGGACGATGGCCTTCTCCTCGGGGGGGACCCGCCGTTCGATATGGTCGTAGAGGGCGAACCGCTTGTTGACGCCGCGCATGATGCCGGTCTCCTTGCCGGGGAAATCCTCCTGCCAGTAGATGCACAGGAAGTAGAGGAACGCGGCGTAGGGGACCCAGTGGATATAGCGCCACAGTCGCCGGGCGACGAACTGGGTCGTCTCGGCGGCGCCGTAGAACCAGCACCAGAGCGCCGGATAGTAGTAGCGGGCGCCGAAACTGTCGCCGCCGCCGGAGTTATGGATGGCGTACCCGGCGATATAGGCGATGGGGAAGAACACGACGAACCATTCGAAGCGGCGCAGGCGACCGAGTTTCAGGAAAGGCAGAAGGAGCAGGAGCCAGACGAGGTATTTGTTGGTCCACTGTGCCTGTGCCTTGAGCCAGTTCGGGGTGAGGGTGAGCAGGCCTTTCTCGTAGTAGGCGTCGAACGACCGGTTGATCTCGCCGATGCGGTCTCCGGTCAGGAGTTGTGGTTGGTAGTAGAACAGTTGGTACGGGGTGGTGAAAAAGGAGCCGGTGTATATCTTCTGGTAGGCGAGGAACAGCAGGATCAACGGCGCGGCGCCGGCGGCGATGAGGCCGAGGTGGCGCAGGAAGGACCGGGAACGGGCGGCGAGGCCGGTCGCGCGGTCGGTCGCCGGGGGGAGGAACAGTTCACGCGTAAGAAAAAGCCCCAGCGCGACGGCCACGATGACGGCATCCCATATCCGCAGGAAAAGGACGATGCCGACGATCGCGCCGGCGAGCAGGAACAGCCGGTCGCGCCGACGCCGGTCGTCCGTCGTGACGGCCGCCATGACGGTGGTGACAAGCGCCAGCACCGCAAGCAGGACCGCCGGATGGGAGAAATAGGAGCCCGCGTGGAATATGACCGAGGTCGAGAGCACGAACAGAAGAGCGGTCAGAAGCGCTGTCACGCGTGAACCTGAGAGGCGGGTGGTCACGAAGAAAAGCAAAAGGAAACAGGCGAGACTGAGGGCGGAATTGGTCCATTCCATCCCGACCGTCTTT
>JAKQHE010000247.1 GCA_029573155.1 bacterium
GCGGAGGAGAAGGGGAACGATCCCATGTCAGGCAACGGTTCCTGCGGGAGTTGTGGTGTCGGTTTCGGCTTCTTGTAGAGTTTGAGGCGCCCCATGATACGGTGTTTCTGAGGATCCTTCCCCCCGGTGTCCTGACCCATGGCGGTGCCTCCCGATCGTTGGTTCACGCCGTTCATTATAAGGGAAGCATCCCCGTTTGCAATTTTTCATCCTCAGACCCTTGCCTTTGCCGTCGGTGTCGGATAGATTCGCGCGTGACAGGAGGAGAAGCGTGCAAAGCCGTTTCGAGATCAAGGCGCCGTTCGCGCCGGCGGGCGATCAGCCCCGGGCTATAGCTCAATTGACAAAGAACTTCCGCGGCGGTTCGAAGCGCGAACTGCTCCTCGGCGCTACCGGCACCGGCAAGACCTTCGTGATGGCGAACCTCATCAAGGAACTCGGCCTGCCGACCCTCGTACTCGCCCACAACAAGACGCTTGCGGGTCAACTGTACGGCGAATTCAAACAGTTCTTTCCCGCCAATCGCGTCGGCTACTTCATCAGTTATTATGACTATTATCAGCCCGAGGCCTATATTCCGACGACCGACACCTACATAGAAAAGGATTCGTCGCGCAACGACGAGATCGACCGGATGCGCCATTTTGCCACGAGCCAACTGCTCGAGGGGAACGACTGCGTCATCGTCGCGTCGGTATCCTGCATCTATGGCATCGGCAGTCCGGAGGCCTACCGCGAACTGTCGGTGGAACTTCTGCGTGGCATGGACCTGCCGATGGAGCGGCTCTGCCGGCAACTCGCCGATATCCAGTACGAGCGGACGCAGTTCGATCTTTCACGCGGCAAGTTCCGCGTGAGCGGCGACATCGTCGAGATACACCCCGCCTACGAAGAGAACCATCTGGTGCGGATAGAGTATTTCGGCGACACCGTCGAGGAGATACTCATCGTCGATCCGCTCGAAAAACGACGCATCCGGTCGCTCGACGCGGTCAAGGTCTACCCGAAAAGTCACTATGTCGCCGAAAAGGAGACGATGGACCGGGCGGTCGTTGCTATCCGGGCCGAGATGGAGGCGCAGGAGGCCTTGTTCAAAAAACGCAACAAACTCATCGAAGCGCAGCGCATCCGTGAGCGGACCGAGAACGATCTGGCGATGATGGGGTCGGTCGGCTTCTGTTCCGGCATCGAGAACTATTCGCGCTACCTCACCGGGCGCGGTCCCGGCGAGCCGCCGCCGACGCTGGTGGATTACTTCGGAAAGGAATTCCTCCTCATCGTGGACGAGAGCCATGTGACGCTTCCGCAGGTGCGCGGCATGTTCAACGGCGACCGGTCGCGTAAGGAGGTGCTCGTCGAGTACGGGTTCCGTCTGCCGTCTGCGCTCGACAACCGGCCGCTCAACTTCGACGAGTTCCGTGAACGGTGGGACCGCGTCCTGTTCACCTCGGCGACCCCCGCCCGCTATGAGATAGAGCAGGTGCGGCAAGTGACCGAACTCATCAATCGACCGACCGGTCTGTTGGACCCGGTGCTCGATATCCTGCCGGCCCGCGAGGAGGTGCCGCTCCTGTTCGACGAGATCGTGAAGGAGACCGGCGCCGGCGGCAAGGTGCTCGTCACCGCGCTCACCAAGAAGATGGCCGAGGACCTGACCGATTTCCTGAGCGGACGGGGCATCCGGGCCCGGTATCTCCACAGCGACATCGATGCGATGGAGCGGTTGAAGATAGTCATGGATCTGCGCCGGGGGCTGTTCGATGTGCTGGTCGGGGTGAACCTCCTGCGCGAGGGGCTCGATATCCCG
>JAKQHE010000248.1 GCA_029573155.1 bacterium
CCATCCCGGAAACGATCCGCTCCTGTTCGTTCGGGAACGGGATGGCCGGAAAGAGACTGACCGCCTCGGCGATGTTGTTGGTGCGAAGGTGCGATTGGATGAGTCGCAGGGCGGCGGTGCGTCCGAGCGCGGGGCGCGAAGGGTCGGAGAAATAACGGTTGAGCGCTTCGTTCGCCTCGTGCGGCCGGTGCAGGATCTCGTACAGGTCTATGAGCCGGTCGAGTATGTGGACGGCGTCGGGGTAGCGGTCGAATATCTCGTGGGCCAGCGCGACCGCCCGTTCCGCGTCGCGTTTAACGGCATAGAGGTCGAACAGGTATCCGCCGTCGGTGAGCGCGCGGTCCTTCTGCCACTTCTCCTCGTACAGTTGAGCGAGCGTGTCCCGCATGTTCAGCGAAAGGAGCAGGTCGCGGTAGGATACGAGGAACCCGTCACGATCGGTCCCCTCCGAGAGCCGGTAGCGTAAGCGATAGAGGTCGAGCAGTTCCGCCGGTTCGATAAGTCCCGAGAGGAGCGTTATCGTTTCGTCTATGACGCGACACTGGTGGGCCGGGTCCTTGAGTTTTTTGATGAAGAGGGTGCGCAGGAAGAGTATAGTCTTATACTGCTTTTCGAGCAGGTATATCTTCTCGATGAGATTGAGGGCGATCTCGAAGGAAGCGGTGTCCTTCTCGGTCACCAGCACCGCCTCCAGTTTGGTCTTGAGTTCCGGATGGTCGCGCCCCATGAAGAAGATGCCCCAGAAGGTCCGCTTGAGTTCCGGATTGAGTTTCAGATAGTAGGCGAGGATCGTATAGATGCCCTGCCGATAGCCCTTTTCGAGGTACCGCTGGGCGAGCAGGGTGAGAAGCGCCGGTCGGTCGGCGTACTTTGTGAGCAGGTCTATCGTGGGACGACCTTCGAGTATCTGGCGAAGGAACCGCTCGGGCGGCGCCATCTGTTCGTCGGGGAATCCGGCGGTCCCGAGGGATGCCTGTTCCCAGAGGTAGCGGTAGAGGTCGGGGGTCGACGATTCCCAGCGCGGCGGGGTCTTGCCTCTTTTGCCGTGGTCATTCACGATGGCGAGCAGCGAGGAGAGCTCGCCATTGTCGAACTCGTCGAGCGTGAACTCGCGGAACTCGACCTCTTCTGAGAGCAGGCGCAGGTTCTCCCGCGCGACCGTGCTGTCGGGGTACAGGTGCTCCACGAGCCGGAAGGTGTCGAGCGCCTGGCGGAGGTCGCCTTGCTCGCGATAGATGATGGCGAGCCGTGTCAGGTAGAATTCCTTGGTGTCGGAATCGGTGGTGGCCGACTGCAGGAGCCGGTGGTAGATGGAGATTATCTCGCTCGGGGCGTTCCGACGCAGGTATATCTTCTCGAGGTACAGCAGGCTGGGGATGTGGTGCTCCACGATCGAGAGTATCTGGAAGAAGGAGCGCTCCGCCTTCTCGTCATCGTGCAGTTCGTTGCAGTAGATGGTGGCGTTCTTGTAGAGGAGGTTCACGATGTCGGTCGTGTTCTCGGAAAGAGACACCTCGCGTTCGTTTATCTCGACGAGTTTCTCCCAGTTGCGGGTCGTGTAGTATATCTTGCCGAGCTTCTTGACGGTGTCGATGCGGTCGGGTCGGAGCGCCAGTATCGCGTCGAGATGGCTCTCGGCGGCGGTGTAGGCCCGTTTGAAGGTGATGAGCGCGTCGGCGATCCGTTCGTGCAGCGCTATCCGTTCCGCGTCGCTGCCAACATATTCGAGTTCCCGTTCGAGGTTGGCGATGTAGGCGTCGTAGTCCTGGAGACGCAGGTAAAGTTCCGATAGGAGCCGGATGATCTCGAACGACCGGTTGAGTGCGAGGCTGTGTTCGAGATGGGGGCGGGCGTCGAGCGGGCGGTTGAGTTCGCGGAAGAGTATCTCGCCGCCTCGGAACAGGTAATAGGCGGCGAGCCGTGGCTCCTTCTCGCGCTCGGCGAGGTAGCGATACAGGTTGGCGAGATCGTCCCACTGACGGTTCTCCTCGTAGATGGAGAGGACGAGCGAGAGACTGATGGAGCAGGAGGCCGGATCCTCCTCGACGATGTTCTTGTGTATCTCGGTGGCGAATTCAGGCATCTTGAGTTTGTGCTCGTAGATGTCGGCGAGCAGTTCGAGATACCGGATGCGCGTCTTGCCGGTCGTCTTACGGGACACCAGTTTGTAGAACTTGCCGAGCAGGTGCCATTTGCCGTATTTGTACAGGAGGGGGGCGATCGCGTTGAGGACGAACAGTGAGTCGGTCGCTTCGGCCAGTTGCGTCACCGTCTCTTCGCTTTCGTCGAGGAGATTGTTGCGCCAGTAATAGAGGAACTCGAGCAACTTCATCGAGGCGAAAGAGACGGCGAGCGGGCTGCGTAGCACCGTTTCGACGAACTGCCGCACCGAGCCGGGCGCTATCGTGTCGTAGCGCAGGACCATGGAGCGGAGGTATTCGAACAGGAAACGGGGGTGGTTGGCACGGATGAAGAGCGCGAGCAGGTCGGAGAAGGCCTTTTCGATGTTGTCGGTCTGTTCCGCCTTGAGCGCTTCGAGGAACACCGCCGCCTCCTGCTCCAACGAGCCGCCGGGTGCGATGCTCTGCGGTTCGTCGGAGAAGCGGGCGACGATGAGCGTGGCGAGCGGGGTGCGGAGTATCTGCGGCACCTGCAGAATGCTCGCCATGATGTCTTTGCGTTCCTCGGTGTCGGCCGACAGGAAGGCGAGACACAGCATCTCCTGATAAAACACCTCGCCGAGCGCCTCGCGGTTCTTTTCGAGCGTCCGGAGCACGAGGGTCTTCTCGTCGCCGGCGAGTATCATGAGGAAGAATATCTCGACCTCGTCCTGTCCCTTGATGAGGGCGGATGCTTTGGCGAGTTGCCCGATGGAAATGAGGTAGGCGGGGAAGTCGCGGTACCGTTCGTCGAGCAGACCTTCGAACGAGAGGAAATCGTTCTTCTCCTGCTCCATCTCCTTCTCGCCGAACAGGAGATGGTCGAGCCGTATCTCCATGTTCTCGAGCGAGTTGTCGCCTTCGATGATGATCTTGCCCATGATGCCTTCTCCCTTACTCCCACTCTATCGTGGCGGGCGGTTTCGAACTGATGTCGTAGACCACCCGGTTCACCCGCTTTACTTCGTTGATGATGCGCGACGAGACCTTTTTGAGGAAGTCGTGGGGGAAATCGTACCAGTCGGCCGTCATAAAGTCGTCGGTCTTGACGGCGCGGAGCGCCAGCACATGTTCGTAGGTGCGGCTGTCGCCCATGACGCCGACGGTCTTCACCGGTAGGAGGACCGCGAAGGCCTGCGCGATATCGCCGTAGAGCCCGGCGGACCGGATCTCCTGAATGTAGATATGGTCGGCCTGCCGCAGGATGTCGCACCGCTCCCTCGTCACCTCACCGAGTACCCGCACCGCGAGCCCGGGGCCGGGGAAGGGATGGCGGAAGACATTTTCAGGCGGAAGACCGAGTTTGAGCCCCAGTTCGCGCACCTCGTCCTTGAACAGGTCGCGCAGCGGCTCGATGAGTTTCAGTTTCATCCGGTCGGGGAGTCCGCCGACATTGTGGTGCGTCTTTATGGTGGTGGAGGGGCCGTTCATCTTAGATGACGATTCGATGACATCGGGATATATCGTTCCCTGCGCGAGGAAGTCGGCACCGGCTATCTTCGTCGCCTCGGTATCGAAGACCTCGATAAAGGTGTTGCCGATGATCTTGCGTTTCTTTTCCGGTTCCTCGACCCCTTTGAGCCGGGAAAGGAAGGTGTCGGTCGCATCGACGACGATTAGGTTAACGACATCCTTGAAATTCTTCTCGACCTCGTCGCGCTCGTGAAGGCGCAACAGGCCGTTATCGACGAATATCGCCGTCAGTTGATGGCCGATGGCCTTGCCCAGCAGAGCCGCCGCGACCGAGGAATCGACGCCGCCCGACAGGCCGAGAATGACCTTTTTATCGCCGACCGCCGCCCGTATCTTCGCGACAGAGGTCTCGATGAAGTTCTCCATTCGCCAGTCGGCCGTCACCCTGCAGACCTCGAACAGGAAGTTCGACAGGATGCGGTTCCCCTCGAGAGTGTGCTTCACCTCGGGGTGGAACTGG
>JAKQHE010000255.1 GCA_029573155.1 bacterium
CGCGTCCGGGCGGGCCGCCAGGAAGGCCTCCAGAAGCGGAATGGCCTCGGGCAGATGGCCGACGGCATCGATAACCTGATATTCGCGATGTTCGGCGATATCGCCAACGAAGATGCGATACTCTCCTTCTCGCCCTACTGCATCAAAAAAGGCGAGACCGATATCGTCAAGGTCGAACTGCCGTTGGACACCTACCTCACCTTCAACGCCGAGCCGCCGTTCTATACCCCGGAAGACGGCAACCCGGAAAAGCCCTCGCTGGCCAAGAGCATGCCCAAGAACATCTGCGCCAATGTGAAGGACCTCGACGATCCCACCGCGGTGTACGAACCGGTACACGCCGGCTGGATCTATTTCGACAAACTCTCCCCGCTCTACTGGGGTATCGGCAATGTCATGAACACCTCGGCCGACACGAGCGTCCTGCTGAAGTTCGGTACCTTTACCTACGGCACCTATCGTACCGATGTGCGGGCGGCTGATATCGACGAGGTCGAGGTCATCAATTCGGTCGGCAACATGTATTACCGCGCGAAACTGCCGCAGGGCGACCTGAGCGAGATCGACATCCGCGACCTCGTGTGGTGGAAAGAACGCAAAGCGGCGGGCGCCTCCGACGCCGACGCGCTGTGCCTCGCCGACCCGACCGATGCCGATGATGACGGCAATGCCGACGGCTATGCGTGGACCACCGATGATTACGGCCCGGTCCGTGGCGCCAAGATCAAGTGTGCGCGTGACGGCAGCAACAACATCATCCAGAAGTACGACACCAAGGAGGATTTCAAGCAGTACCTTGAGGATTCCTATGCCCGCTTCTGCCCCGCCTATCGTCTGGTGAGAACGCTCAGCAAGATCACCGGTCAGGGCGAAGGGAGTCAGGCGAAGTCCGACCCGTCGAACTACAAGGTGACGGTCATCGAAACGACGCTCGATCAGTTGAACGCCTTCATCTCCGATCATTTCGGGACGGCGGTGTTCTATGCGAATTTCATCTAGGTCTTACAGTTCTATGCTTCTTGCAGGGGGGGCCTTCGGGCCCTCCCTTTCTTTTTGGGCCGATATCGTTCTGCTCCTTTTCCTGATATTCCCGTCGATATTGCGGGCTGAGACGCTGATGCGCGGCGGTCGCCCGGTCGATATCGCCTTTACCGGTGGTGGTGTTGTGCGGGGCGGTGACTTCTTACCGGCGTTCCGGATGCCCGCAGTGTCCTACGACCTCTATCTTTCCCGCGAGGTTTTCGTGTCGTTCGGACCGGATATGACGGTGGCGGAAAAGCGCGAGATCGCGGCGCACGCAGGTGGTGAACTCGTCAGGCCGGTGGCGCGTACCGAGGGCTTCTGGCTGGTCAGCTTGCCGTATCCGTCGATCGGGCTTGTCGACCGCATCGCCGATATGCCGGGGGTTCGCCGGGTCGAACCCGACATGTATCGCCCGATGGCGTGGCGTGCCGATGACCCCGACGACCCGCTCTTCCCGCACCAGTGGCATCTCGAGAACAGGGGTCAGGTCGGCCGTACGGG
>JAKQHE010000258.1 GCA_029573155.1 bacterium
TGGACGGAGAGCCAGTTCGGTTCCGCGACCGATTCCGATGATCTTATCACCATCGACCTGACCACCGGCGCGGCGACGCTGGTCGGCGAATTCGGTCTCGGTGATATCTCCTGGGCGACCGGCCTCGCGTTTGACGGCGACACGCTCTATGTGAAGTTCGGCTATGACATCTACACGGTCGATGCGGTCACGGGCGCGGGCACCTATGTTGCCGACTTCACCGGCATCCTGAACTTCTATGATAATGATAGCGGAGACGATTACGATTATCTGACCAACGCTCTTGCCATCAGCGACAACGGTTACTATTACACCCTCCAGCGCGATGCTGACAACAACAGTTATCTCTACGCCATCGACCCCGACGACTGGAGCGTCACCTTCCTCGGCGACCTCGGCATCAAGAATGCCTCCGCCCTCGAATTCGACAAGCACTAGACCTTTCCCGATCTAATTCGACCTCCCCGTTCCGGCGGTCATGATAGGCCGCCGGAACGGATAGCCATATTAAGATGTTATGCCATCTTTTGACTTCTCTGTCGTTTTTTGAGATACTTCATCGGCTTGCGAAACCGCCTGTTCCCGCTGTCTTTTATAAACCGGAACTCATGGAGGCATGCATGAGGATCGTGACGCTTATCGGGGCCATCGTGCTGACGGCCCTGCTGACGGTCTCCTGTGACGAGACCAACAAGACGAACACTCCCGTTTCCTCGGTCACCGTGACGGCGACCTATGTGGAGAACGGCGACACCATCGTCGTCGAAGGGACCAACTTCGGCACCACCGAGCCGAGCGGCACGCTGACGAAGGTCACGACGAGCGACGCGCTCACCGATCTGCCCGTCGAACTGACCGTGACCGATTTCAGCGAGACCCGCATCGCGTTCCTGCTTCCCGAGACCTTCGCTGAAGGTAACTATGTCCTTGCGGGCGAGACGGCTAACGGCGGCTTTGTCGTGACGCTCGTCGGGCTCAAGGGCGAGCAGGGCGACCCCGGCGATCCGGGCGACCCCGGCGAGGACGGCGTTGATGGCGAGGACGGCGTTGACGGCGAGGACGGCGCGGACGGGGCCAGCGCGCTCGTGGATGTGACCGACGAGCCGGCCGGTGAGAACTGCGCGAACGGCGGCAAAAAGATAGCGACCGGACTCGACGACGACGGGGACGGCACGCTCGACGAGGATGAGATCGACAAGGTCACCTATCTCTGCAATGCCGCGGACGGTGAGGATGGCGCGGACGGTGTCACCACCCTCGTGACGGTCACCGACGAGCCGGTCGGCACGAACTGCGCGAACGGCGGCAAAAAGATAGCGACCGGCCTCGACGACGACGGCGACGGCACGCTCGACGAGGACGAGATCGACCACGAGGAGTATGTCTGCAACGGCGAGGATGGTGAGGACGGCGCCGACGGCAACGATGCGCTCTGCTACGGCAACGCCGCCCCGACGATCGGCGCGATAACCTTCGACATCGCTCCGGGCAAGAACTTCCGCATCGGCGTCCCGGTGACGATGTTCCTTGAAACGCTCGACGCCGACGGCGATACGCTCGACATCGTATTCTCCGGTATGGGCGCATCCATCGTCCCGACGGCTGATGAAGGCGTCTTCGAGGTGACCCCCCAGATGACCGGCGGCCCCTTCATGTTCGGCATTACGGTCAATGACGGCTGTCAGACCTCCACGGGATCCTTCAAGATAGGCCATGTGACCGTAGCAAAACGCTCCGCCCAACTCTATGCGATAACCGGCGCCGGATCCTATGAGACCCCCACGAATCTGTACCGTATCTACCCTGAGGACGGAACGGTGGAACTCGTCGGCGACACCGGACTTATCCACGCGACCGGCCTTGCCGCCAGCCCGATCGACGGCAGGATGTACATCGTGGCCGGCGACTGGGACAACGGCTCGTTCCTGTATGTGGTGAACCCGCTGACCGCTGAGGTCGCGATGATCGGTGAACTGGGCACCACCACCATCCCCGACATCGCTTTCGGGCCCGATGGCACGCTGTACGGCTGGACCGAGAATAGCGACAATCTCATCACCATCGATCTGGCGACCGGCGCCGCGACCATCCTCAGCAACTATGTCAACTCATGGGCGACCGGTCTTACCTACGGGCCCGACGGCCTGTTGGTCAAGGTCGGCAACGAGGTGCATGGACTCATCCCGAACGATTCCACCACCTACATCGACACCATAGACAGCGATGAAGGCATCGACCTGCACAGCATCTTCCACTACGATGCATTTGCCGACACCTACTACGGCATTTACCGTGACGGCAGTGATACGAGCATCCTCTATTCCGTCGATTCCAGCACATGGTACGCGACCGTCGTTTTCGACACGACCATCCCCAACATATCGGCGCTCACCAACGGACCTGACCTGCTCGCCCCGGCCGATGTCACGGACCTTGCGATCGACGAGGCTCTCTCCGGTTGCAATTATGCCAAACTGACCTGGACCGATCCGGAGGATGACGATCTCGACTTCATCATGCTGAGTTGGACCCCGAACGGCCCGGCAAAACCGATCATCGTGCAGGAAGGGGACGAGGAACTGTCCCCGATCCTCGACCTCACTCCCGAAACCGAATACACCTTCACGGTGCGTACCGTCGATACCGAAGGCAACATATCTGAAGGCGTCACCTTCACCGTGACCACCCCCGCCTGTCCGGTCATCGCCGCCCCCACTCACCCCCTCTATCTCCTCACCGGCGCCGGTAGTGACGCCAAGGGACTTCTCTACACGCTCGATCCTCTGACGCTCGAGACGACGCTCATCGGCGACACCGGGCTTGAAGCGACCGCCGGTCTTGCCATCAATCCGGTCGACGGGAAGATGTATGTCACCTCGAACGACGACGGCAACCTGTACGAGATCAACCCGGCGACCGCCGAAGCGACGCTTATCGGCGCGATCGGCACCGGCAACATCCCCGACATCACCTTCGACGGCGACGGCACCCTGTACGGC
>JAKQHE010000285.1 GCA_029573155.1 bacterium
CCGACGGCGCGCGGGGCCGGTGCGGCATCCGCGAGAACTGCGGCGGCAAGGTCGTGACCATCAATTACGGCAGGGTCATCGCGCTCGCGGTCGATCCCATCGAGAAAAAGCCGCTCTACCATTTCCTCCCCGGCACGGCGACCCTCTCGGTCGCGCTCCACGGGTGCAACTTCACCTGTTCGTTCTGCCAGAACCACGAGATATCGCAGAAAGAGACCTTTTCCGCGACCGCCGGATATCCGCTTCCGCCCGCCGAACTGGCGCGGCAGTGGGAGACGCGGCCGACCCCGAGCGTCAGTTTCACCTACAGCGAGCCGCTCGTCTGGCAGGACTATCTGCTCGACGCGGCGGCGATACTGAGGCCGAAGGGGGCGCGCATCGTGATGGTGACCAACGGGTTCTTCTCCGATGAGGCGTTCGATCGTCTCCTGCCGGTCGTCGATGCCTTCAACATAGACATCAAAGGGGACGACCGCTTCTATCGCGAACGGTGCGGCGGCCGTCTCGACCCGGTCCTGCGCGGCATCGAACGCATAGCCGCCGCGCCCGGTAAAGTGCTCGAGGCGACCACGCTTGTCATCGAGGGGGTCCATACCGCCGACGGGATCGTCGCGCTCGGCAAGCAACTCGCCGAACTCGGCGTGCGGGTGTGGCACCTGTCGGCCTACCACCCCGCCTACCGTCTGTCGCTCCCGGCGACCTCCGAGCGGTTCCTGCTCGATATCTGCGACCGGGTACGCACCGAGGTGCTCATCCCCTATGTCTACACCGGTAACATCCGCTCTTCGGAAGGCGACCACACCCGGTGCGCCGCCTGCGACCTGCTCCTTATCTCGCGGCGCGGCTTCTCCATCGGCGATAACCTGATCCGGGGCAACTGTTGTCCCTCCTGTCACCGTTCGGTCTATGGTCTTTTTGATGACCCGCAAAGCATACGAAAGTAGACACAAAGCATGTTTTTTAACGATTATGACAGATAAAGATTACACTTTCCTCTAAAGATATAAAAATCCGGCAAAGACGAAGATAAAAAATATGTCAATATATATATATTGTTATAAAATATTCAGTTAAACTTGGGATTTTTGGACCGCACATTGCTGTTAGTCTAGGGTGTGATAGGGTTCTTTATCAGTTCGAGTTTCAACAGGGCGTGGCGGTTCTTTCAGGTTCCTGTCAAGTGACCTTCGGGTCGTCTTTTGTCAACACCAACACATTCTTTGGCCGTCCTTAACCGGCGGTCCCGCAACTCGTTTCAAGAAAAGGGAACGGCCGCGCGTATATCACGGCCCCCGCGAGGGGGCTTTTTTTTATCTTCCGTTGACATCGGGCGGGTGGTCCCGCTATAACTCTCCCATGAAAGTGCGCGGCGTGATATTCGACATGGACGGGACGCTCCTCGACACGATGGAGCGGATCGCGCTCGTCATGAACACGGTGCTCGAACGGCGTTCTCTGCCGGTCCACGAGATGGTGGGATACCGCCGCTTCGTCGGCGACGGGATCCGGATGCTCGTTGAGAAGGCGTTGCCGGAAGGCCGCCGCGACGAGGCGACCGTGGCGCAGGTCATCGCCGAGGTGAAGGCGCTCTACGACGGCGAGCGGCTCAAGGGGACCCCCGCCTACTCCGGCATACCGGAACTGCTCCAAGAACTCGATCGCCGCCGCATCCCGAAAGCGATACTTTCAAATAAGGAGGAAAAGTTCACGAGAGCCCACGCCGAGGTGGACCTTGCCCACTTCACCTTCGACCCGATCGTCGGGGCGCGCCCCGACCTGCCGCTCAAACCGGCCCCCGACGGAGCGCTGCTTATCGCGGGACGGTGGGGCATCCCGCCCGCCGGGATCCTGTTCGTCGGCGACATGCCGGCCGATGTCCTGACGGCGCGGGCCGCCGGGATGCCGTGCGCCGCGGCGTTGTGGGGATTTTCCGATAAAGAGGACCTCGTCGCGGCGGGGGCGACGGTGTTCATCGAGCATCCGCTGGATGTGGTGAGGTTGCTCTGAAGTCCCGCCCTGTCAAGGGAGGGCAGGGTGGGTTTTCCTCACGCCGGACAATGCAAAACCCCCTCAATCCCCCTTGACAAGGGGACGCTTTTGAAGTTTCCCCACATCGTACCGCTGCTCGGTGATGAGGGCGAGTATCTTCCGGTAGAGTTCTTCGTCCATCGTCGCGGTGCGCGACAGTATCCAGAGGTAGTCGCGACTCGGGTGGCCGACGACGGCCCATTGGTAGTCGTCGTCAAGTGCGATGACCCAGTAGGCGGCGCTGAAGGGCCAGAAGAAACGGACGCGCAGTTTCGCCGGCTCGGCGGGGTCATCGACCCACGCGACGCCGGTGCTTTGGCGCAGTTCGTTCGGGTCATCCTCCTCGCGGCAGGTGTTGGTGACCGAGATGCGGCCGTCGGGCAGGAGCGCATACTCGGCGGTCGAGCCGACACACCCGCGCTGGAACCGGTGATCGTAGCGCGCGATCTCGTGCCACTTGCCGAGGTAGCGGTTGATATCGAGTTTCGCCACCGTCTTCAGCGGCGGCAGATCGCCCGACGAGGCGCAGCCGAACCCGACCGCGGCGCAGATGAGGGCAAGCAGGGTCTTTTTTCTCATAAGGGAACCTCTATTTTTCTCACAACACCTTTCGCCGGTCACTCTTTCGCTTCGCTTTCATCGGTTATCGCCTTTTTGCGCTCTTCCGCTTCGGGCAGTTCTTTGTAGTTGGTCTTTGTCGAAACCTTCTTGCCTGACTTCATTTCCAACTCTTTACGGGCATTCCCGGCGATCTTGCCTCCCTGCTTGGCCGCCTTGCGGTTCTCTTTGAGTCCTTTCGCATCGCGGTTCCGCGCTATCTCGGTCGTCGATGCTTCGCCGAGCATCGTGAAGATGAGTTCGAGATCGTTCATGTGGTCACGCAGATTGTCGGGACCGCCGAGTTCCTTGAAATCTTTATATTCGCTCGGCGTCATGCCGAAGGTCGCCTTGCTGATGTCGGCGGTGAGTATGGCGTACTCCACCTGTTCCTTGATGCCGCGCTGTTTCCACTCGTTGGTCAGTTCGTCGCGGACCGCGATGCCGCGCATCCGTTTCTCTATCCACTGGTCGCTGTAACCCTTCGCCTTGTATATCTCCCGCATCCGGCCGGCGGCGAGTTCGGGGTTCTCTATCTCTTCGAGCCGCTCGTACCCGACCTTGGCAAGCCACCGTTTGAACGGTTCGGCCTTCGGTGAGGGGATCGACTGGATGATGCGCAGGATGCCTTCGGCGTCGGCACAGTTCAGCCGTTGCGGGCCACCTTCGGTCGGTATCAAAAGGGGGGTGACGATTTGTCCCCACCCTTTGCCTAACTCGCCGTCACGAATGCGCAATTTCTTGATGTAGTCGGTCACATTCACACTTTCGGTCAGTATCTGAACGACATCGGCTACCACGAAGAACCAGCGTTTTTTCTCTTCGTTCCAGACCGACCGGACTTTCTTGTTCTCAAAGAGTTTGATGTTTGACATAGGCTCTTTCCCCCTCACGAGATCCTACCACCCGTTCCAATGCACCTGCTTAGGGTTCCACTTGTCTTTCGGCTTTTCGGCGCCGGTCGGGACGCCGATGGGGATGAGGGCGAGCGGCACGACATGCGACGGCATTTTGATGAGTTTGCGCACCGGTTCGATGCGGTCCGCGTTCGGGTGGATCGCCGTCCAGACGGCGCCGAGCCCGAGCGACTCGACCGCGAGAAGGATATTCTCTATCGCCGCTGAGCAATCCATGATCCAGTAGACCGAATCGCGCCCGCCGTTCTGCTTATCGAGATCGCCCGCGACGAGTATCGCCGCCCCCGCCTTTTCGGCCATCTTCGCGTAGGGAAGGACATCGCTGAGTTTCTTGAGGAGCGCCTTGTCGGTGATGACGATGAATTCCCACGGCCGCTTATCGACCGCGGTCGGCGCGGCCATCCCCGCCTTTACGATAAGTTCCAGTTTTTCTTTGGCGACCGGCTCCTCTTTGTAGGCGCGGACGCTCTTGCGGTTCATGATGGTCTTGATGGTCTCGTTCATCGGTTCACCTCCGAAAAGCAGGGTGGTCATCATCAGCGTGACGCACAGGGCGATAAGTTTCTTCATCGTTCCTCCGGTTTTTGGCAGATATCTTTGAGCGCTATCCGTGCATTCTCGTGATAGTTCTTCTCGTGGAGCGACGCGACGAACTCGCGGTTGATGTGGTAGAGTTCGGCGTTCATCTCCTCGATGTCGAGTAGGGTCTCGTCGGTGAATTCGACCGATCCCTCGCCGGTGAAGTTGAGTTCGCAGAAGGAGACCCGCCACTCGGGCGCGTCGCCTTCGTCGTCGAGATAGAGTATCGGCAGGCCGTGGGTGCGGCAGATGATCGGGCGGTAGCGGTAGATGCGGCAGAGCCCTTCATGCAGGAACCCGCAGGTCGCGGTGGTGTCGAATGGGATGCTTTCTGGTTTCACGCCGTCGCGCTCCATCTCGCTCAGTATCGCATGGAACTCGACCGGGAAGACGGTGAAGTTGACACAACAGGCGGTGCAGCCCTCGCGGCAGGTGATGTTCTCTCCGTGCAGGGCGGTCAGTCGCGCCGACAGCTCATCCATCCGGTCGCGCAGTTCGAGATAGCGTGCGATGGGGTTCATGCGATCATTGTCCTTTTTCATCGCGCCATTCTACCGGAGTGGTGGGGGGAAGTCAATCAGAAGACAAGGGAACACCCGCAGCCGATCTCCTTTTTCGTGTCGGTGTCGGGCGTGGTGACCTCATCGGGATCCTCGGCCATGTCGACGTCGGGAGAAGCGTCATCATAGTACGAAGCATCGGGCTCGTTACAATAATAATAGTCCGTGTCGTCCCCGCTCTCGTCATCAGCGACCCCATCATCGTCATTATCGACGATGTCCCCGATGCAATCTTCCATTGATAGTTCGGGACACAGCGGCGCGGCGCCGCACTGTCCCTTGCGGAGGTTCAAGGGGACATTCCTGTTTGTATGGTACCAGAGCGCCTCGTCGCTTCCCTCTTCTTTGATCGTGGCGATGTTATGGATGATCACATTTTTGGGCAGTCCCCATTGGGGAACGACCTTGAATCGGATAAGGCGCGAATCCGGGCAGGACCAAGAAGCCTGGTTGCAGTACTCCATGATGTCGGCGACCTTATACCCCTCTCCGGAGAGCGGGAAGGCATCATTCCCCTCGCCCTGTTTATCGGGGATGGATATCCAGAACATCTCATCGGTCCGGTCGGTCATCTCGGTCGAACCGGGCACATACTCCAGAGCGTCGTCGAGTTCGTCGACCACGATAACATTCTGGGCGAAGTTGTCCCCCCAATTCTCAACCTTTATGAGGAAATACATCGGCTGTCCTTCGCACCATGCATCGTCCGGGTCGTCAACATTCCGGCAGGAACAGTGATGTTTCTCACGATCGTACGGCCAGTCGGTCGCCTCGGGCGGTATGTCGAAACTCGCGGACTGCGTATCGGCCGCCACGACGACGAGATTCGCCAATATCGCGTCCTGATTAGCCGAGAGGGTCAGATCGAACGCGGTGCTGAGAAGGTAAAAATGCTCCAGCAGGTTCACATCGTCCTCGGTCGAAAGGCGAAAGGTGTCGACATCGATGCCGGGGAACGCGCCGCCGACACCGCCCGTCACACAGGTCGGTTCGTTCTTGTCGGCGTCCCACGCAAAGACGGAGGAATCCGAATTGAATACCTCGTAGGCCATGTTCTGGTAGGGGTTGCATGTATTGGAAGGGATATAGACCGAGGTCGCGTTCTCCCCTTTGACATAGATCATTTCGGGAGGCAGGGTCTGGTTCGCGGACATCCGGTCCCCCTCGGCGGTGATGGTGCTGATCGTGACCGTGGGGTATTGGGGGAACAGAAGCCCGCTCACCGGAACGATCATCGTTTCTCCCCGCAGGAAGGAAAAACCCCGGTAAAGCAGGATATCGTGTCCCCGGACCATCCCTGATCGGTACACGAGCACTATCGCCCAGTTCGACACCATCGTGCCGGCGCACCGGTAAGAGTCATCATCGGTGCAGTTGAGTCCCGAAAAGGTGTAGATCCCCGAAAGGGCGGGTCCATTAAGCAGAGGCTCTGCCGCGCTGTAGTTGTCCTCTCGTATCTTTTCGAAAAAGTCTGTGATA
>JAKQHE010000262.1 GCA_029573155.1 bacterium
GGCCGCCGTTCGGACAGGTGTCCCCGGGTGCCTCTTCGAGCACGATAAGGGTCTTGTGGGCGCCGTCGCCCGAAGCGTCGCTGACGATCACCGACACGCCGTCGCAGGTGATGGTGTAGGTACCGTCCTCGTTGTCGGTCATGGCGCAGCCAGCGCCGTCGGCGCCGTCCTTCACGGTGACGCTGCTGTCCCCGTCGCAGGCGATCGTCTTGGTCCCATCGCCGTTGTCGGTGATGGTGCATCCCGCGTCACGGCAGAAATACTGGACATTCCTGACCTCGTCGAGGTCGAGTTCCCCGTCACCGTCGAGATCGAGACCGCTCTCGACCTTGGTGCCGCCCTGCGGACAGGCCCCGCCGGCCGGCTCTTCGCTCAGTTTGACGAGCGAGTTCTTCCCCGCGAGACCGTCCTCATCGCAGGCGGCGGCGAAAAAAAGCATCAGGCCGAACAGGATCACCCAGCGTGCAGGATGCATGATAACCTCCTCTCCTCAGTGAATGTGACTTCGTGACGAACGACGGGACGATTCTATTATCCCGTCGGAAAAACACAAATTTTCACCGGATAAAAAAAGGACGGCACGGGAACCCCGTGCCGTCCTGTGGAAATGGGAACAGGATGCCGATCGATCAGAATACGAGCGAGCAACCGCAACCGTCGTCCTTCTTGGTCACCGTGCCGGTGTCGGGGACGACGACCGTGTCGACCTCTTCCTCGTCGGTCGCGGCGATGGTGTCCTCGTCAGCGCCGATGACATCCTCATCGGTCGCCGGGACATAGTTCTCGCCGGCGATGGCGATGCTCGTCACCGTCGCGCCGCCGAAGCCGAAATTCACGAACTGCAGGTAGTACTTCTCGCCCGGTTCCACGCCGGTGAGGTACCACCCGTTCTTCGCGGTGTCCTTCTCGATGTCGGCGTCGTATTTGGCCGAAACGAGCACGACGCTCGACGAGGAACTTTCTATCGTGTACTCGATCGGGTCGGTCTTGCGCGCCCACACATGCAGGTCCGGTTCGCTGGTGCCGCCCATCGGGTCGGAGCCGCCGCTCGCGGCCACGGTGGCGGTCACGCGGAGCGCCGAGAATTCGAAGTCCTCGGGCACGGTGTAGTATATCTGGAGGTAGCCGGGGGCTATCGGTATCTGTTCCTCGCCCTCGGTTATCTGGATCGAGGTGCCGCCGCCGCCGAGCGGGCTTGACCCGCCCTCCGGATCGACCGCCGCGTCCTGGAAGAGGCGCTCTATCGTCTTTGAGCCGTCGCGGGCGCGGATCTCGGTGAAGTAATTGAAGTCGGTCAATATCTGCTCGATATGGGCCTTGTGCGTCTTGTAGGCGTCGTCGTTGTCGATCTCGGAAAGAAGGGTGTCGGCCCAGAGTTTATGGGTGGCTATCGAGGTGCCGAGCGCGTAGAGCGTCTTCAGGAGCAGTTTCGTGAAGGCCGCCTTCTGTTCCTCAAGGGTCGTGCCGCCTATCTGGTCCTTCTGCGCCAGTTTGTAGATGGCCCAGTTGGCCGCAAGGTGCGGCTGACCGTCCCAGTGGACCTCGCCCTCCCAATCCTCGATGACCTTGTACTCGTGCTCGGCGTAGCGCATGCACCAGTATTCCTTCTCGCCGTCGTCGTATTTGTCCATTTCGACGAAGCCGCCCTGCGAGTTGGCCCATTTCACGATGCCGTCGGAGGCGTATTCGCCGGTGCACGGGTCGTCCGATATGATGAACGAGAAGGTGTCGCCGAAGCCCTCATGGAGCGCGCCCGGTTCTCCGTTCATGCCGTATTTATCGAGGAAAGCGCCCGAGTCGAGACCGGTGGTGTAGACCGTGGCGTGGCCGAACTCGTGATAGACCACATCGCCGTCCAGACCGAAGTCGGCGAAGGACCCCTGCCCGAAGACGAGCAGGTCGCCCTTGATGCCGTAGGTCTCGAAGAACTGGGCGATCATCGGGTTGTCGGGGCTGAAGAAGGCGTTATCCATCGCGGCGAGTTTCGCGGTGCCGCCGATGATGGCGCCGAGGTCGTTCATGTCGACCATCTGGAAGTTGCCGATGACATTGAGCGGCGCGTCGGCCTTGTTGCCCGAGAGGTACTCGAAACCGGTGTCGAGTTGGCGGATATACTGATAGATCTTCGACGCGTGGTAGTACATAGATATCTCGGCGCACTTGTCTATCTTGTCCTCGCGCATGTTCGCCTCGACGAAGGTCTGGTCGCCCTTGCAGTCATCATAGATGAAACTGCCGTTGGAGACCTTGTTCGCGAGTTGGGTCGGGGTGCAGATCGGCAGCATGATCGCGTACCCGACGATCGGCTCGAGATTCAGTTTCTCGTCTTTGTTGGGACAGTTGAACGCCTTGATCTTGCGGATGTCGCTGCTGTCCTTCTTCGCGGTGAGGAACCCGCGCGCCTCGGCGGCGAGATCGGCGTCGTCGGCCGGGGCGACCCACGGCAGTTCGACCTCGACGAGGTCGGGGGTCGATATCGGGTTCTTCGTGAAGACCTTCGCGAGATCGAGCGCCGTCATCGGGTCGTCCGACAGCAGCGTGTCGTCGTCGGCGTACATCACGCGATCGTGCATCTTGATGAAAGCGCCGGTCTTCGCGTTGACATAGTAATACCGGTTGTCGGCGAGCGAAGAGGGCATGAAGGAGAAGCGGTAGGCCGGCAGGTAGGCGCCGCCGATGTTGATGATGACCTTTTCGGCGAGGTGCTTGGGCAGGGCGGCGGGCTGTTTCGCGAACCGTTTCGCCATCGCGGCGCGGACCGCCTTGTCGGGCGACACGAGGTTCGACAGGTCGAGATCGATGGCCCCGAGCCCGTTGTTGACCCGGTAGGCCTTGCCGTTCTTGACCGAAACGGTGGTGTAGGCGCCTTCGACCGGCCAGCCCTTGTAGGCGTGACCGTACTTGAAGATGGCGGTGCCGTCGATCGTGACGGTGCGGAACGGGACGAGCGAGATGTCCTTCCCCAGTTTGAAGGCGGGGAAGAATTCGTTCTTCACGAACTTCTCGACCGTCGCGGCATCGGCCTTGAGCGGGACCTGCAGACCGGTGACCATCACCGGCGTGCCGCGGTCGTAGCGGACCTGCGCCTTTTTGATCGCGCTCGGCGCGGCGGCGAAAAGCGACGCCGTCAGCCCGAGGACCATGATGAGAACGGTGATTCTGTGCATGTTCGACCTCCTAGTCGTTGGTGGACACTTTCCCATTCCGGCGATTATATAGCGGCGTCGGAGACAAAGTCAACGGCTACCTCTCTTTTTTAAATGGACGTGCGCGACCGCCCTGATCTTAATTAGTTGCCCTCGTCGCGGAATGTGCTATACTCGCCACTGGTCAAAAGCGGACTGTATGGTATGCACATCCTGTTCCTCCACGGTTTTGCGGCGGGCGGCGCGGTCTGGGAGCCGTACCGTTCCGAATTCCCCGACGCCCGTATGCCGACGCTTCAATGCTCCGGCGATGGCGAACCGATACTTCCCGAACTCGACGAACCCGCCATACTCGTCGGCTGGTCGATGGGGGCGATGCTCGCGGTCGAGCTGTTGCGGCGTCAACCGCAGTTCGTCAAAGGGCTTGTGCTCGTCTCGTCGTCGCCGTCGTTCGTCGTGAGCGATGTCTTCCCCGAAGGCAAGGCGCCGTCCGCCGTCCGCGAACTGCGCGATGCGATAACGAAAGGCGATCCGAAGGGGCTTCAGGGTTTCCAGAAACAACTCTTCACCGCCGCCGAGATACGCGACGGGTGGCTCGCCCGTTTCCGCCTCGATATCGGGCCGTCGCTCCCGACCGATCCGGCGACGCTCCTCGCGCAACTTGCCTTCCTCGAGAACTACCGTGTCCCGCGCGAACTCCCGGCGGTGCCGGTGACGATACTGCACGGCGGGCGGGACGCCATCGTCGATGCCGCGGCGGTCGCGGCGTGGCGGCAACTCATCCCCGGCGCGGCGGCGCGCCTTGTCGCGGAGGCGGGGCACGCCCTGCCCTTTGTGCGGCGGGACGAGGTCGTCGCGGCCATCGCCGCTCTGCGGGAGGCATGCGATGCGTGACCTGCGCAAGGACCGGGTCGTCGCCGGCTTCTCGCGCGCCGCGGCGACCTATGATGACGCCGCGGTCGTCCAGCGACGCAACGCCGAACACCTCGCCGCCCTTGTGCGGGGCCATATCGCCGATCCCCCGTCGCTCGCGCCGTTCCTCGAGATCGGCGCCGGCACCGGGCTGTTGACCGACCGTCTGCTCGACATGGGCTTTGCGCGCGGCACGGTGACCGATGTCGCCCCCGCGATGGTCGATACGCTCAAAAAACGATTCGACGGCCGCCCCGGGCTTACGGTGCGCGAACTCGACGGCGAGCGGTTCACGGTCGGCGAACGGTTCGGCGCGATAGTGTCGGCATCCACCTTCCAGTGGTTCTCATCGCTCCTCGACCCGCTCCGGAACATGCGGCGGCACCTGAACGACTGGGGACTGCTGGCCTTCTGTCTGTTCGTCGACGGCACCTTCCGCGAACTGCGGCAGGCGGCGAACGCCGTCGGGTGCCCCTATCCGGGCCATCGCCTGTTCGAGGCGAACGAGGTGGCGCGCGCGATGCTCGACGCCGGGTTCACGGTGGACCATTTCGCGAGTTTCGATACGCCGGTCCGCTATCCCGACGCCTTGCGGTTCCTGCGGTCGGTGCGGCATATCGGATCGACGAACGCCCTGCCGGGCCCGACCGCCCCGGGCGAACTCCGCAGGATCATCCGCCGCTACGACGACGACCATCGGTGCGCCGACGGCGTGACCGCGACCTATACGACGCTGTTGGTGCTGGGACATAAACGAAGTGCGCCACGACCTATGAACAACCATAACCAAGGAGGATGACATGGCGGTCAGTTATCGTGAACTGGGACTTACGAACACCCGCGAGATGTTCAAAAAGGCGATGGCGGGCAAGTATGCCGTTCCCGCTTACAATTTCAACAACATGGAGCAGTTGCAGGCGATCATTCAGGCCTGCGTCGAGACCCGGTCGCCGGTCATCCTGCAGGTCTCGTCGGGCGCCCGGAAGTACGCCGACGCTACGCTCCTGCGCTACATGGCCAAGGGGGCGGTCGAGTATGCCAAGAAACTGGGTGTCGAGATACCGATCACGCTCCACCTTGACCACGGCGACACCTTCGAACTGTGCAAGGACTGCGTCGACAACGGCTTCTCGTCGGTCATGATAGACGGGTCGCACCATCCCTACGAAAAGAATGTCGAACTGACCCGGCAGGTGGTAGAATACGCCCACAAGTTCGATGTCACCGTCGAAGGCGAACTCGGTCAGTTGGCGGGCATCGAGGACGAGGTGTCGGCCGAGCACTCCACCTACACGCGGCCCGACGAGGTGGTCGACTTCGTGTCGAAGACCGGCGTCGATTCGCTCGCGATATCGATCGGCACCTCGCACGGCGCGACGAAGTTCAAACCGGAACAGTGTACGCTGTCGCCCGACGGGGTGCTCATCCCGCCGCCGCTGCGGTTCGACATACTCGAAGAGATAGAGAAACGGCTCCCCGGCTTCCCGATCGTCCTGCACGGCTCCTCATCGGTGCCGGTCGAGCAGGTGAAACTCATCAACCAGTACGGCGGCAAGATGAAGGATGCCGTCGGCATCCCCGAAGAGCAACTGCGCAGGGCGGCTGCGTCGGCGGTCTGCAAGATAAACATCGACTCCGACGGGCGGCTTGCGATGACGGCGGCCATCCGCAAGGTATTCGCCGAGAAGCCCTCCGAGTTCGACCCGCGCAAATATCTCGGCCCCGCCCGCGATGCGCTGAAAGAACTCTACAAGCATAAGAATAAGAGCGTCCTCGGTTCGGCCGATCGCGTCTGATGCAGGTATATCGCGATCTTTGCGCGGCGCCCGGCGGTAGCCGCTATTCAGTGGTCATCGGCAACTTTGACGGCCTGCACATCGGACACCGCGCGATATTCGACGAAGCGCGGCGGCGCGAAGGGGCGCTCGCGGTCATCACCTTCGACCCGCACCCCCGCGCCGTGCTCCAGCCCGGTTACGCGCCCCGGATGCTGACCTCGTTCGAAGAGCGGCTCGCCTTTTTCGATGCGCTGGGCGTCGCGTCGGTCTTCGCGCTTCCCTTCGAGCCGCTCCGGTCGCTCGCGCCGGTCGAATTCCTCGACCTGCTCCACCGTTCGATCCCGCTTGCGGCCGTCACGGTCGGCTTCAACTTCAACTTCGGCAGGGGACAGGAGGGGAACACCGACATCCTGCTGTGGTGGAGCAAGGGGAGCGGCGTTGCGGCGCATATCGTTCCGCCGGTCGTCCACCGCGGGACGCGGGTCAGTTCGAGCGCCGTCCGCGAGTTCATCATGAACGGCGAGATGGAGCGGGCGGCCGAACGGCTTGTGTTCCCCTATGTCATGACCGGCACGGTCCGGCGCGGCCGGCAGGTCGGCGCGCAGTTGGGCTTCCCGACGCTCAATCTGCCGGTGCCCGACAAACTCCTGCCGCCCGACGGCGTCTATGCGACGGCGCTGGTGATGAACGGCGCACGGTACGGCGCCGTCACCAATATCGGCACCAACCCGACGATGGATGCGGAAACGGGCGAACGGACGATAGAGACCCATGTCCCGGGCGTGACCCTGCCCGAAAGGTACGACGAGCGCGTCGCGGTCTATTTCCTGTCGCGGATACGGCGCGAGATCCGGTTCAGTTCGCGCGAAAAACTGCGGGAAAAAATAACGCAGGACATCGCTATCGCACAGGAACGGCTCGCCGGGATCGATCTGAAAGGATTGCCGGAACTCACATCATAAATCCCGTCAAACCCCCTTTGACAAGGGGGTGGAAGGAATACCTACAGGGCTTCTTTCAGCGCCCTGACCGTTATTTCTTTGAGTTCAACGAGAGTTTCCACTGAAGTATTGAGCGGCGGCAGCCAGTAGATGGTGTTGCCGAGCGGCCGCAACAGCGCGCCGAGCTCTATCGCGCGGCGGTAGACCCGGTAGCCGGTGCGCGGCGCTTTTATGAATTCCGGCTTTATGTCGGCGGCGGCGATCATCCCGATGCTGCGGATGTTGGTGAGCATTCCCGTTTCCTTCGCCGTCTCCTGCATGAAGCGGCGCAGCACCGGTGAGGTCGCGGCGACCCGCCCG
>JAKQHE010000266.1 GCA_029573155.1 bacterium
AGGAGGCGAAGGAGAAGTACCACGGCAAGCCCGATGTCGTGTTCATAGACAACCGGCCCGACCCCGATTTCTGCGCCGGCCACATCCCGGGCGCGGTGAACCTCACCTATTTCGCCCCCGACACCCCGGGGAACCGGCTGACCGCCGAGGCGCTGAAAGCCTTCGCGGGGAAGAAACTGGTCTTCTACTGCAAGGGGGTGCTCCGGGCGAAGAACGCGGTCGAGGCGGCCCGGTCGTGGGGGATCGACCCGAAACTGCTGTTCTGGTTCAAGGATGGGTTCCCCGCGTGGCAGAAGCAGGGCTACCCGGTCGAGAAGATGGACGACGCCTGCCCGATATAGATCACATTTCTCAAAAAAAAGTTTGCCTTGACCTCCCGAAAAGAGGATAATGGTCCACCCCGGATGCGTTGGAGGCGCGATACCGATCCGATGACCTGACCCTCAGGAGGTGAACGGATGAAAAGACTCAACTGGCTGATGTCATTAGCACTTATCGTTGTCGCGATCGGGTGCTCATCCATACCTAAAAAGGAACTTATCGTACTCCAGAAGAGCAAGATAGCGGGGCGCGACATCCTGACCGTCGTGATGTCGGACCTCAAGAAAAAGGAGTTCGCCGCCCTCAGCGCCGGCATCGTGAGCGCCGCCGGATCGCCCAAGATCGTCCCCATCCCCGACGGGGTCGACCGCTACGTCGAGGAGGCGATCGAGGAGGCGATGGCCAACCGCTCCGCGCCGGTCGTCAAGGAGATCGTCGACATACTTTCCATGACGCTCTCGTTCGACACGATACTGATCGTCAAGACCTACGCGACCGATGTGACCGACCGTTTCATCGGCATCGAGATAAAGACCTACCCCGACAGCATGCACCTCCTCGCGACCCTTTTCGATGTGAAGAGCGGGGGCCTGCTCGGCGCGATAGCGTCGCCGGTGCGGGTGCTGGACCAGAGTTCGCGCATCGCCGACATCGGCGAAGGGGCCCGGGGCGCGATAGCGGAACTGATGGAGGAGGTATCGCTCGACGAGCCGAAAAAGGAGGAGAAAGGCGGCGACGACCCCAAGAAACTCCTGCGGGCCTGCAAGAAGGGCGACGGGGCCGCCTGCGGTAAGATCGGCGACCTCTTCATGGAGAAGACCGATATCCGCGACCACCGCCGCAAGGCCGAGGATTTCTACCGCAAGGGGTGCGATCTCGACGACAAGACCTCCTGCGACAAGTACGACAAACTCATCGCGGGCGACGACGGGGGGGACGACGAAGAGGATGAGGACCGGCCCGCGAAGCGGTCGAAGAGGCGTTCATACGACGAGGACGAGGAAGAGGAAGAAGAGGAAGATCTTTAGGACCCCACACACCCGGAGGATAGTACCATGAGGAACAGCGCGTTCATCGTTGCCTGCACCCTGCTGCTCATCGCCGCGTGCGGCGGCACGAGCACGACCGGCGAGAACCCCGACACCAGCATCACCATCGACCAGATCGTCGGCGTATGGAAGGTCGATTCGGTACAGGTGCTCAAGGACACCTGCCACTTCCCCAACATGGACCTCGACGACGAACTGGGCACCTACAGTTACATCGAAAAGGCCGACGCGACCCATGTCAATGTCTACGACTGCGGCACCGACGCGACCTGCGCGAACAAGAGCACTCCGCCGGAGACCTATGAGTACGCCGCCGGCCGGATAACGATCCCGGGCGGCGATCAGGAGATGGCGAGCGTCGGCACCTGCAAGATGATACTCGACATGGCCGACGCCATCGCGACCATCCTGAACGCATCCACCGCGACATTCAACATGTCGGCCGCGGTCCGGTTCGACGGCGACTGCGACGCGGTGAAGACCATGAGCGCCAACGATCCCGCCTACCCCGACAAGACGGTCGGCGACTACGACGGGTGTCAGATACAGGTCAAACAGATAAACAAGAAACAGCCCTGACCGGGGCGATCAGTCGGTACAGACCGGATACGGGAGTTGGCTCGCGGCGGCGGCCGGATCGACGAGCAGGCCGTTCGCGAGGAAATCGACGGCGGTCCCGGTGTAGGAATTCACCGTCATGTTCCCCTGATACCCGGCGGCGCGGACGCACTTGATCTCGAACTGGCCGCCCTGCAGGTTGATGTTGATGTCGCCGTAGAAGGCGTAGGCCTGCGCCGTCTCCATCACATACTGCCCCGGCTGTATGGTCGAGGGGAAGGTTATCGCGAAGACCTTCTTGGTCTCGGCGCCGAGCCCCGGCGCGCTTTCGAGCCACATCACCGCGACATTGCCCTGCTGGAGTATCGCTATCGGGAACAGCTGCTTTATGCCGAGTATCTTGAGTTCTCCGTAAGAGTACGGCGCCCCCTTGAAATTGAAGTTGACGACCCCCTTGCCGCCCGTGATGGCCATATAGTCGCTCAGGTTGACATTGACCGTCCCGTTGAAATTAAGCGCGAAGTCCCCTATCGTCTCGAAGGGGCTCTCGTCGGGAACGACCGTGTCGTCCACCGGCTCGTTGTCCACGAGCGGGACATCGTCCACGACGATATCGTCCTGCGCCGGCAGGGTGTCGACGACGGGCGCGGTGTCCACCGATTCGTCAGGGACCTCAAGCATGTCGTCGGCGACGGCGAAATCGTCGTTCTGGGGCACCTTGTC
>JAKQHE010000286.1 GCA_029573155.1 bacterium
TCCCGCCGACCGCGCGACGCTCGGCGAACTCCTGCGTGAACTGCCGGCCGCGGGCAATACGCTCATCACCGTCGACCACGCGCCGCAACTGATGGCGCTCGCTGATCGGATGGTCGAACTCGGCCCCGGCGCCGGCGCGGAGGGTGGCTGTATCACCGCCGCCGGAACACCCGCCGATCTGTTGCGGCCCGGCGTGACGCTTTCGGGCGACCATCTGCACGGTACGGTCCCGGAGAGAAAGAGCGGTGCGCCGGAGTCGGTCATCCATATCGAAAAAGCACACGCCCACAACCTGAAAGATATCACGCTCGATATCCCGTGCCAGTGCTTGCCCGCCAAAGCCTGTGGCGGCGGCGTGGTCGTGGCGCTCACCGGCGTTTCGGGAAGCGGTAAATCGACGCTTCTGTTCGAGATCGTCGCGGCGAGCGCCGCGGCCGGGTCGCCGCGCGGGTGCGCCGCGATCGAGGGACTCGAACGGTTCAGCGAGGTGCTGTCGCTCGAACGGTTGCGCCACACCGCATCGGTCATGAGCACGCTCCTGACCGCCACGGGACTCGCCGACCGTCTGCGCACTCTTTTCTCCGCGACCGCCGAAGCGAAAGAGCGGGGGCTCACCAAGAGCCATTTCAGTTTCCTCACCGCGGCGGGCCGGTGCGAGACCTGCAAGGGAACGGGCCGCGAAACGGTGGCGCTCGACTTCCTCCCCGATGTCGAGGCGCCCTGCCCCGCCTGCAACGGCACGCGCTTCAACCCCGAGGTCTTGACCATCCACCTGCACGGGAAGAACATCGCCGATATCCACGCCCTGACGGTACGCGACGGTGCGGCGCTGTTCAACGGCGATAAGATGATGGCGCACGGACTGGCCATTCTCGAAAAGGCGGGGCTCGGCTATCTCACCATGGGACAGGCGACCGACCGCTGTTCGGCGGGCGAACTCCAGCGGCTCCACCTCGCGGCGCGGCTCATCGCCGGGAAGGGAAAGGAACAGGTGCTCTATCTTCTCGACGAACCGGAGGCGGGGCTTCATCCGGCCGATGTCGCCGAACTGGCGTCCCTGTTCGCTGATCTTGCGCGGCAGGGGTCGACCATCCTCATGGCGACCCACAGCGAACCGCTCATCGCGGCGTCCGACCATCTGGTCGAACTCGGCCCCGGCGGAGGTCCCGATGGCGGACGGGTGCTTTTCAGCGGCATGCCATGGGAACTGTTATGCAGGGAGGATTCTCCGACGGGAACGGCGTTGGGGTTATGGCGGGGGGGCTGATGATGAACGATTCTACGGCGCGCTCTTGCACTTGACCGCCGGGTGGATGGTGCAGACATCGGTCATCGGGACATCGTTGTATCGGTCATCAAGCCAATCCAACTGATCGTCGAGCGACCAGAGGAACCCGTCGCTGTGTGAAGCGCCGGTGCACTCGCGGTACTGTATCTGGTAGCCCTGATCGCAGAGTTCAGCGAAGGCGTCGCGTTCGATGAACGGCACCACCAGCGTATCGTTCTCCGAAAGTATCATGAACGCCGGTATCGTGTCGATGCGAGGCACCGAACTGCGCGAAAGCGTATTCTCCTTGATGTAACAGAGCCACGGTTCGAAACCGTCACAGAACGGGTCGAGTTTCGCCGCGGCAAGCAGCTCGGGGGTGAAGAGTTCCTCAAGCGTATCGACGCCTGCGTCGTCGAGCGGTCCGTCAAGATCGCAACTGGTCAGCCCGTGGGTACGCAGGGTGCTGTCCCACGGTTCGATGAAAACATCGGAGAGCATCATCGGCTCGTCTCGGTACCAGTCGTTGGCCGACAAGAAGACGAGTGCGGTGTTGCCTGAGGCCGGAACATAGTTGTTCAGGGCGCGGACGGCGTGGGAATAGATGTCGGTCGGTGGGATGCCCCAGACCGCCCCTTTGATGTCGAGTTCGGGGGCGTAGTAGGGGGCGAAGCGGGTGGTGAAGGCGGCGGCGTGGCCCCCCTGCGAACCGCCCGATATGATGACCTTGCCCGGTTTCGGGTCGATGCCGAGAAGTTGTATCTCGGGACGCGCGAGGAACTTCGGTACGGCGCGCACCATGTCGAGCGACGCGATGGCCGTCGGTTCGCCGATGAGATAGGAGTGGAGTTCGGTCGAAGGGGTCCCCATGCTCTTGAGACCGATATAATCAGGGGCGATGGCGATGTAGCCGAACGAGGCGAACAGCGCGGCGACCATCGCCGTCCCGTTCAGTTCGTCACCTGCTGAAGGGGAGCACGGGTCACCGAGTCCGGCGGTGCCGTGCTGTACCATGAGGATGGGGAAGGTCTTTCCGGAGAGCGGCACCGCGATGGTCCCGGTCGCCTCGACCTGTTGGCCCTTGTCCTGCGTCTTATAGAGGATGCGGAACACGAGCGTGTCGTACGCCGGGTCGCGCTGGAGGTTGACCTCGCCATCATTCTCGAGTTGTGTCTTGATAAGCGTCAGCGCCACCTTGCTGGTCTGAGCGATGTCGCCGAGCGATCCGAACATCTGGTCGAACTCGATGATGTCGCCCATGCCGGTCGATGGCAACCAGTGGTAGGGAGCCATCCCGCAAAGCGCCGGTTCGACGCGCGGGTCGTAGGTCGGACCGCTGTCCTCGTCGGGTGTTTCGTCGGAGAGCAGGTCGTCGCCGTCGG
>JAKQHE010000268.1 GCA_029573155.1 bacterium
GGTCGGCGTCGCCGACGGCTATCTCTACGCGATCGATCAGAAGCGCTACACCGAGACCTTCCCGACCCGCGAGGTTGAGGTGAAGAGCGGCAAGATAACCAAGCCGGGGACCGATATCGACTCGCAGTCGTATGCCGGTCAGATCGGCGTCGCGTGGAGTCCGGTCTTCAAGGCGAAGGGCTACGATGTGCGGATCGTCGATACGGCGGGCACGGTCATATCCGATACGGTCGAGGTACTGAACGGCTTCCAGACTATCATCACCGACGCCGATATCGTGAACGGGCAGACCTACTACGCCGAGGTGCGTGGCTATGATGACGAAGGATACTACAGCGACTGGAGTCGCGGTGACGGCGTCACGGTGAATGTGGCGACGGCCACCTCGCTCTTGTCGAGGATCAGGAGTTTGTTTAGATAACTCACCCCGCCTCGCGGCACCCCTCTCTTGGCAAGAGAGGGGACAGGGGTGAGTTGGATCAAAACCCCCTCCCACCCCATAGGGGCGCCTTGTCACGGCATAGCGTAAGCGAAGCCGGGGCAGGGCGCCCCGTCCTTTTTTTATCACCTTCTACCTAATAGAGGGAGAAGGCAGGGATGAGGGTCTGGGAAGGGGAGCGTTTCGGCGAGCGCGATGCGATCATTCCGCCTCGCCTGCTGACGCACGCTGTAGGCGTCTTCCTTTCTTCTTCAGACCAAGAAGAAAGGAAGCAAAGAAGAGGGTCTGACGGGACGCTGCGCAACTCGCTTCGATAAACTCCGCTCAGACAGGTGCTCGCGTTTGAATGGGAAAAATACCGCCCCCTGCCCTGTCAAGGGAAGGGAATTAAAGGGAAGGGTTTAACAAAGACAAGGCCTTGACGGGGTTTAATGTCCCCGCCGCACCATCTTCTTCGGCAGCCACAAAAGCGCGTTGCGGGTGAACAGCGGCACGGCCCACGCGCCGTAGAGGAAGGCGGTGAGCCGCGCGGCGGCCGTGAGGCCGAGCACGCCGTCGCGCCGTTTCACGATGCAGGAGAATATCGGATGGATGGTGAAGTCGGCGGGGGTGACGACCGGGCGTTCGAACAGCGTGTAGATGAGGAACAGGATGAGGTCGTACCACCGTTCGAGGCCTGCCGCACGACACAGTTCGCGGAACGCCGGGGTGTCGCCGAGATCGGCGAGGATGACGCTGAACTCGGCGAGGTGGCGGTGCTCGATGCGCCGGTAGTGGAGCAGGTGATCGCCGATGTGGTGCAGGATATACAGCAGTGCCGCGTGGTCGGGCTGGAGCAGTCGCGCCTCTTTCCCGGCGACGGTGACGGTCTTGGCGGCGTCGAAGAAGGGGGCAGGGTCGACGACCGGCATCAGGATGAGATCGCGCTTCACCTCGACCGAGGTATGATCGGCGATGAACGATATGTCGGTGGCGATATGCGCCCGCAGGTCGAGGAGGCGCGCCATGTCGGGTTGCCACGCCGGGTTGGCCCGCACGATGCCGGGCAGTTTCGTGAAATCGCTTTTGCGCACCATGAGGTCTATATCGACCATCGTCCGGATGCCCGGTAGGTCGCGGTACAGCCCGAGGAGCAGGTGCATCCCCTTTATCGGGTAGACCTCCGCGATGCCGCCGGCGCGCAGTTTCTCCGACACCATGAAGAAGACCTTTTCCTTCATCAGGTTCGCGGCGAGATTGTGCTGATAGCGTATCGAGAGCGGCTCGGGCAATTTCGACGGGTCGCCGTCGGCCGCCCGCAGGGCCTGCGTCATGCGGATGAAGGCGTCGTCGGCCGCCTCGGGGAAGGCGGCGCGCGGCGTCAGGTCGGGGATGTGGCGCAGGGGTCCGTTCATGCCGCCATTCTACCGGCGCGGACCAAGAAGTCAAAGGAAGGGGGTTATTCCATCAGTTCCCGTATCTGTTCGGAGCGGGACGGCGTTCTCACGCAGCGGACATCGCCCCCATTGTCTGGGAGGCTGGAATATATAGAATCATCGGAAAAAGCAACCTTCCACACTAGGTGGTAAGATGGTTGCGGGGTGTACGGAGGAGTAATAGAAGAAGACCAAAGCCTGACGATTTCGCTATCCCCTAGGCTGGAATAAGAGAAGTTGTCATGAGGGGTATTCTCATATTCACATGAGCAGTCTTTGCTACAAGTTTCATCCAAGCACTCTGGATCTGAAACATTGCAGGACCCGCCCGGCATGGTATCAGGACAGTTAATGATTATGGTGCGTAGTTCGTTGATGGTGGGCAGTCGCCAATCGTCATGCCCGTCCTCTTCAAGGGCTTCGCAGTAGTCATCCGCCTCCTGCCAAGTCATGAAAGGCCCCCTTTCTGACCAAAAGAGACCGTATTCGGTTATGTCATCCGGTTTTTCGGTGTCGTTTATCTCTTCGGGGGTGAGTTTCACACAACGCAGCTCTGCTCTCTGGCGTTCTTTATATTCCATGCCAAATTCTCCGAAATCCCACCATACACGAAAAACAAAAGCCTGCCGGTCATCGCTCATAAAGACAGAGGATAACCACAAGTCGACACTGTCGTCTCCAAGCATGGATGGTACCCGATCTCCTTTGCGTTCATCACATGAGCATCCGGTTTCCCAACAATCAAAGGTCAGACATTCCGGGTCAGATAATTGACAGGAGCCGTTCTTCTGTATCTTCTTACAGTACGGGAAGAGCGTTTTTATCTCATCGACCGTTGGGAGGCGCCCTCCGATCGAGGCGCAGTACTCTTTTGCCTCGTACCAGTTAAGCCATCCTTCCCTTTGTTTCGACCATTCAAGTCCGCCGTAAGAGATCCAAAGCCTCGGTCCCCTCTTGACAGAATCCTCGCAGGCGACGAGCAGGAATATCACCGCAAGGAACAGGAGATGTTTCGGCATGATCACCCTCTTTCTCTTGGTGGGCGCAACATCGATGATCGTCGTTACCGCGCCGTATCGCATAGTACTTCAACGCTCCATCAATTCCCGTATCTGCTGGGCGAGGTTCGCGTCCTTGACCCCTTTTTCGAGCATCCGCCGGCAGAGGTCGCGCACCGCGTCGCCCTGCGTCCCGCGGAGCGGCGCGAGCAGGTTCAGCACCATCTGGTAACTTTCCTCGGTGATGGCGCCCTGCCCGATCTTCGCCCCGATCTCGTCGAGGTGGTTTTTGCCCACGCGGTATTTCGAAAGCATCAGCAAAGCGGTATTCTGCACATTCCGGTCGCCGTCGCCGGTGAGGTCGAATAGCGCCCGTTCCGAATCCTCGGTCTGCGTCTTGCGGAGCGCCATCGCCGCCGCCGTCCGTGTTTCGGGGTTCCCGTCGCGGGCGTAGCGACGCGCCACCGGGACATTCTCCGGCATGCCGGCGTTGGCGAGTGCGACAAGCAGGCGCTGTTGCTCCTCGGCGCTCTCCGCCTGCTCCAGTCGCGCGACCAGTTCCCGGTTATGTGTCCGCGCTTCGTTGTCGCGTCCGCTTTCCCGCATGGTGCCGACGATCACACCGAGCGTGTAGGCGGCGGCATACCGTTTTTCGCCGTGCTCCTCGCGCAGGACACCCTGCACCAGCGCGGCCGTCTCTTTGTCCGGCGTGGCGAGGAACCCGGCCGCCTGCAGAAGCATCGGGTAGGCGGGGTCGTGCTTCACCGTATCGCCGTTCAGTATCTTGCGCATCGCCGCCTGTGTCTCGGGCAGGTCGTGGCTGGTGAGTACCGTCAGTATCAGTTTGCGGGCGTCGCTGTGCAGGTCGTCGCGCAGGCAGAGGTCGGCGACCCGGTCGTTCAGTTCGGGGTGGAGGCCGAGCAGGCCGTGGGCGCGCCGGAGGAGCGTCGTTATCTCCTCCTTGCCGCTCAGTTCGCCCGCGCTCACCTTGAGCAGGAGCGACTCCAACTCGTCGAACGAGAGGTCGTCGGCCATCTTCCGCAGATTCTCCTTTTCGGCCGCGCGGTCGCGGACCGGCGCCGAGAACGGGGAGCGCTCATGGGTCTCGAGCAGTTTCGCGAGCGACGGGAGTTCGGCCGGGAATGGTTCGGCGCGCAGAAAGGAGAGCGACACCTCGCCGTTGTAGCGGTACAGTTCGCCGCCGTCGGGATCGTAGGCGGCCGTCTCTTCGGTCCCCTGTAGCGAACGGCAATAACCGTCGGCCGCCGGTACGAGCGAGAAGGAGGCCGACACTTTGGCGTCGCCCATCGCCGTTTTCACCGGCGCCAGCGCGCGGTACGAATCCCACTGTTTGTCGATGGTGACCGCACCGGAGAACAGCGGTCGTTCGACCCGGTAACGGGCGGCGTAGTCGCCGCGCCGGTTGTGTTCCCGCGCTGTCCAGTCGCTTTCGGGCCGAAGCGATAACTGTATCTCGCCGAGGATGTTCTTCATGAGCCGCTTGAAGGTCGGCGGCGCGGCGGGGGAGAAGAGCAGTTCGCCGATGGAGCCGTCGGCGGTCATCTGCGCGTAGGCGGTCTGGCCGGCGAAGAGAGCGTCGAACGAGAGGCGGTCGGGGATGAGCGGGCGATCGTTCAGCAGGATGTCGTGCCGATCCGGATCGGTCAGGGAGAAGGCGACGAGATACCCCGTGTCGGTCCGCTGTACGCACCGGAGTAGCAGGTGCGCTTCGAGGTCGGTGGCGGTGGTGATGTCGCCGATGCCGGCCGAGGAGAGGAGCGAACCCTCGCCGCCGGCGATGAATTCCTCACTCCGGAGAGAGAAACGATAGCGGTACTCGGTGCCGGGCGTCAGCGAGAAGGATGGCTCATGCCGGAAGAGCAGCGCCGCGACGATGACGAGGGCGACGATGACGAGCGGAACAAGTATCTTCAGAAGGGAGGTGCGGCGGGAGGGGAGGGGCGTCATTCCTCGCAGTTCTCGGGGAGAAGTTGGTTACTGGAATTGCAACTGATATACACATCAGGGTTCTTTTCTTCTACCTTGGCAACATGTTCTTCCTCCAAGGCACAATCCATACAGTTGTAGCCGATCGAAATGAAAGAGAAGTTTTGAATATTCGGATGGTTCGCTATGGCTTCGAGAGAGGATACCTTGTTGTAACTGATGTCAATACTGGTCAAACTAGGCAGTTGCTTTATCACGCTGATGTCGGTGATGTCGTTGTGTTCGAAATTTATCCTCTCCAAAGAAGGGATGTATGATAAAAAACTGATGTCCTCTATCTCCGCTCCTTCAACACCCAAGTTGGTGAGCGGCAAAAGAAGTATCGGAGCATAAGAGGTTATTTTCTTGTCGGTGCCTATGCCGAGTTCTTTTAGTTTTTTAAGATCCCGCAAAGGACTTATATCAGAGATGTGGGAATAACTCAGACTGAGTTTCTCTAGATTCCCTAAATGCTCTATGCCATTAAGAGAATTTATCCCGCTTTCTTCCTTGTTTGCCCCTATGCCGCAGTACAGTAGGGTTATTTGATCAAGATTATCCTGAGTCAGAGGATCATCTTCATCATTCAAATTATTTCTGATGCAGGCCTCCAGTTTTTTATCGAGAAAAGCGACATCGTTCTCGCACGAGACCAGCAGGGCAAGTGTCATCGTCCACCAAAACCATATTCGCATGGACCGCTCCTACCGTATGAACTGTGAAACATCTTCGAGGTCTATTCGCCGGAACTGTTGTGGCAGTTCCAGTACCTTGTATTCGTAATGCATCTGCCCCGGTATGATATCCTTGAATAGCGTCATCTTCCCGGTATCCACCACCGTTATGCCCAACACCGCAAGATCGGCTTGAGCATATATCTCTGAATGTTTGAGGATGTCAAGAGATACCGACATCGAGGCATTCATGTCGAGGTAGGGTTTTATCAAATTAAGATCATCAAATTCTCGAATGAAACCCTCATAACAGTTAGGGGAGAAGAAGTCTTTTTCTTTGCATTTCTCTTCTTTGGTTTTTATCTCCGCCATTCCCACTTCATAACGAGCCAACAGTGGCAATTCAGCCGTCAAAATATTGAGTTGGATGCCGAGCGTACCGCTTACTGATGCGAACAAGATGCCGAAACTTGCGCTTCCTTCGACAAAGGCGGAGACATCGACATAGGGAACTAGTTCGAGCTTTCCACGCGCATATTGTCCCAGAGGCAAGGAGAAAGAAGAAGAAGAATCTATGTTGATGGTGGTGAATGCCCGATCATCGCCCAACCGGATCTTCATCTGTGCACCGTAATTAAGAAAGATGCCGGCATCGAGCGTAAGTAGAACGCCGAACAGGTCATACTCGGCTACTCGTTTAGAGAAATACCAGTCGTAGGCGTGCTCATCGTACCAAGTTTTTCCTCCATCCGCCAGATGAGTATCATCTTCTTCGGATGGGGGTGGTGCGTCATGTTCTTCGGCGGGCGTGAAAGTCTTATTCTGTAGGTCGGAACCTAATTTAGCGATCGCGGAGTCGTCGGGGTCACTGTACAAAAGATATTTACCCGCGACATAAACATGCATGTGGTAAAGTTTACTCTTCGAGTCTTTCTGCATGTTCTCGAAGAACATTTTTACATTGTCCCCTTCCACCCGCGTTTGGTCGGGGATGGGGACGCCATTATCGTTCGGGTTGAGTTGCAAGTAACCGACCAGTTCAAAAAGTTCGGTCTGGTTCTTCTCCCAAGATGGATCCTGAGCGTTCGTGTCTTCTTGCAGTGTCTCGGTCATACCGGAAGGTGAGTCGTCCACGCCTGATGCGAGCCCCGCGCCTGATGCGGGGCTCGCCTTCCTTGTCGACCGGTCCCCGCGGCCCAAGCGGCCACCTCGTCATCTCTCAC
>JAKQHE010000004.1 GCA_029573155.1 bacterium
CGCCGCCGCCCGCCGCGCCCTGTTCACGCATCGTGTCGCTCGCCCCGAGCGTCACCGAGACGCTTTTCGAACTCGGCCTCGGGTCACGTCTGGTGGGCGTGACGCGCTACTGTACGTGGCCCCCCGAGGCGCTGAAGATACCGAAGATCGGCGGCTGGCACGATCCGTCGCTCGAAGCGGTGATCGGGGTGCGTCCCGATACCGTTCTCCATCTCCCCGAACAGAACGGGATCGCCGCGAAACTGCGCGCCGCCGGCATCGCGACGGTCGCGCTCCCGGCAAAGGAACTGGGCGATGTCGCCGCCTCGGCGCGGATCGCGGGGAGCGCCTGCGGCGTAGAAAAAGAGGCTGACGCGTTCGTCATCCGTTTTGACACGGCGCTCAAACAGGCGGCCGAACGGAGCGCCGGAAAGCAGCGGCCGAAGGTGCTCGTGGCGGTGGGGCGCGACCATGACGCGACCGGCATCAAGGGGCTTTTCGTCGCGGGGAAGGGGAGTTTCCACGACGAACTCATCGCCAAGGCGGGTGGCGAGAACGCCTGCACGGTGGGCATTCCCTATCCGCGCATATCGGCCGAAGGACTCATCGCGATGAACCCCGACATCATCATCGAATTCGTCTCCGATGACGAAGCGCAGACCGCCTCGGCCGCCGACTGGAAAGGTTTCGACACCGTCGGCGCGGTGAAAAACGGCCGCGTCCACATCGTCACCGGCGACCGCTCCTTCATCCCCGGCCCGCGCGCCCCGCTCCTCCTCGAAGAACTCGCCCGGCTGATACATCCTGATACGGTAACATCATGAGGGTGCTTCTGACTGCACAGGGACTGAATGTTTCCATCGGATCTGCGGCGATACTGCACGACATCTCGCTGGAGTTGCCGGAACACGGCATTCTGTCGGTCATCGGGCCGAACGGCGCGGGGAAATCGACCTTGCTCAAGTGTCTCGCGGGACTCCTCGCGCCGACCGCGGGCCGCGTGGAACTGGCGGGAAAAGAGATAGGAACGCTTTCGGGCCGCGACCGGGCGAAGATGATCGCCGTCGTGCCGCAGGAGGCGAACTTCACCGTCCCGTTCACCGTCGCGGCGTTCATCGAACTGGCGCGCTATCCCCATCGCGGCTCCTTTTCGCCGCTCACCGCCGCCGACCGTACCGCGATCGGACAGGCGGTCGCGGTGACCGGTATCGCGCCGCTCCTTCCCCGCACCGTGACGACCCTTTCGGGGGGCGAGAAACGGCTCGTCCTCATCGCGGCGGCGCTCGCACAGGAAAGCCCGCTCCTACTCCTCGACGAGCCGACCGCCGCGCTCGATCCGGCCCACCGCGCCGCGCTACTGCGCTTGCTCAAGAAGGCGCACGGCGAACTCGGCCGCACCATCGTGCTGGTGACCCATGAGGTGAATGATGCCCTCTTCCTCGGCGGGAATGTGCTGGGACTTAAAAAGGGGCGTGTCAGCCTTCCGATGATCGCCGTGGACGCGCTCGCTCTTCCGGCGCTCGGGGCGCTGTTCGATATCCCGTTCGCCCACTGGCAAGACCCCGCGGGGCGGCGTCTGGTCGCGCCGGAGGTGTCGTCATGAAACGGTCGTTGAGCCTTATTCTCATCGCCGTCGCGGCGGTGGCG